>PIVT01000454.1 GCA_003353845.1 Pseudomonadota bacterium | reverse complement strand
GAGCAGTTTACAGCATGTTTAATGCAACTCGCCATTGGGTCCGTCAAACCGCGGCAATAATTTGCACATAGAAAACATAACAAAGGGTCTTAGTGGGTAAACGCCGAAAGCGGAAGCGATGGTTCGCGGGCGCCGCAGAGGGCATTCTGCAATCGGGATCCAGCTTAGTCGAACAGACCGAAACCCATATCATCGTCCTCCTCCTCTGATTCGGACTCGGGCTTCTTGGCCTCCTCCTTCTTCTCGGTAGCTCCGCCGGCCGCGGGGGCAGCCGAAGCCGAAGCAGCTGCGGCGAACTTGCTGGGGTCCTTGATGTACTCCTTGATGGTGGTCGCCTCCTTGAACTCCACCTCGGTGGTGGCAGCAATGGCCAGCAGATTCTTGAATCCGTTGGCAATGCTGTGCGGGGCCGAGGCGATGGTGGGGTAGCCCACGGACAAACAAACGGCGGCCAAGTTGGCCACTCCCTGTTGGAACTTGGCGCGCAGATCCTCGGGCTTGATGTCCAGGATCTCCGGCGAAAAGATCGAGCCGGAGTCGTAGACCTGGTTGACAATCAGACCGTACGAGAAGGGCGAGATGTTCAACATGTTGAGCAGTGTCGCCTCGGAGGCGCCGACCTTGTCGCCAGGCTTCAGGATGGGCACATCGTTGATGATTTCAATTGTTCCCTTGGAAATTTTGGTCGGGATGGACAGGGCCTGGAAGAAACTGGTCTTCTCGGGTCCCAAGCCGGTGTTCTGCGCCGGGATGATGACGTGCAGAGGGGCAATAGCGCCGGGACGGGCGGGGGCGCGCACCTTGGACTCCAGCAGCTTGTCGCGCACCTCGGCGAGATCGCCCTTGGTGAACACGAATCCCACGTTGCCCTTGATGTGGGGTAGCAGCTTCTCCAGCTGCGGGTTGTTCTCCAGATGACCGCGGATGGCCTTGCGCATCATGGTGTTCTTGCCCATAAGCACGACGGCCAGTCCACGCAGGCTGGTACGGATGTTCTGCATCTGCTTGGAGCCCACGTTGTCGGCGCCCACGATGAAGCACTTTGGGAACTCATCGAACAGTTCCACAACCTTGATGAAGTACTGAGCCTTCCACGCTGCCTTGTTCTCCCTAACCATTTTAATTGTGTATTAGGGACTCGTCGGGTGAATTTAAGAACAAAGCACAGACTTTTCGGTTTTCGCTCAC
>PIVT01000453.1 GCA_003353845.1 Pseudomonadota bacterium | reverse complement strand
TCGATCGTTACACCATTCGTGCAGGTCGGAACTTACCCGACAAGGAATTTCGCTACCTTAGGACCGTTATAGTTACGGCCGCCGTTTACCGAGGCTTCGGTTCAGAGCTTCGCGTAAAGCTAACCCCTCCCCTTAACAGATCGGCACCGGGCAGGTGTCAGTCCCTATACGTCGTCTTGCGACTTTGCAGAGACCTGTGTTTTTAGTAAACAGTCGCCACGGCCTTTTCACTGCGGCCACGTTTGGCTCCACGGGCAAGCCGCTTCACCTACTAGTGGCGCCCCTTCTCCCGAAGTTACGGGGCGATTTTGCCTAGTTCCTTCACCAGGGTTCTCTCGAGCGCCTTAGGATACTCTCCTCGCCTACCTGTGTCGGTTTACGGTACGGTCTGACCGATCTCTCCTTAGAGGTTTTTCTCGGCAGCATGATTAGGTTCAGTTGGCTCGTCCGAAGACTTGTTTCCCCATCAGATCTCGGGGTTAAGAAGGCCTGGATTTACCTGGGCCTTCCCCCTACCTCCTTGGACGCACATCCATCAGTGCGCTGAACTTTCACTTCTGCGTCACCCCATCGTACAAACGAAATCGATCAGGTTCCGGAATTTTAACCGGATTCCCATCACCTACGCCTTTCGGCCTCGGCTTAGGGGCCGACTTACCCTGAGCGGATTAGCCTTCCTCAGGAAACCTTAGACTTACGGCGAACAGGTTTCTCACCTGTTTTATCGCTACTCATGCCGGCATAAGCTCTTCCGATGTGTCCACAAGAACTCGCGATCTTGCTTCAACCACCTACGGAATGCTCCCCTACCATACGTTGCAAGCAACGTATCCCAAGCTTCGGTACAAACCTTAAGCCCCGAGTATTTTCGGCGCCGGATCACTTAACTAGTGAGCTGTTACGCTTTCTTTAAAGGATGGCTGCTTCTAAGCCAACCTCCTAGCTGTCTGGGCAATCCAACTTCCTTTAATCACTTAGGTTTGATTTAGGGACCTTAGCTGTGGGTCTGGGCTCTTACCCTCTCGACTACGAATCTTATCACCCGCAGTCTGACTCCCGTGCATCATTTAATCGGCATTCGGAGTTTGATTGGGGTCGGTAAACCTTGTGGGGCCCCTATCCCATTCATTGCTATACCTCCGATAACATAACACGAGGCTAGTCCTAAAACTTTTTCGGGGTGAACAA
>PIVT01000452.1 GCA_003353845.1 Pseudomonadota bacterium | reverse complement strand
GGTATGAAGTACAAGCGTTAGGTACGGCCAACGACATCGTTGTCAATGCCTTCGTCATGACGGCAGCTTAAACCGAAGGAGAAGAACATGGAACTGACAAAGGAAGAACTTCAATACTTACTTAACGCGGTTGATTTCGAATTGCGGCAAAAAGGCTTGCAGATTGCAGGCTCGGCATTGGTCGTGGCTACGAAGCTGAAAGAGATGCTTGAAGCGGTGGAAGCCACGCCAAGGGTCAAGGCTCCTGCTCCTGCGAAGAAATCGGGTGGCTAACGATGTCGCTGATCGTTGAGACAGGGGGAGGTGTGCGGTACGCAAACGCCTATGCGTCCATTGCCTTCGTCACGAATTACCTGACCAATCTCAACAAGAACACGGGCTGGGACGCTGCCACTACGGCGGTTCAGGAAGGCGCCATCATCGCAGCAACCAGCTACATCGACACCCGATGGGGTCCGTCCTTCCTGGGCTCCAAGCTGGTCGCGTTCTCCGGCGTTTCTGCCCGGGGTGAATTGTCGTTCGCCGCTAATGTTCAGGCCGGAGACACCCTCACCCTGGGAAGCATCGCATATACCTTTGTGACTTCCGTCTCCGACCTCAGTCAATTTGAAATCGCGGTCGGTACGACGCAAAAGGAGTCCTTGGAAACGATAGTCAGCGTTATCAATAACGGCCAGGGTGTCACGCCCGCGAATATCGAGGCATCGGCAGGTCTCAAGGAAGGTTCGGAGGACATTCTTATATTTCAAGCCGCCTTGGCTGGAACGTCCGGAAATGACATCGCGCTTGCTGCCACGATCGCTAACGGCGCGGGCGTCAGACCCTTTAGCACCGGCCTTGATTACGGGTCCCAGCCCCTGGAATTTCCGCGCAGGTACCTGACCGATCGTGCCGGGCAGGCCGTGGTAGGGATTCCGTGGAAGCTCAAGCAAGCCATGGCTGAGTATGCCGATCGTGCCCGGGACGAAGAACTCTATCAAGATCCGGTTATCGATGAGACCGGCAGGGCCTTATCCATGAAGAAGGAGAAGGTAGGGCCGATCGAAACCGAGGTCAGGTACGAAGCGGGGGGCGGTGTTTCTCCGATCACCAGGGATTACCCGTCTGCCGACCAATTATTGAGCGAGTACCGGCTGCCAGCTGGGAGCGTAAACCGTGGTTGATTACGCTTCAGCCATTGAGACAGCCC
>PIVT01000451.1 GCA_003353845.1 Pseudomonadota bacterium | reverse complement strand
CCCACGGTGCCGCGGCTGCGGATCTGGCGGTGGCCGATCAAGATGGTCGCTTGGTGCAGCATCGGGTGCACTTGCTTCACCAAGTCCGAGTCTTCCACGTCGCGCTTCGTGGTCATGGCACCAATCAGCAGGGCGTCGTCGTCTTGTTGCAGGAAGTTCAAGTCGGCGACCGTGCGCAGGTCCACCAGTAGATCCGGTCGGGCCAAGCGCATATTCAGCATGGGCATCAGGCTCTGGCCACCAGCCAGGATCGTGGCCTCGGTGCCAGAGTCCTCGGCCTGCTGCAGGATCGAAATCGCCTCTTCCAGGGTCGCCGGGGAGGCGTACTCAAAGGGTACCGGTTTCATGGTTCGTCCTCGTCCGTTCAAGCCGGTGAGATCGAAACGACCCCACCTATAGAATCCGCGGGCCTCATTACAGAAATACTGTCCTAACCCGTCAGTTCGGTACTAACCCGCCAGTTAGTCAACGAATATACCCGACATGCAGCGCGAAGACCAGTCGAATCGATTGAATGCCGGAAATACGGCACCAGCTCAAGACGATGATTTTGACGAGGCGTGTAACTATGTGGAATCCATGGCACGCCGGGAGGGACTCGAACCCCCGACCCTCAGGTTCGAAGACCGAACTAAACCCAAGAAGAAACGATGACTTACGGAGGTAACCTTGCAGGAGGCGGCATAGGCCGGCACCCAGAGGCGTGTAGGGCGGCCCCAAAACCCACAAACGGCACTATAACGGCCCCTGTCGCTGGTAGCGATCCGTGGCAAAAACTCCGTGCGACTGGGGTCGGCCGAGTCTCGATCCATCGGGTTTGAAATCTGCCCTCCCCACCCTCTTCTCTTGCTTGGGGATCGGTTTCCCGCACCCCTTCTTTATTCGCCGTATGGCCGGGGATCTCGGCTGGCGAGCCGCCTCCAGTTACGGCAGAATGCCAAATCACCTGTCAAACCTGAGGGCTAAATAAGTCCAAATGACCGACGATGCAAAGCTTGAGAGCAATTCCGCGCTCCGTCGCTACACCGATGTGCGTGAGCTGATCGCAAATCCCGACAACCCCACTCCCCTCGTTCAGTTGGGCCGGGTAGCGAACAACGAAGCCTTCCCGCTCTTCTTGAAACTGGAGTGGTACAACCCTTTTGGCTCCATCAAGGACCGCACTGCCTTCTATCTGCTCGAGGGGATG
>PIVT01000450.1 GCA_003353845.1 Pseudomonadota bacterium | reverse complement strand
GGCTCTGTCCTCAAACAATGCTCGTAAAGCAGCGCTCTAATTCTTCTCACCGGAAGCCGCTGCGCTGCGTGTGTCCACGATGGCAAGTCATCGCATCGCACAGGCGTACTAAATGTACATTAGAAAATAATATCCGTCTATTCCCCAGTGTATATGTAAGATTCCAGATACTACAGAAGTGTGTACTGCATGGTACTTGGGATTACAGCGTGTGACATCACGAGATTATTGTAGGGATCTCTACAGCCGTAATTTCGATGCTGAAAGATCAGATGCTGTGAGAGCGATGTGTGTGCGTGCGTGCGGTTGGACTCTACTTGCGTTTGGGGGTTGGACGAGGGGCCTCGTGAGCTACCTGACGACGATGATTAGCTCAGGTTTACCGTAAGCGCCGCCGAGTCGCTGACCACTTTACTGTGGGCGCAGCAGCTGAAGTGCCTGCCTGGACATTTGATACAATCGGGGGAAAGAGATGGTCTCAGGCAACCTTCGGATCAAGTTGGAGAAACGCGACGGTGAAGGGAACCTTTCATCATAAAGGCGACTCTCAGTACGGCTTTTTCTTTGGGAGGACGGGAGCAACTGGGGATCCCAGCGCACGTGTTTGAAGTATGTAAAATGGTCATGTGATGACACCAAGAAGCTCGATCTTTCAGAGAATGCTAAGCTGCTCCACACTTCTCGGCAAGCACGCTTCGCCCTCTTTTCTGGAGTAGCCGAGGCACTCATGAAAGGAAATGACTCCCTTGATGGTGAAAAGTACCGGAAGGTTACGTTCCCGGTGGTCTCGATAGAAAGACGATCACTCCATCTTTTGACGCGTACTATGTTTTCGTGAAGGATGGCGACGCCCCTGGCACCGAGGCAGAGACGCGCAACCTAGTCACATTGCCCACGCGTTCGCCAAACGCACGTTCGCCAAACGCACCTGTCTTGGGCGCGGAAGAAGCGGGCCACATCCCGGCTGATGGGGAAGTTATCAAGCTCCATGGCCACTTTGGGTGGGTCCCTGTGGATGGAATTCTGAGTTGGAAGACCAGGACTGCGAGCCTAATTTCGGCGACTTTCACCGGCGTTTGCACCTCAGAGGGGCTCCCTCTCCGTTCGATGGCCTTCCCATCTCTTGCATTTCGCCCTTTGCCCTTTGCTTGTTATCCCGCTTTCTGCTTTCTGGTAATGTCCCGGTGTCC
>PIVT01000449.1 GCA_003353845.1 Pseudomonadota bacterium | reverse complement strand
TCTTACTCGATGATGCTGGCCACGACGCCCGCACCTACTGTGCGACCACCCTCACGGATGGCGAAGCGAAGTTCCTTGTCCATCGCGATGGGTTGAATCAACTCCACCGACATCTCGACGTTGTCACCCGGCATCACCATCTCTGTACCTTCAGGAAGTGTGGCAACACCCGTCACATCCGTTGTACGGAAGTAGAACTGGGGGCGATAACCATTGAAGAACGGAGTGTGACGTCCGCCCTCATCCTTGGTCAGAATGTAGGCCTGGGCCATAAACTTGGTATGTGGCGTAATGGATCTCGGCTTGGCCAAAACCTGGCCGCGCTCCACATCGTCCTTCCCCGTCCCACGGAGAAGGCAGCCGACATTATCACCTGCTTCACCCTGGTCAAGCAATTTCCTGAACATTTCCACACCAGTTACCGTGGTCTTGGTCGTGTCCTTGATCCCGACAATTTCCACTTCCTCGCCAGGCTTGATCACACCCTGCTCGATACGGCCTGTAACCACCGTTCCGCGGCCTGTAATGGAGAAAACGTCCTCGATGGGCATCAAGAAGTCCTTGTCCAAGGCGCGCTCGGGGTCCGGGATAAAGGTGTCCAGGGCAGCCATCAGCTCGTCAATGCAGCCGGCTTTCTCGTCATCTCCGGGGTTTTCACCCGCCGCCAGGGCGGAACCCATGATGATCGGGGTGTCGTCGCCGGGGAATTCGTACTTGTCCAGCAGCTCGCGGACTTCCATTTCCACCAATTCCAGCAATTCTTCATCATCGACCTGGTCACATTTGTTCAAAAACACCACCAAGTGGGGAACGTTGACTTGGCGCGCCAGAAGAACGTGCTCACGGGTCTGGGGCATGGGGCCATCGGCCGCCGAAACCACCAAAATGGCGCCGTCCATCTGAGCGGCTCCCGTAATCATGTTCTTTACATAGTCCGCATGGCCGGGACAGTCGACGTGGGCATAGTGACGGACCTCCGTCTGGTACTCCACGTGGGCGGTGGCGATGGTGATGCCGCGCTCGCGCTCTTCGGGAGCCTTGTCGATATCCTCGAACTTGGTCACATCCGCAAGACCCTTCTTCGCCTGACGCTCGCAGATCGCGGCCGTCAGCGTGGTCTTACCGTGATCCACGTGGCCAATCGTGCCCACGTTTACATGAAGTTTATTTCGCTCGAATTTCTCTTTGGCCAT
>PIVT01000448.1 GCA_003353845.1 Pseudomonadota bacterium | reverse complement strand
GGGCTGTCTCAATGGCTGAAGCGTAATCAACCACGGTTTACGCTCCCAGCTGGCAGCCGGTACTCGCTCAATAATTGGTCGGCAGACGGGTAATCCCTGGTGATCGGAGAAACACCGCCACCTGCTTCGTATCTTACCTCTTCCTCGATCGGCCCGATCTTCTCCCTCTTCATGGACAAAGCCCTACCGGTCTCATCGATAACCGGATCTTGATAGAGTTCTTCGTCCCGGGCACGATCGGCATACTCAGCCATAGCCTGCTTGAGCTTCAGCGGAATCCCAACCACTGCCTGCCCGGCAGGATCTGTCAGGTAATTGCGCGGGAACTCCAGGGGCTGGGACCCGTAATCAAGGCCGGTGCTAAAGGGCCTGACGCCCGCACCATTAGCGATTGTGGCAGCAAGCGCGATGTCGTTTCCGGACGTTCCAGCCAGAGCGGCTTGAAATATAAGAATGTCCTCCGAATCTTCCTTGAGGCCTGCCGATGCCTCGATGTTTGCGGGCGTGACATTCTGGCCGTTGTTGATAACGCTGACTATCGTCTCCAGGGATTCCTTTTGTGACGCACCAACCTCGATTTCAAATTGGCTAAGGTCGGAGACGGAAGTCACAAAGGTGTATGTGATGCTTCCCAGGGTCAGGATGTCTCCGGCCTGGACATTAGCGACGAACGACAATTCGCCCCGGGCCGAAACGCCGGAGAACGCGACCAGCTTGGAGCCCAGGAAGGACGGACCCCATCGGGTGTCGATGTAGCTGGTTGCTGCGATGATGGCGCCTTCTTGAACCGCCGTAGTCGCAGCGTCCCAGCCCGTATTCTTGTTGAGATTGGTCAGGTAATTCGTGACGAAGGCAACGGACGCATAAGCGTTTGCGTACCGCACACCTCCCCCTGTCTCAATGATCAATGACATTGTTAGCCACCCGACTTCTTCGCCGGAGCCGGAGCCTTGACCTTAACCCTTGGCGTGGCTTCCACCGCCTCCAGCATTTCTTTCAGCTTCGTAGCCACGACCAATGCCGAGCCTGCAATCTGCAAGCCTTTCTGCCGCAATTCGAAATCAACCGCGTTAAGCAAGTATTGAAGTTCTTCCTTTGTCAGTTCCATGTTCTTCTCCTTCGGTTTAAGCTGCCGTCATGACGAAGGCATTGACAACGATGTCGTTGGCCGTACCTAACGCTTGTACTTCATACC
>PIVT01000447.1 GCA_003353845.1 Pseudomonadota bacterium | reverse complement strand
GAAGGATGACCTTCACGCCGGCCGGACGCCGCGAACCGCGAGTGATGGTCTGACGGACGGCCTGTGCTCTCGTTGAGGCAGGCCGTGCCAGTCGCTCGGCTTCGTGGCGAACCCGTCTCAAACATGCACTTTGCGATGCGAGACCTAGCCCGTCGGTGAAGGGGTCCAGCGACTTTCGGCAGGTCTTCAGAGTGGGGCTCGTACCCCACATCGCAGTGGGAGTATTCCACCCGGAGCTGCAGAATCGCCACCCAGACAGCGTAAGCCAAGTACGCCCCTCGCGTCAATCGTTCGCACCCGTGACGGCAAGAGTCAGGTATGCCAATCCGCTATAATGGCTGGCTTTCCTGCCACCATTGAGCGACACCATGTGCGATGAACTTTGCGGAGAGGATATTGAGTCACTGCCCTTGCCGAAGGATTGGACCGACACCGTCCGGCACGCCGTGCTGAATGTTGTCTGTATTGTACGTATAGCCATGCTGGCCGGCCGGGAGTTCCTCATCCGCGAGGGTGATGTGGCCGACTCGCATATCCACCGGCTGGAAACCGAGGTTGCCTTGCTGCGCGAGGAATTGCGGATTGTCTCTGCACGGATGAAACGTATCGATCCAAACCGGCGACCGCAATACCCGCCGGTTGAACGGATGGCCATTCTGGAACTACGTGCCATGCGCGGCTGGAGTAAAGCGGAAACGGCTCGCCACTTCTGTGTTACCGATGACACGGTTCGCTCGTGGCTCCGGCGGGCGGATGACGATTCATTGCTCAATACGGAAGCGCCAGTCAATCGCTTCCCGGACTTTGTTCGGTATGCTGTCCAGCGGATCAAGCTCTTCTGCCCGACGCTGGGCAAAGCGAAGATTGCCGATACGCTTGCTCGGGCCGGCATCCATATTGGCAAGACGACTGTGGGTCGTATTCTCAAGGAGAAGCCTGCCGAGAAACCGGAATCGTCGTCAAGGGACAACGGCAACGGCAGCCGGATCGTGTCGGAGTATGCCGGACACACATGGCATGCTGATTTGACGGCCGTGCCGATCAGTGGAGGCTTCTGGACCAACTGGGTTCCCAACTCGCTTTGGCAGCGCTGGCCGATTTGCTGGTGGCTGCTGAACGTCGAGGATCATTTCTCGCGACGCTGGATGGGATTCGCCGTCTTCAAGACGCGGCCGGAATCTGAGGACGTAACGGCGGCCTTGG
>PIVT01000446.1 GCA_003353845.1 Pseudomonadota bacterium | reverse complement strand
TGGTTCGTCGTCGCGTGCGTCGTCATTGGTGTCTTCGTCTGTTGGGATCTGTTGTATGTTTGTCATGTGACATGTGCCTGCTGTTGGATTCCCTCTATCTGTGCTCTGGCCTCTTTGGTTCGAATACCGTGATGTTTAGGGGATTACCAGATGTGTCCCCGGTGTTCTTTGTAGCTTAGCGTAGCAACAACTCACTACTTAGCTTTACGTCGTCGTAAACCCGTCGTTACCATGGCGGTATCGCCGAGGCATACGCCTTCCTATAGGTTATGAGCCGATACGGCCGATCGCGTTGCGTCCGTCCTCCTCTGTTATGGTCGCGCTTCGTCGGTCGGCACCCTCTGCGCCGAGCGCTTGTCGGCGGCGGATGTTTTTGAGCCCGTCCGTCGTCGCTTGCCACTCACTTCCTCCGCTCTCATTTCCGTCGGACTGCTCGTATGCCCTCGGTCGTCTCCGGTTGACCGGCTACTGCTTCTTGGTCCTTCGACATTGGTTCTGTTCAACTGTTTGCTCCCCCTGCACACCACTTCCCCGCCTCCCTTCCGTCTGGGGGCTTCACCCTGGGGGCTTCTTCGTTCGTCACCCCCTGGGGGCTCATTACCCATTCGCGATTTCTTCCTTTTGTACGTCGTGCACATCACCGGCACTTGCCCTCGTTCTCCCGGCCAGACCTCCTCGCCGCCGCTGTCGAACTCTGCCTGGCGCTTCCAGCCGCCGCTCTTGGACTGGTCCTACTACTGTTACGCCCACCCCTCGCCTATGTCAGTTCTGCGAGAACGCCGTCCTTTCGTGCTTTCGGTCCTCCTGTGCCATCTTTGTCTTTCGGTTGAAATTCTTCCTCTCTCCATCGTCCTCGATGGTGACCCAGTGTTTCCTCCCGTGAAGCGCTTCTTTCCATGAGTCCCTTACCATTCCAGTGCACCAGTCACTTCTGTGATCCCAGCTCTCTTCTTTCGGTTATTTTTTTTTTTCTTGTCATCCTTCCGGATCCATGTCCAGCACTGTTGTGCTGCACTTCCTTCTCTTTCCGGTTGGATGATGGGGGCTGTTGGATTCCCTCTATCTGTGCTCTGGCCTCTTTGGTTCGAATACCGTGATATTTAGGGGATTACCAGATATATCCCCGGTATTCTTTGTAGCTTAGCGTAGCAATAACTCACTACTTAGCTTTACGTCGTCGTAAACCCGTCGTTACCATGGCGGT
>PIVT01000445.1 GCA_003353845.1 Pseudomonadota bacterium | reverse complement strand
GTGTGAATCGTTGTTCTTCAGGCATGTATTGGCCTTCTTTGTATCATCAGCAGTTACGGTTCCTGCCGCCACTACGTCGCGTAGCTGAGTGCGTACCGTGTTGGCCACGCGGTCGCCGTGAACTCGCTCTATCATCGGAAAAATGTCACCGATGGCGGGCGCTGCTGGATTCTCTTCCTCATCGTCTCCCATCACTTCAAGATACGGAATGTAATTGTGTACCTCAAGTGGCACCACCCGTCCTGTGGGTAGGCAAAAGAAAGGATTTAATCCGGCTACCCAAATAAACGAACATCTTTGTTCCATGCATCGCCGACCCACTGACAACACGTGTGGTGTCGACTTGAGGATGTAAGGGTCGACGTCGATTTCGAGCTCCTTACATCGTGCTGGCATGCTCGTATCGGCTCCAACTCGACCGTTCGCAGTGCTAAAAGTTAGCTTGCGCGCAACTCGTCTGGGGTGGTGCCGTGCTCCGCGGTTGCTGACCAAGTCATGACCGCATCCAGTGTCCGCCAACCACATTCCCGCTGGCAGCCCCTGACGCTGACCTTCAGGGTCCTCGTCGTATTGTGGGTCGTCCGCGTCAATGGCGTTGGCGGCAACAGCCTCTTGTTGCTCGCGGGTACTGTCCTCCGTTTCTTCGTAAGGACCCACGAACACCTGGTCCTGGTATACTTCACCGTTGTCGAAGTCGTCATTGAGCGTTGTCTGATATGACACGCCATTCACGATTCCTTGCTTAACGTTATCTGACTCTGGGACATAGACGCTCCTGCACAACAATTTTGCATGAGCCCGTGCTATCTCCTCGCTAGCCTTCGTAGGAAGTCTTGGTGTGCATGCGACCACACTGGTCTTCATGGTGTTTGTCAGTTCGGTTGTCTTACCGTACTTGATCGGACCTAGCGTGACGGTTGCATCGTTGGGCGCAACCCCGTCGTCCGCTTCCCACGAAATGCACATCGCAGTGGGGGACCAAGACACCTTTGGATTCGTCGCTGACATGGCGGGCTGCGCTTGTTGTGCTGCGCTCCGTGCCAACGCCAACAGGTTCTTCTTGTGTTTCCTGCCGCTCGCGTGCCATTGGGCGTGATCCAGCCCATTCACAAACATGTCGCACACAGTGCAGTAATGAGGGCGAAGTGCCATTGGCCCATCGGCATTTGTTGTGCCCATAATCGCATTGTGAGCAGCTTTTTCGTATT
>PIVT01000063.1 GCA_003353845.1 Pseudomonadota bacterium | reverse complement strand
CACGGTCTTGGCATCGTCATTCTGTTGGGCGCAGGCTTGATCGGATTGGCCATGAAACCACGAGGGAATTCTGCCTGGTTCCAGTACGCTTAGATGGGCGGCTATTATATTTTGCGCGAAGATTAGAAAATGGGTTCGGTCACCAGTTCGGCTTCTGTAACCGGCGACCAGGGGGCGAAGGTGAACATCCTCGGCATATCAGCTTATTATCACGATAGCGCTGCATGCTTGGTGCAGGATGGGAAGATTGTAGCCGCGGCTCAGGAAGAGCGATTTACGCGCAAGAAGCACGATTACGATTTCCCTGAAAATGCCGTTCAATACTGTCTCAAGGTCGCGGGAATTTCCTACGAGGAGTTGGATTTTGTCGCGTTCTACGACAAGCCGCTGCTCAAGTTCGATCGCATCCTGGAGACCTACCTGGCTTTCGCTCCGCGGGGATTCAAGACCTTCCTGATGGGCTTGCCTCTCTGGCTAAAACAAAAACTGCACACCCCCCGTGAACTCGACCGAGGACTCCAAGGCCGGTATGCCGGGAAATACGTTTTTACCGAACATCACGAATCTCATGCGGCGAGCGCATTTTTCCCTTCTCCCTTCGATGAGGCGGCCATCGTCACCCTCGACGGTGTGGGGGAGTGGGCGACGGCCAGCATTGGACGTGGGCGCGGGAATAAGATTGAGATGCTCAAGGAGATGCACTTCCCGCACTCCCTGGGGTTGATGTATTCTGCCTTCACTTACTTTACGGGTTTTCGAGTGAACAGCGGCGAGTACAAGCTCATGGGCTTGGCACCCTACGGCGATCCGATCTACAAGGATCTGATTTTTGAAAAGCTGATCGATCTCAAAGAAGACGGCTCTTTTCGCATGGACATGTCCTACTTTGCTTATTGCACAGATGACGTGATGACCTCGAAGAAATTCGAGGAACTCTTCGATGGTCCGCGGCGGGCTCCGGAATCCGAACTGACCCAGCGCGAGATGGATATTGCAGCATCGATTCAGGCCGTGACCGAAGAGATCGTTTTGCGGATCGTCCGTTACGCGCATGAGCTTACCGGATGCAAACACCTGGTGATGGCTGGAGGGGTGGCACTGAATTGTGTCGCCAATGGTCGGGTGTTGCGCGAAGGCCCTTTTGAGGATCTTTGGGTTCAGCCGGCGGCTGGCGATGCCGGAGGGGCACTGGGAGCGGCGTTATTTGTTTGGCACCAACTTCTCGGCAATCCGCGTGAGACTCAGGGTTTGGATACGCAGCATGGTTCACTGTTAGGACCTTCGTATGCCCCGTCCGATGTGAAAAACTATCTCGATTCGGTGGGTGCTGTGTTCACCGCTTATGAGGACGAAGACCAGTTGGTGGGTGTGATCTCGGAATTGATCGCTTCGGAAAACGTGGTGGGTCATATGCAAGGCCGCGCGGAATTCGGTCCGCGGGCTTTGGGGAGCCGTTCGATTCTCGGGGATGCGCGCTCATCCAAGATGCAGGAAGTCATGAACTTGAAAATCAAGTTCCGTGAATCGTTCCGTCCCTTTGCTCCCGCCGTGCTTCGCGATCACGTCCATGAATACTTTGAGATGAGCGAAAATCAGGACAGCCCTTACATGCTCCTGGTGGCTCCGGTGAGTGAAGAGCGGCGTGAGGCCCCCCCTGAGCAATCCCATCCTCAAAAAGGTCTCGACCGACTCAAGATCGTTCGCTCCGAAATCCCAGCCATCACCCATGTGGATTATTCGGCGCGAGTGCAGACCGTGGCCGAGGACCGCCACCCGCGCTTTGCTAAAATTCTGCGCGCTTTCCAGCAAAGGACGGGCTGCCCGGTGCTCATCAACACGAGTTTTAACGTGCGCGGTGAGCCCATTGTGAATACTCCGGAAGATGCCTATCGCTGCTTCATGGGGACGAACATGGATGTGCTCGTCATCGAGAATCTCGTACTGGCAAAGAGTGACCAACCCGATTCCAAGGACATCGATCGCGAAACCTACCTGGCACAGTTTGCTCTCGATTGATCGGGCAGCCGGAATGAAAGAAGGGAAGCTATGAGTAAGATGATCGAAATCAATTTGAAGCCCGACCAGCGGATCCTGCGTCAATTCGGCTGGATCGCCTTTGTCGGTTTCGCTGTTCTCGCATTGCTGGCGTGGAACCACTGGTTGATCTTTCGACACATGGACGAGTCGGCTGCGACCCTGGCAAAGGTTTTTATCAGTCTCGGAGGCGTGAGTGCGTTCTTCTCCCTCGTTTTTCCAGCGGCCAACCGGCCGCTCTACGTTTTGCTCACCCTTGTTTCCTATCCCATCGGATTTGTGCTTTCCTATGTCATCATGGGCGGCTTGTTCTTCGGGCTGATCACCCCAGTGGCGTTATTTTTTCGATTGGTGGGAAGAGATGTGCTGGGGCGTCGTTTCGAGCCCGAATTTGAAAGTTATTGGGTCGATGCCCGCAGTGACCGAAAACCGGCAAGTTACTTCAGGCAGTTTTAAGCCTTGGCAATTACATAGAAAGAAATTGTATTGAGAGAGTGGAGATCGCCATGTCAGAGCAGGATACAGAAAAAGAATTTCTCCAAGCCGCAGAGGGTGAACGCAGCGGCTTGGTGCAAGAATTTTTCGATTTTCTAAAAGACAACAAGAAGTGGTGGCTAGCCCCCATCGTTGCCGCCATTTTGGGCCTGGGTCTGCTCGTGCTGCTCGGTGGAACTGCAGCCGCGCCGTTTATCTATACGCTCTTCTAGAAGAGGAAAGCGAGAGCTAGTCAATCACCCTTGAGGCATTAAAGCCGCCCCAGATGGCGTTGAGGATCTTGCCCACCTTGACACTGTCGCCGACGGCGACGCAATGGGGCACAAGCTTCTCCACTTCGTCGCGCAGCGATGGGTCGGGCACGTAGCCCGTAGCCATGATGATGGAGTCACATGGGATGTTCTCAGCTTCTCCGTCCTTCTCGGCCACGATCCCATCCTCGGTGATCTCCACCACTTTGGTGCTGGTGCGAATGTCTACCTGACCTTGAGCCAACAACGAGTGGATGCCCATGAGGGTGGGGATGTTGGTTCCTTCGGGCACCACCTGGTCAGCCATTTCCACCAAGGTCACTTTCTTGCCCATGGCCACGGCGAGTTCGGCGGCGACTTCGGAACCGCAAAGGCCAGCGCCAATGACGACGACGTTGCTGCCGACATCTGGTGCGTCTGTGAACAACTCGGCGCTGCTGTAGACATTGCTTCCCTCAATGCCAGGAATCGGCGGTGGAGCAAACTTCGAACCCGTGGCGACGATGACGTGATCGGCGCCAAAGGCTTCAATGGCGTCGGCCGTGGCGTCCTTGTTCAGCTCCACCTTGACGCCTGCTTGTTCCACGCCGTGCTTTAGATAGTTGAGCAGGGGCACGAGGTCTTTCTTGAAGCTGGGCACCGCGGCAGGGATCAGCTTACCGCCGAGTTCTTCGCCTTTCTCCCAGAGCGTTACATCCAATCCGCGCTCGGCGGCCAGTCGCGCAGCTTCCATGCCGCCGGGGCCTCCGCCGATGACCAAGACTTTCTTTTTGGGGTCGATGGCGGGTGCGGGTGCGTAGGTGGTCTCCATGCCGCAACGCGCGTTGACCGTGCAACCCAGGTACTTCATCTCGTAACCGCGGCCGATGCAAGCGTCGTTGCAAGAGATGCAGGGCGTGATGTCCTTGTCCAAGCCCGCTCGAACTTTATTGGGCCATTCTGGGTCGGCCAGCAAGGGGCGACCGAGGCAGACGAAGTCGGCGATCTCTTCGTCGAAGACACTCTTGGCCAGGGCGGGGTTGCCGAGCTTGCCATGGCCGATGACGGGAACCGTGGCAATCTTCTTGATCTCCTTTACCAGGTCGAGCTGGGAGCCCGGTTTCTCGTACATGCTGGGAATTACGCGGTTCCAGGCTTCGTAGCAGCCCGCGTCCACGTGCAAGGCGTCGACCCCGGCCGCTTCCAAGCGCTTGGCTATTTCGATGCCTTCTTCTAACTGACGTCCACCTTCGATGTAGTGATCCGGAGTGAACTTGAAAATAATCGGCATGTCACCCACGGCAGCGCGGGTGGCTCCCAGGATTTCCATGGCGAAACGCATGCGTCCGTCCAAGTCACCGCCGTACTCGTCATCGCGTTTGTTCCAGAGCGAGGACATGAACTGGTCGATGAGGTAACCGCCATAGCCTTGAATACTGATGGCATCGACACCGGCGATGGCCGCCATACCCGCCGAAGTTGCGTAGGAGATTACGATCTGCTGGATCTCTTCCTTGGTCATGGCGCGGGTGGTGACGGTGGGGTCGAGGAAACAAACATTCTCTGAGGCGGAGATGGGTGGGATGGGGTTGTTTTCGAGGAAGTTGACGCGCCCGAAACCCGCGGTGAGCTGCAAGACCAATTTGCAATCGTGGTTGTGCATGGCATCCGCCAACTCCGAGAGGCGACCCATGTAAGCGGGAGTGTCGATGCGGGGTAGGAAGTGGGCGATGCCCCCTTCGAGCTCGACATTGGTGACGGCCGCTCCGGTCATGACCATGCCCAAGCCGCCCTTGGCGCGCGCTTCGTAGAAATCAATCAGGCGTCGGCCGTAGCCGCAGTCGATATCGGTCAAACCGTTGGTGCCCATGGGCGCCATGGCCAGACGGTTGCGAAGGCTCATCTTTCCAATTTGCGCGCGCTCAAACATCTCCATGTATCGTTTCTCCCTAACAAAAGTCGTCTGCCCCAAAAAATGCCGAGCTGGAGAGTAGCGCAGTTTGACGACACGGAGATCTGTTGAGATTGGAATTGGAGTGTCGAAGTGACGCACCCTCGGCTTTTTCCTGATGAGCTGCATCCAACGCGAAAAGCGAACAGGTTGCGGCACTGGTTTCTTCTGCAGGCTGGGTGAGAATTTGCCTTGCTTGCCTCTGGTCCCCAACGGAGGGTCGATTTTGTTGTGTTTTCTGAAAATGCCAGAACCAAGACGGCTCTCATCAATGGAAAAGATATCGTAAAGTGATATCATTAAGAAGACGGCATCGGAGAACACTGGAGGCGATCTTCCGCCATCCCACATCAGCGACGATCCAATGGGAGCGCGAGGTGGAACCGCTGTTGCGGGCTTTGGGTGCGGAGGTGGATCCTTCAGCTGAAGGAAGTCGCGTGTACGTTCTTTTGAACGAAGAGGAAGCGGTATTTCATCGTCCGCATCCCCGAAAGGAAGCGGACCCGGGAGCGATCCGGGCATTGCGCCGGTTCCTTGATCAGGCGGGAGTTAAACTATGATGAAGTACAAAGGCTTTGTAGGAGTCGTAGAGTACGACAATGAATCCAAGGTGTTGAGCGGGGAGGTGGCGGGCACACGAGCTGTGATTCACTTTGAGTCGACGAGTGCCAAGAAGATAGAAAAAGAGTTCCAGAAGTCGGTCGACTTCTATCTGGAAAGCTGTGAGAAACGGGGCAAACAGCCGGAGAAGCCATTCTCGGGGAAGTTCGCACTGCGAATGTCGGAGGAACTCCATCGGCAGGCCTATTTAAAGGCGAAGTCTAAAACGAAGAGTTTGAATGCCTGGCTGGTCGGGCTCATTGAGCGCGCAACGAAGGATGTGGCGTAGTCTCCACTGGCCAAAATCGACCAGCCGTGGGACCGGACCGGACAAGATCCACCCTGGGTGCCCCTCTATCATCGAAACCCCAAAAAAGGTAGGTTACGGAGTCGCCTCAGTTTTGTACCAGGGAGCGTGTCTTCTGACGTGTTTGCCCGGCTCTTGGCGCCCATAGCGTCGCCTTACCGTGGGAAGGAGGAGTTGCCCGATGACCCGACAATCAGGACTCACCCGGCGAGTATTTCTTTGTGGGACGGGAGCCACGGTTCTCGGCCTTACGCTCAGCCAACTCAGCTGCGATCGCGGCGATCGCGGTGGAGCCGACTCGGGCCCGACGGGCAAGCCCGGCGCAGGCGCGAGAACCCGCACTCCCCGGGCTCCCTATCGGGGCTGGGAGGATATCTACCGAACGCAGTGGACCTGGGACAAAGTTGCCAAAGGCACCCATTACGTAAATTGCTGGTATCAGGCGCGCTGCGCTTGGAATGTGTACGTCAAGGACGGCGTGGTCTTCCGCGAGGAGCAGGTTGCCGATTACCCACAGACCAACGAGGACGTGCCGGACTTCAACCCGCGCGGTTGTCAGAAGGGTGCCTGTTACAGCGATCGCATGTACGACAGCGGGCGGCTGCAGTTTCCGCTCAAGCGTATCGGCGAGCGCGGTGAAGGAAAATGGAAGCGCGTCACTTGGGACGAGGCGCTGACGGACATCGCCGACCAATCCATTGATCTGCTCACGGGCCTGGGGCCAGCAGCTTTTGTCTGGGATTTCGGTACGGCCAACTCCAACGGCTGTCACGGGCTCGGGCTGCACCGCTCGGGCATGGTGCTCGACACACCCATTCTCGATATGAATGCCGAGATTGGCGATCACCACCCGGGCACCGTGGCCACCACGGGCAAGATGTGCTTTTCAAGTTCCGGCGACGACATGTGTTACTCGGATCTGATTCTCATCTGGGGTGGCAATCCCATGTACACCCAGATTCCCAACGCCCACTTCATCACCGAGGCGCGTTACAAGGGGGCGACCATTGTCAGCATCGCGCCCGATATCAATGCTTCCTCCATTCACGCCGATCTGTGGGTCCCCGTGGAGCCCGGCACCGATGCTGCGCTCGGCTTGGCCATGGCCCAGGTGATGATCGAAGAGGACCTGGTCAACAAAGAGTTCATTCGCGAGCAGAGCGATTTCCCGCTGTTGGTGCGCAAGGACAATCGGCTCTTCCTGCGTCAATCCGATGTGAAGGCCGGAGGGGACGAGGATCGTTTCTATCTCTTCGATCAGGCTTCTGACAAAATTCAGCTAGCACCGCAGTCGACACTGGCCTTGGACGGATTTGAGCCGGCGCTGGAAGGCGAATACAAGGTGCAGACCCTGGAAGGCGAGGTGGTCGTCGAGCCTGTCTTCGCCAATTTCCGTCGACATGTCGCTCAGTATACGCCCGAGGCGGCCAGCGAGATCACGGGGACGTCCCCGAACATCATTCGAGATCTGGCCCGACGTATCGCCAAGGCCAAGGCCGCGACCACGCTGACGCAGTCCAACTTCTCCAAGTACTACCACGGCCTGGAAATGGAGCGTGCTCAGATTCTGGTGATGACTCTGGCGGGTCAGTGTGGGAAGAAGGGCAGTGGTTTCACCGGCTTCCCCTTCCTTACACTAGGAAGTGTTGAGGGGCTCAATATGTCCTCGGGCAGCCTGTCGCCCATGATGGGGTTGATTGCCCTGGGTGCGAAGATGGCGCCGGAGATGGTCAAGGCCAAGATACACGGCCTGACCGACGAGATGTTCATCTACAATGCCGCGCGCGAGGAATACAAGAAGGGCGGCTACCTTCCCACCGCGCTCTACCTGCATAAGGTGGGTGGCTTGGATGTGAACACGGGGCGCTCGGCGGAGTGGGACCCGTATATGAAGCGCGATTTGCAATCGTACTTCGAAGAGTCCATCGGCAATGGCTGGCAAATGGCTCCCACCATGGCACCTAAAATTATGTTCGAAGTCGGTGGAAATATGTTCCGGCGCGTGCGCGGTTACGACAAGCTCTACGACAAGTTCCTGCCAGGGCTGGATCTACTGGTTACAGTGGACTGGCGCATGAGCAACACGGGGCTTCACAGCGACTATGTATTGCCGGCTGCCTCCTGGTACGAAAAGAACGATATCAGTTGGGCCACGCCCATCGCTCCCTTTGCGCATGCGACGACCAAGGCGGTGGAGCCCTTGGGTGAATCCAAGTCCGACTGGCAGTTTCATGCCCTTTTGATGAAGACCATTCAAGAGCGCGCCATCGAGCGCGGCATCCTCACCTTCAAGGACCGTGCGGGGGAAGAGCGGCGACTCGACGAGGTATACGACCAGTTTACTTTCCAGCGGCGCTACACCGAGGAGAACGAAGAAGAGTTCCTGGCCGAGATCATGAAGCTGAACACCAACACGGGTGGGGCCACCTGGGAGGATCTTAAGAACAAGGGCTACCAGCGCTACACGGGCATCGGGACGGGCGTTTGCAATATCGGCAACGCCACGGACATTGAGCCCGGAGAAACCATCACGGCCAATGTCTGGCATACGCGCGATAAAATGCCCTGGCCGACGCTCACGCGACGCCTGCAATTCTACATCGATCACGAACTGTACCTGGAATTGGGGGAGGAACTCCCCGTTCACAAGGACAATCCCAGCATCGGCGGGGACTACCCCTTGAAGATGACCAGTGGGCACACACGCTGGTCCATCCACTCCATCTGGCAGGATAATAAGATCATGCAACGGCTACAGCGCGGGGAGCCCACCATTGTGATGGGTCCGGATGATCTTGCCGAGCGCGGTCTGTCCGACGGCGATCAGGTGCGGGTGTGGAACGACATTGGTGAGTTCGAGGCCCAGGCCAAGCTCTCCCACACTCTGCGGCCGAAGCAGGTCATCGTCTACCACGGCTGGGAACCCTATCAATTCAAGGGGAATCGCTCTCACCAGAGCATCCTGCCCAGCCCCATCAACCCCATTCAATTAGCCGGAGGCTATTTCCACTTGCAGCCGCTCATGATTACGGGCGAGACGGGTCACAACGATCGCGGGACGCGCATGGACGTGGAGGCAGTCGCAGCTTCTTAGAGTCTGAGTGGATCTGCACAGGTTTGAAATCCTTCGATTTACACCACCCAAACGTGGGGTAGACTCCCCGCGTTTACAAAACCGAATGTGAATACGACGAACACGAGTAGGAGATTGAAAATGGCGCTGAAAACAGAGTTGGTGGGCAAGACGTACGCCCTTGAAGAATTTAGTTACACGCATCGCGATGCGATCATTTACGCGCTGTCCATTGGAGCCGACGAGACGGACCTGGAGTTTCTCTACGAGAAGCACGGCCCCCGGGTGTACCCCAGTTACGCCACGGTAGCTTCTGGATTGGGTGGCGGTGTCATTCTCGAAGACATCGGCATCAACCCCATCACCATCATTCACGGAGGGCAGCAGGTAACGGTGCACGGTGCGCTTCCGGCCAATGCGACGGTGACCACGGAAGCCAGCATTGACGGCATCTACGACAAGGGAAAGAACGCCCTGGTCGAATTGAAGTTCAAGAGCAGCGTGGATGGTGAACTTCTGTTTGAGAATCTTGTAGCCATGATCATTCGCGGCGAAGGTGGCTTCGGCGGCGAGCGCGGCCCCAGCCGTGAGGTGCCCGTCGCACCGGATCGCGGGCCGGACAAGACCTTTCAAATCCAGACCGAAAAACGACAGGCGCTGATGTACCGCTTGTCCGGTGACTGGAATCCCTTGCACGCCGATCCCGATATCGCCAAGGCGGTGGGCTTCGAGGCGCCCATCCTTCACGGTCTCTGCACCTACGGCTGCACCACGCGCGCCATTGTGCGCGGGCTGTGTGGCAACGATCCCGCGAAGCTCAAGTCCATGGGCGTGCGCTTCAGCTCTCCTGTTATTCCGGGGGATCTGCTCACGGTGGAAACCAAGACGGAAGGCAAGACGATTTTCGTGGAGGTGAAGAACGAAGCGGGTGCCACGGTTCTTACCAACGGGGTGTTCGAACTCGCGTAGAGCTTCTTGCGCGCAATTTAGAGGGCTCCAAGCGAAAGCTTGGGGCCCTTTTTGCCTTTGAGCACCTCTCTTTCCTGTCCGTTTCTCGTCAGGTCATCTGTGGTACGATTTGTTCTTCCCGCAGAGTTCGGTTTTCTCAGAATCCTTGTTTCTACGGATACTGGAGCCATGATGAAACGGCCGTTTGGTTCGAGATCGTACATGCTAAATGCGTTGCTTCGCGGCGCATTTGCCTGCCTGTTGTTCTTTCTCTCTCAGGCCTGCATGTTCTCTGCGCCGCGGTACTCACCGTTGACGGAGCAAGAAGCGAAGTACGATATTGGCGAGCACGAATACCGCCTGCTCCTGGAAGCCGATGCCATCCATAAAGAACTCAAGCGGCGTGGGTTTATCTATCAAGACCCTGCGATCAGCGACTATGTTCGGGATTTGGGCAATAGACTCGCTCCGGACATCAGCAACACTCACATTGATTTAGAATTTTATGTTCTGCGCGACCCCACACCCAATGCCATGGCTTTGCCCAATGGGGGTATCTACCTCAACATCGGATTGATTTCGCTATTGGAGAATGAGGCACAACTCGCCTCGGTGCTGGCTCATGAAATCAGCCATGTCATCTATCGGCACGGCATCCGAGCCAAGGTCAAGGGGGATGGCAGCGTCCTGGCTGCGAATATCACTGATGTCTTTTTGTTTGGCACGAAACTCAGCTACGTGACGGCCAGTTTAGGACTGGCCGATTATAGCCGTGATCAAGAAGAAGAGGCTGACCACGAGGCGCTGACTTTACTAGCCAGGGCGGGTTACGACCTCTCTCAAGCTCCTCGTACCATGGAACTGTTGAGCGAGGAACATCACGCAGACTCCACCTTCGGGCCCTTTCGCTCTCATCCGGACGAAGAAGATCGCATGGCTCTGCTTCAGGAATATATTCAAACAGACTTTCGTGAACTTGAGTCCGCAGATCTTATTCGTAAGGGGGAATTCGGGTTGGTTCGGCCCCTTGTTGTAGAGGAGGCCATTCAACTTCGTCTGTCTTTTCGGCAATACCAACAGGCTTTGAAAGACCTGGATCGCGCCGAGGCTTATTACGAAGGGGCTCCATTGTTGAATTACTATCGGGGCGAGGTGTATCGAGGAATGGGGGATCATCCCTTTGATGCAGCGTATGACAAAGCTTGGATGGAAACAGGCAAGAAGCCGAAGGAAGATTTGATCGCTGAATTTGAGGAGGCCGCCAACGAGAACTATGAGAAGGCGCTGGAATTCTACACAAAGGCGCTTTCTGGGGACTCCGCAACGCTCGTGGCCTATCGAGGAATTGGATACATCGCTTACACCCAAGGACGAGAGGGCGAGGCCGTCTCTGCTTTTGAAACCTACTTGACCATTGAGGAGCGCTTGGACGACCGCCTCTATGTCGAAACATTGCTTCGCGAATTGACAGAGGAGTCTAGTTGATGCGTGTTCAACTCCAAATTTTCCTCATCCTGATCACAGGGTTTATTGCAACGGGTTGCTCGCAAAACCCCATGCGACAACATCAGGACTTGAACGATCACCTGTTGGAAATCGACTCCGTTGTCATTGCGCCTCCGGTAGTCTCTATTGAATATGTCGCATTTGATAGTATGAATGAACGGATGCGAAAAGAAGAGCTGATCATTCGAAACGCTCTGGTTCAAGTGGCGGAAGAAGCGCTCTATGGTCACGGATACGATGTTGTTGATTTTGATTTCGAACAGGCCCTCGAAGAAGACGCCGAATTCGCATTTCGAGTGGAGCTCTTGAGGCATGAATTTGGATTTATTCGTCGAGAGTTGAGAGAAAATCCGGACGCTTCCGATAACTCGATGGACAGTTTCCGCGCTTCGGTCGGTTCCGTTGCCAACGCTTTGTCGGAGAAAAGTGGTGCCGATGCGATTCTTCTCATGCACTACGACGGGTTTCAAAAGTCGACAGGTCTCATCATAAAAGATGCGACCGTTGCCCTTGTGTTGGGGGCGCTAACAGGCATCGGTGTGGCCTCGCCGCAAAATGGTGCAACCGTTGAACTTGTCATGATCGATGGCGCTACGGGGAATGTGCTTTGGTCTATTGTTCGAGGGGCGCCCGGTTTGAGCACGGAGCCCGTAAAAACATCAATGAAAGATTTCCCCGACGATGTGGATGCCGACGTGGGCATTTTTTATGAAGCGTCGGACGAAGTCGAGGTGGATGAAGTTGAGGTGGATGAAGTTGAGGTGAATGGAGCAGGGCGAGAACAAGACTAATCGGCCAGAAATAGGTTGCTTGGAAGGCGAAGGTCGGCATCCTGGCTGCTGGCCGAAATCGACCAAGGTTGGGGCCGGGTGGGACAGGATGGGCACCCCCAAGGTGTTTCAAACTACTTTGCCACGGAGATGGTGGGTCTGAGCCAGATCTCCGGTTAAGTTTAGAAGCCTTAAGCAAGGCCTTAAGCAAGACCTTAAGCAAGAGAAGAGGGGAAAAGTAATGGCCATTGATAAAGTAGTCTCAACTGCGGCGGAGGCAGTGGCCGACATCCCAGACGGCGCAACCATTTTGGTGGGCGGCTTCGGTGTGATTCAGGGCTGGCCCACGAGCTTGCTCACGGCCTTGCGAGATCAGGGTACCCGTGACCTCACGATTATTTGCAATGTCGGTGGTGTGGGACCCACCTCGCCTCAGATGCTGGCCGAGAACGGCCAGATCAAAAAGATTATTTCAACTTATGGCGCCGTTCCCAAGCGAAACACTCCCTTGGATGATGCGATTCGATCGGGTGAGATCGAGTCCGAGATGGTGCCTCAGGGTACACTCATTGAGCGCGTGCGCGCCGGTGGTTCGGGGTTGGCGGCATTCTATACACCAACAGGTGTAGGTACAGATCTAGCCAAGGGGAAAGAAGAGCGCGAGTTCAACGGCAAGCGCTACTTGCTGGAAGAGGCCATTCACGCAGACTACGCCTTTGTCCGCGCCTGGCGCGGCGACAACGTCGGCAACCTGGTCTATCAGGGCAGTGGCCGAAACTTCAATCCCCTATTCGCTACCTGCGGAGCGGTGACCATCGCCGATGTGGATGAGGTGGTGCCAGCGGGCAGCTTGGATCCCGAGCATGTGGTAACGCCGGGCATCAACGTCGATCGCGTAGTTCGCAACGAAATTGAATTGGATTTGGATGGCCTCATCAAGATGACGGTCATGTTTGGAAAATCCACGGACCTCACGGTTCGTGAGCGAGCAGTGGGACCTGTGGGTATCGCACCTGACATGATGGCGTTGCGGGCGGCCGCCATGCTTGAGCGCGGCGAGTACGTGAACCTCGGGCTCGGTTTGCCCACCTTGGTTTCGAATTTCCTCACGCCCGACGATGAGATCACCTTTCACTCGGAGAACGGAATTCTCGGTTACGGTCCCCACGCGCCCGAAGGCCAGGAAGACCCCAACCACTACAACGCAGGCGGCCAGTTCGTACAAGTATTGCCGGGCGCGAGTTTCTTCGAGACCAGCCAGGCCTTTGCCATGGCGCGCAGCGGCCGCGTTAACACAGTCATCTTGGGCGGCTTGCAGCTTTCCCCGGCGGGCGATCTCGCCAACTGGAGTGTGTCCGCAGGTGTGGGCGGCGTCGGTGGCGCCATGGACCTGGCGGCGGGCAACGCTCGCTTGATTATCCTGATGTTCCACCTCACTCGTGATGGAGAGTCTAAACTCGTCGAGAAGTGTACCTATCCCATCACGGCTTTTGGTTGCGTCTCGACGGTAATTACAGACCTTGCCGTCATCGATATCGACAGCGAGGGATTTTTGCTGCGCGAGGTGGCGCCGGGTGTCACGGTGGAAGAGGTGATCGAGGTGACGGATGCTCCATTGCGCGTTGCCGATGACGTATGCGAGATGACCTTCTGATTTCCGATACCGACCTGAAAAAAGGGCAGCTTTCATGACACGAAGAAACGATGGTTGGGACGATCTCATTGACGCCCTCGAGGGCCGAATGGATGATGCCACGGCCATGGGTGGACCCGAGCGCCTGGCACGCCAGGCCGCCAAGGGTCGCTTGAATGCGCGGGAACGAATTGCACGCCTGTGCGATAAGGGAAGCTTCAAGGAGGTCGGCGCGTTGGGCGGTACTGCGCATCCGGCGGGAGGAGATCCGGTTCCTGCCGATGCCCTGGTGGGCGGGGTGGCGCGCGTGGATGGCCGTTCCGTTGTCGTTATCGCCGAAGACTTCACCGTGCAGGGTGGATCCATCGGTCACGTGAACGCGGCCAAGCGCCTGCGGCTCACGAAGCTGGCACAGCAGGAACAAATCCCACTACTTTTGCTTTTGGACGGCGCGGGTGAACGCGCCTCCAATATGTTCGAACGCTATCCCTTTGCAGAGAACGATCTACAGATTGTCGCCGATCTTCAAGGCCAGGTACCTGTCATCACTTTGGTGCTCGGCGTCTCCGCCGGTCATGGTGCACTCACCGGCGTGTTTGCCGACTTGATTATCATGACTGAGAACGCCGCGCTGTTTGCGGCGGGACCTCCGGTGGTGTTCGGCTCTCTCGGTGTCCAGGTGACTCCGGAAGAGCTCGGCTCGGGTCGTATGCACACCGAGGAAAGCGGGGTGGCGCACAACCTGGCCGCCAGCGAAGACGAAGCCCTGAGCATGGCACGTCGCTTCCTCTCCCACATGCCCCAACATGCCGGTGGCCCGCTTCCAAAGGCACCCGCTGAATGCGAAGACACGGAAGAGCGACTGCTGGACGGCATTCTCGACACAATTCCTGCCACTCATCAGCAGCCTTACGATATGCACGAGGTGCTGGAGCAAGTGGTCGACGAGGGCTCTCTCTTAGAGGTTCAACCGCTCTACGGTCAATCCATTATTACGGCCTTTGCGCGCATCGGTGGGAAGTCGGCCTTGATTGTCGCCAGCCAACCTTCCTTTTATGCGGGTGCGATCATGCTCGAAGCCGCCGAGAAGGCCACTCACTTTCTGCGGGTTGCTGGATCCTTTGACCTCCCTGTGGTCTTTCTTGCCGACACGCCAGGCGTGATGCCCGGCCCCGACGCCGAACGAGTGGGCACCATCCGGGCGGTGGCGGGAATGTACTTAGCCGAGCGCGCCATTCGCGCCCCCAAGGTCCACGTCACCCTGCGCAAGGCCTTCGGGTTCGGTAGCTCTCTCATGGGAATGAATCCCTGTGACCACCAGACGCTTACTTTGGCTTTCACTGGCATCTCCTTGGGTGGCTTGCCCGCGCTGGGCGGAGCCGCGGCTTCCAAGGCGTCGGAAGAAGAAAGCGACCGCATGGGCAAGCTTCAGTCCGCGGCCTGGGCAGCGGCCGACAACCTGGGTTACGACCGGGTGATCGATCCCCGCGAGCTTCGCAATGAATTGATTCAGGCTCTTCGAATCCGTGGTGCGGATGGAGAAGGGGCCTGATGTCGGAAGAAGCGTCGGAGCCGGGTTTGGAAAAGCGAAGCGTCTTTCACGATGACATCTTCGAAGACCGAGTGGCACTTATTACGGGCGGTGGCACAGGCCTGGGCCTGGAAATTGCGCGCACGCTCGGGGAGCACGGAGCCAGACTCTGTATCGCCAGTCGCAAGACAGACAATCTGGAGGCTGCCTGTCGGGAACTCGAAGAGGAAGGTTTGGATTGCATGTGGGTGGCGTGTGATATCCGCGAACCCGAGCAAGTAGAGAATGTCGTTTCAGAAACCATGAATCGCCACGGTCGTCTCGACATCGTCATCAACAATGCCGCGGGAAATTTCCCCGCGCCTGTCACCGGACTCTCCTACAACGGTTTCAAGGCCATTGTCGACATCGATCTGCGCGGAACCTACAACGTGACCAAAGCCGCCTTTGAGGCGTCGCTCAAAAAGAACGGCGGGCACATCGTCAACATCAGCGCTCCCTTTCAAAATCAAGGCGTGAGCCTGCAAGCCCATGTCGCAGCCGCCAAGGCAGGTGTCGACTCACTCACGCGCACCTGTGCCGTGGAGTTCGGTCCTTATGGCATTCGCGTCAACGCAATCGCGCCGGGAGGAATGGAAGATACCGAGGGCCTGGCCCGCTTTGCCGACGCGCAAAAAGAAATCCAAGGCGGGGGCAGCAATCCCTTGGGTTACATTGGCAGCAAACGAGACGTCGCCAACGCCGTGCTCTTTCTGGTAAGCGACGCGGGCTCGTACATCACCGGACAAGTCTTTGCCGTGGATGGCGGGGCAGGCATCGACATGCTGAAGATGAACTTGCCACGGGTGGATTGATGCTCTGCATCATCCTCAGATTAAATCACCAGCTCGAGGCTATAATTCGCAATAGTTGACGATTTATCCAATATATATGCTGTTAATTCGTCTATAAAGACGATTTAACAGTAATCAATGCCGAAGTTTCTATTGAAGGAGGTGAAATAGAGGTCTATAATTCGTCATAAATGTCGATTAGAAGGTTAATATATATACAATTCGACTAAGGTGACGACTTATGGTAGACGTGTACTCCACGACAGATGACGCGGTCTTGCAAGAACTTGGCGAGCGGCTCTCCCTCCTGCGCCTCAACCGGGGCCTCACCCAAGCCGAACTTGCCAAGGAAGCGGGCCTGTCAAAACGAACCGTTGAACGGATAGAGGCAGGAGGCTCAACTCAAACATCGAGCTTGCTCCGAGCACTCCGAGCCCTTGGCTTACTACAAAATATTGATGCTCTGATCCCACCACCGGCGCCCAACCCGATGGATCTGCTCAAACTGCATTCAAAGCAGCGCCAGCGCGCTTCCTCTCGTAAGAAACCACCGACAGTTGCAGCCGATTGGGTGTGGGGTGATTCCAAGTGATCCACCCTGTCGAGGTCAAGCTCTGGGGAACAACCATTGGCGCCGTCGCCCTAACCAGTAACAGTGGTTACGCCAACTTTGCATACGATCGTGACTTCGCTGGGAGCGGCATTCAGATTTCCCCGATCGCGATGCCTCTATCGATGGAGGCTTATTCTTTCCCGCACCTCGCGATGAAAACTTTCCGCGGCTTGCCCGGGTTGCTCTCCGACTCCTTACCTGACAAATTCGGAAATACGCTCATCAATGCATGGCTCGCCACCCAAGGTCGCAAACCCGAATCTTTCAATGTCCTGGAAAGACTTTGCTATACCGGATCACGAGGCATGGGCGCATTGGAATTTGTTCCCGCCACAGGCCCCAGATCGAGCGGTTCTACGAACATCCAAATTGCAGAACTGGTAAACCTCGCATCGGAAATCCTGACACAGCGCGAGGGCGTGAATGTTTCCTTTGCCCAAGACAAAAAGCATGACGCACTGACAGACATTCTGCGCGTAGGCACATCTGCGGGTGGTGCCAGAGCCAAGGCCCTGATTGCGTGGAACCCAGAGACAAACGAAGTCCGCTCAGGGCAAATCAATGCCGGATCAGGTTTTGAATATTGGCTTCTCAAATTTGATGGCGTCAGTGGAAATAAGGACAAAGAACTGGAAGACTCGAAAGGCTACGGGGATATCGAATATGCCTATTACCTCATGGCTCAAGAAGCCGGTATCGACATGAGTGAATGCCGAATCTTCAAGGAGGGCCCTCGTCGCCACTTTATGACAAAACGATTCGACCGTCTGGATGATGGCGATAAGTTGCACACACAATCTCTGTGTGCCATCGCTCACTATGATTTTAATGCACCGGGCTCCTATTCGTATGAACAGGCGTTGATGACCATGCGAGACATCGGTCTCTCGATGGACGACATCGAACAGCAGTATCGTCGAATGGCATTCAATATCGTTGCCAGGAATCAAGACGATCATACGAAGAACATTGAGTTTATCATGAATCGGTCCGGAGAATGGTCACTGTCACCAGCCTTTGACGTGACCTACAGCTACAACCCTTCTGGGGATTGGACCTCCACCCATCAAATGACCATGAATCAGAAGCGAGACAACTTTACACGAGAGGATTTCAGGCAATGCTCGAAATCCGCATCGATGAAAAAAGGTTGTGGCGACGCAATTCTTGACGAAATCTGTTCTGCCGTCAGGCAGTGGCCCGACTTCGCGCAAAAGGCGCAGGTGGCCCAATCCGTAACACAAAAAATAGCCCGGGCACATCGACTCGGCACACTGAGCGAGTAGGTCGCAACGGATTCTCCGGCCTTCAAAACCCCATCCGTTCGCGTAGAAGCTTCGCGCGCTCTCGGGCGACCGTCAGCGTTTCGCCTCCCTTGAGGTGAAGACGCAATCGGCCGTCTTCCCAGGGTTCGATTTCAAACCCGCTTTTTAAATTAATCAAGCTGCTGCGGTGGATTCGGAAGAACTGCTCGGGGTCGAGTCGCTTTTGTAATTGATCGAGAGTTTCGTTGGTCCAATATCCGTGACCCTCTTGGTCGTAGACATGAATGATGCGTTGTTCCGAAACGATGTGGCTGATGGAATCAACGTCCAACAAGCGAATTTTCTTTTGAGCGTGCACGGGTAACTGTCTTACGTATTCTGCATTGGGAAGGGTCTCCAGCAATCCTTGAATGGTCGATGGCCACGGCCCTTCGATTTTTGCTGCTACTTTGTCGATGGCCTCGCGCAGCCGATCCTCACTAAACGGTTTCAGTAAATAATCCACCGCCGAGACATCAAAAGCGGCAATGGCATACTCATCATAGGCCGTTACAAAGATGACCGCGGGGATGCATTCGGGAGCTAGTGCGCGCAACACGTCGAAGCCGTTCATTACGGGCATCTGGATGTCGAGTAAGACCAATTGTGGCTTCTTCTCTTCGATCATCGTGACGGCAGACGGTCCGTCCTTCGCTTCACCCACCACCGTGATCCGAGCGTCGCCTCGAAGACCGCGCTGCAGGCTCTTGCGGGCGGCAGGTTCGTCATCCACGATGAGAGTGCTGATCGTCATGCGGACTCATCCGTTCTTGCGGATTTCATTCTTGTCGATTCAACAGGTATGCTCAATACCGCCACTGTGCCACCTTCAGGCAAGGCCTCCAAAGACAAGTGTGCTCGATCACCGTAGAGCTTTTCAAGTCGCTCGCGGATATTGTCCAGCGCGATTCCCAATCCTTCACGAGAACCTTTCCCTGTACTCTCTGGCCCCGGGCCATTGTCAGTTACACGAATGTCGATGCAACTTTTTCCTTCTACCACCTCGACGGAAATTTTTGCTTCTCCGAGCTGTTCATCGACACTGAATTTCACGGCATTCTCTACCAACGGTTGAATGCTAAACGGTGGCACCGATTCTTCGAGCCACTCCGGATTCACATCGAAGCGGTACGACAGACGGTCGCCAAAGCGGATCTGTTCGATTTTTAAATACGTCTCCGCAAGCTCCAGTTCGCGCCGTAATGGATAGTGATCCAATGCCGAACTCTGAACCACACCTCGCATCAATCCCGCCAGAAGTTCGATGGTCTTTTCTGCACGCTCCGGATTGTCGCGAATAAAACTATGGATGGTATTGAGTACATTGAATAGAAAGTGCGGACGGATCTGTGCCCGCAGCGCTTGAAGCTCCGCGTGGGCCGCCAACTCGGACAACTCCCGGTTGCTCAACATCTGTTGGTGTTGTTCCACTTGCAAGGCAATCACCTGCAAGTGCCCGCGCAAAGCTAGCGCGGCATCATGAACCAGTTGCAGCACTTCCGAGAACCACGGGTAGAGGTTCTTGATGGCGCCTAACTCAATTCTTACGGCGGGAGGTTCCGTGAGTTCCACCACTTCAACGGGGTGTTCCAGTGAGCGATTGACTCCGACCTCGGTTTGAAAGAGGTTGGTCAAGGCTTTCTCGCAATAGGCGATGGACCGTTCTGCGTCGACGCAGCGAGAAAGCTTACGAGGAAACGTGCGGCTGAATGCTTCTCGGGTCATTTCCACGGGCATCCAAAGGCGGGAAAGCCCTGCATTCACCCAAAGCAGTATATAGAAGCCGACCAAGGCCGTCAGTAGAATTGCCAGGGGCTGCGCCGAGTCGGGAACTTTGGGGATACCGACCCAGCCAATGGCGACGCCACTCACGACGACGGCCAGCAGTGCCATCCGCTTGGCAATCACATCGATCAACTCCAAACGGTGTTGATACCAGGCAAACACAATGGCGACGGGTACTGTGGCAAATCGAGCGATGGTCGAGAGCACAGGTTGTAGTGTGTGCCCCTCTGCAAGGATGAGCAGCAGCATGCAACCAAACACACCAAACAGGTACCATGATACCGTTCCGCGCATAAAGGCCAGGATGCTTTTTGCTGGTCGCAAGCCGCTCCACTGAATGGCCAACCACAATCCCAACAGGGTGGCCACCAGATAGGAGGACTGCAGCCAACTCAATATCGGGTAACGCTCTTCACCCCCGGTAAGTCCCAAGAGTATGATGGTCGTGGACAAGGCCGCCGCCACTCCCAGCGCCACATTCCGATACCGGATTGCTCGACTTGTAAACCGACGAAAGGCTCGAGCGAGTCGGTTTGGATTTTCCGGGAGCACGGTGTATTCGGATAAAAAGCTCGGGATGCACTCTGCGCAGATCAGAATGCCCAGCACTTCGGCGCCGAGCAGAATAGGGCCTGTGGCTTGGGGTAGTTCCAACAAGAGCGCGACGAACTGCAGGGTCATCAACCCGTGGAAAGCCGCACAGCCGGCCATGACCCAGAACATGCTCTGCTGTTGCACGCTCAACTTGCGATCGGGCCAGAATCGTTGGGCCAGGTATCCATGCAGAGCTGCCGCCGCTAGATGCAGAGTCAGGGCAATCGCGGAAGCAAGAGCGTACATTGTGAGAGTTTCCTATGGGGTCATCTCGCAGGGGTCTTGTAGAGATTAGTTCGAATGCGCTGCAGTTTCACCCCCGGTAAGAAATCGCCTATTTCGTCGTGAGCCCGGTGCTACTCGTACTGCCATGATGCGGTTCGTCCTGAAACGGCCTCTGGGGCTTCGCTGCGTAGATTGGGTCGAGTTAAAATTTGGCTGTTGATGAATTTCAGCCCGCGTGCTGTAGATGCGATTTAACACGACCCCTTAATGCGACCAGGAGGTAACAATTCATGGCCATGGCACACCCCGCTCATTCCGAGACCACTAAACGCCCCATTTCTTCCGCGGAGAGGTTCAAGAAGGCTCAACCTTTCGAATGGGGTTTTGGCTCCACACCCCGAACCAGCTACCTGAGAGACAATCTGATTTGGAAAGCGGCGGTTACTGAGACAGAAATGAATAACGCCGCCATCGGTCTTCCGACCTACTGCTTCCGCGAAGGCGTCAAGATCGACATGGCCCGGGCGCGAATCGTGACCGATGCTTTCAGGGAGACCGAAGGTCTGCCTGTGCCGCTGCAGTACGCACGCATGGTCGAGAAGCTTTGCGAAGAGATGCCCATCTTCATCAAGCCTGGCGAACTCATTGTGGGTGATCCCAACGGCACTCCGGAAACCATCCGCTGGCATCCCGAGTCGAATATCGATTGGATGCCCGAAGCCATTACCACAGGAGGTTTCTCCAAGCTCTGCAACGACGAGGAGAGACGAGAAATCCTCGAAGAGATTTGTCCCTTCTGGGAGAAGCGGAGCATGGCCGCACAGGTCAAGTCTTCCTTGCCGGAAGAAATGGGAGCGGTGATTAACGGTTACGGCGCCATGCTCAGCAATATGCGGGAGCGGGGTCTCGTGATCCAGGCT
>PIVT01000444.1 GCA_003353845.1 Pseudomonadota bacterium | reverse complement strand
ATGGCTGGGAAGTCGACGCGGCGCGCGAAGAGGCCAAGGCTATCGCAGCCAAGCCAGACGAGGCTATCGCATTTGCCACCAAATACATCGAGTCGCGCGGGAGTTAGAGTACTACTGCAATGTTGCATGCATTCATTGGCCGGATAAGATATCCGTTTTCTTATTCATGGCGGGGAATCTTCTGGATATGGGATTACGGCTTAAGATAGGAGATGCTTTAAAGGGAATAAAGAATCTTAAAGCGAACAGTATGCAATTAACAACGGGTTGACTAAAAGGAAATCGCCTATGAGTGAGTTCATGCAATTCATTGAAGCCACATTCAAGCCATTGGTATTGATCTTTGTCGTGGCGAACATGTTTACCCTGGGACTCCAGGCGAAAATGGGCGATGTGGTCGACACGTTCAAGAACAAGAAAGCCATGGCGCTGATCTTTGTATGGGGCTTTGTGTTTGGGCCGGCACTCGCCTACCTGATCACTTTGGTTTTTCCTCTGGCAGAACCCTATGTACTTGTCATGCTCCTCTCGAGTGTGGCACCCATGGCGCCGTTCTTCCCAATAACGGTGGAAAGAGCTCGCGGAGACGTGAACTTTGCGAATGCCTTTGTTCCAGTGGTGATAGTTGGCACAGTGGTTTTAATGCCGTTATTCGGACCTCTGGTGATCGAAGGGCTGACGGTCAGCCCCTTGGCTCTCGCAAAACGGCTCCTCCTGACCTTGCTCCTGCCGCTGATGATCGGAATCGCATTCCGGCATTATGCTGAGACTGTGGCAACCAGGATCTTTCCGGCGGTCAACGTGCTCGCCAAGATCATCAAAGCGGTGAGGGTAACGGAGTGCCTCGGGATTTATGGCCCGCCGGTGGTCAAGGTGTTTGGCAGCCTTGCCTTCCTCGCCGGGATAATTTTCATGGTCGTGATGGCACTGGTCTCGTATCGATTCGGTTTCGGCCTGAAACAGAATCAGCGTAGCGTCATGGCGCTGGGTATGCTCCAGCGCAATCTTGGAGCGATTTTGATTGCTCTTTTTGCCATTCCGGACGTGGATCCGCTCGCAGTAACCTTCTGCGTCCTGTGGGGTGTGTGGTCGCTTCCACTCTCATTAATTGCAATCAGAATATTTCCCAAGCACGCCGGAGAGACCGTTGCAGGAAATACGGCATGAGTGCGGTACATAGGCTAAAAGGAAATCGGCCGGCGGACGGT
>PIVT01000443.1 GCA_003353845.1 Pseudomonadota bacterium | reverse complement strand
GGAGACACTGCATAAATAGCCAGCCGCCCCCACCCTTGGCACACTGAGCCCCCTCAACCAGCCCCCTCCATGAGCTTTGTTACGCGCGTGCAGAAGACCTTCTCCGAACTCGAATATACCGGCAAGAAAAAGCAGACTCGCCGAGATCGCTTCCTGGCTGACCTTGAACAGCTGGTGCCCTGGGCACAAGTGGAGGCGCAAGTGGCGCCGTTCTATAGCGACACCACAGGCAAGCGTGGACGCCCTGCGATTGGGTTGTCGCGCATGCTGCGCATGTATGTCGTGCAGCAGTGTTTCGGTCTCTCCGATGAAGGTACCGAAGATGCCGTCTACGACAGCCAGGCCATTCGTGGTTTCATCGGCATCGACCTGGGCCGTGAGTCGGCACCGGATGCCACTACCTTGTTGCGATTTCGCCGCTTGCTGGAAACCCATCAGCTAACGCGGGTGCTGTTTGAAACGATTAACCAGCATCTGGCCAGCCGGGGTCTGCTGCTCAAGGAAGGCACTATCGTCGACGCTACCCTGATCGCCGCGCCGCCCTCGGTCAAGAACCGAGAAGGTAAGCGTGATCCTGAGATGCATCAGGCCAAGAAAGGCAATCAATGGCACTTCGGGATGAAGGCCCACGTTGGTGTCGACGCCACATCGGGACTCGTGCACAGCGTGGTAGGGACTGCCGCCAACGTGGCGGATGTCACCCAGGTCGATCAGTTGCTGCACGGCGCCGAAACCTATGTTTCGGGTGACGCTGGATACACTGGTGCGGCCAAGCGACCGGAGCATGCTGAACGGGACGTTGTCTGGTCGATTGCAGCACGGCCAAGCAGTTACAAACATCACGGCAAAGACAGCGTGCTGTACCGAGTCAAGCGCAAAGTCGAATACGCCAAGGCGCAGCTGCGTGCCAAGGTCGAGCATCCCTTCCAGGTGATCAAGGTGCGCTTCAATCATCGTAAGGTTCGCTACCGTGGACTGGAAAAGAATACGGCGCAGTTGTTCAGTCTGTTTGGGTTGGCCAATCTGGTACTGGCCAAGCGGTATTTGCAACGGACGGCGGGATAAGTCCGTCCGAAAGGCGGGGCTGGCCCGCTAATCAGCAAAATCAGGGTAGAAATCGGCCCAAGAAACGCAGAATAAGGCCGGTAGGTTGAAAAAACCGGGTTGAAAAAGGGGGACGGTGAGAATTGGCTAATTGTTCAGCGTCTCC
>PIVT01000442.1 GCA_003353845.1 Pseudomonadota bacterium | reverse complement strand
AGATGGAATTTCATGGAGCAGAGCTCCTCCTAAGATGATCCCTATCCTTTTTAAAGGCTTTTTTCCCGAAAGCTTGTCGTGGGATCCTTCAAATAGCATGTCGTGTCATTCATGTCGTTTTAATCATGTCGTGTCGTATTTGTATTTTATATTAACTTACTTTAATCGCTCTGGTGGATCGACGAGATCGTGTCGACTGTGAATTTTCGTACAATTCGTTGCGAGCATGGTTTCATATTGTTTTTTTTCAGACAAGCGACCAGATCGAGTCAAAAATTTCGGCCTTGCCTGTAAAAAAACAACACTTTTCGTTGATTTTTGAATAAAATTCGTAGAGGCTTCATACGCCAGAATTCCCCGAAGATTTTATCGTGTGTTTTACAATACGTGTTTTTTTTTTTGGTTTCGCTCGGAGCCTCGAGAAGTCCGTGACTACTCGGCTTTTTGGTGCATCGTTTCGTATGAAGCTTTCGCAAATTTATCATCAAACTTGTCGAGAGTATCGCAGAATTCTGTCGTCGTCGTTCTGAAATCATACTGCCGTCTTAGCGAAACGCGAATCGCATCGAAATTTGTAAATTCTATAGAGCTTCGATAAATCTGAGTCATAAAATCAATTCAAAACGTGAAGCTTTCGAAAGGGCACATTCAAAAACGTGTAACTGTCGACGAGGGAAGCTGACTTTGAAGAATGTTTCGCGTTTTTGCTAAGCGCCGCTTTTCGTAATATGGTCTCTGAATCGTGCTGCGGTACCACTCTCGTGCATATTTTGGGTGTTTTTTTGAAAAGCTTCGTACGAAATCGCCAAAATCGTCTGAATTTCATAATTTGGTTTTCGCGTGAAGCCTCTTACCATTTTATGCCCCTCAAGCACTTAAGTCGTGTAAGGTCGTCAAATTTGAGGGTCCAGGGGTTGCCGTTGAATGAATGCTTTAGGCAATTTGCATGTCGATGTTGCAATCCCTGTAACTGTCGCAGCGATGAGTCTGAAAGTGATACGAGTATCGCACAAAACGCCCTTTTTGTTAAGGAGGGGCTATGAGGACCTATCTGGCGCTGTCCGGTGCGCTCCTGTGCGCTCTCCTGTGCTCCTGCGCGCTCTCCTGCGTGCTCCTGTGCGCTCCTGTGCGCTCTCCTGCGGTCCTGTGCTCCTGTGCGCTCCTGTGCGCTCCTGTGCGCTCTCCTGTGCTCCTGTGCGCTCCTGTGCGG
>PIVT01000441.1 GCA_003353845.1 Pseudomonadota bacterium | reverse complement strand
AGTGTTCGAGCCCATTTTGGCTCTCCACTGAAAGCCTTAGGCGCCATGGGGGGTCTATAGTTTTCGCCCCCAAAACTTGCCACAATTGGCCGGAGAAGGATTCATATCCTTTACTCCGGACGCTGTCCTTTGACAGCTCCTGGTCGGACTCAGCCGCCCAGGAAAGGGCCAAAAGCCCGTCAGGCTGGTCACTGGCAAGGTCCCGGATGGACTCTTGCCAGTGACGGAAGTCCTCACCGGACTTGTTCCCAAACTTCGTAATTTCTTTGAAGTTTGGGTCGCCCTTCATACTCCCACCGGCCCGTCCGGATACCGGTGCCGGCGCTTGTTCTAAATTTAATACTCTCTTTCCCAGCTTTTCTACCTCCGGGATGTCTACGAGGATTGCGTCAATATTCTCGCAGTGAGATTTCAAATTGTCTACTCCTGCTGAGAATTGCATGATATTCTGCCCGAGGGCATTTACGACGTCATGCAAAATTATAATCTTAGCGTCTTGCTCCCTGACTTTGGCAACGACGCTGGCACCGTCTGCCGCTACTTGGGCAGCGTTTGCCTCGACTTGTACCATGCGTGCCATGCAATCTGCATTGGCACGCTCCAGGTCGGAGATACGATCCGCCTGGGACCTGAGTTGGGTTGAAATTTGCCCAAACAGGTTTTCGTTCTCACCCACGTGTGAGTCGAAGCTGATACTGGAGGCTTGAAGCATTGTCGAAATATGATTTAATACTGGCTTCATGCTCTCCGCTTGCAAACTAATTAATTGGTCCAAGACTTGGACCGGAGATGCCGCCATTGTCCTGGCAGCCCGCGACCCCTCCTACGGCCCGTAGGCTGGGTGAGAAACGACCGCTAACTTAAGTGGCCTGGAAGAACCTTTATAGCAAAGGGGTCAACTTCAATGACCCTTGTTCAATGCCCGGGTTCAACCCTGTACACCACAAAGTCGGCGCTTACGCAGGTGCGCGGCTCGTGGTCTTTAACCCACAAGCTCCGCTACCATGCGCGAAGTACTACGCAGAGATACTGAGCAAGGAAGGGAGTGAGAGTGAACGCACGCCCATTCCTTGAGCCCACACATTACATGCATTGGATCCGTCACGCAGTGCAACTAGCGAAGCCTACCTACTTCTAGCGAGGTCTGCCTATGAAGATAAGGTCCGAGCTCCAGCATTAGCTTGATCTCCTTATTATGTCAGTGTCTTTG
>PIVT01000440.1 GCA_003353845.1 Pseudomonadota bacterium | reverse complement strand
CACGTGACCCCTGAACGCCTCTTGGTCCGGGTGACCCTGTGAAACCCTTTGACCCTTTTTCTCCGTCCGCTCCAGTTGATCCTGGGCGTCCCTGAGAGCCATCTAAGCCCGGGCTGCCGGTTTCACCTTTGATGCCTTTAAGACCGTTGTTTCCATTGGTCCCGTCTTTCCCGGAGTTACCTCGCTGACCCTTAGCACCATTAGTGCCTTGTGGACCGACTCGCCCTTTGGATCCTTTCTGTCCAGTGGATCCTTTGACACCATCCAAGCCTTCAACGCCGGGATTTCCGGTATCCCCCTTGAGTCCCCTAGAACCATCTTGGCCATTCACGCCGCGAGGTCCAGACAACTTACCTAACTTGGTCCAGTTGCGGGTATTAGATGCAGGAGTAAAGCACCATAGATCATCAGTGCGAAGATCAATGATGGCCTCTCCAACTTCCAAAGAGAAGGGGATAGGAGGATTCACACCATCGTCCCAACCTACGGGAATAGTCCCGCTCTTAGGCAAGGTGGATGGGTCGGCAAATTTGAAAGACCCGACAATAGTTGTTGTATGCCCGTCAAGTCCGGCGGATCCTTTAGGACCTCGTTCTCCTTTACGTCCGTCAATGCCTCTAGAGCCTTGGGATCCTTTCTGTCCTTTGACTGTTTGAGAGACGGAGGAAGTATGCGACGGGTTATGTATGTAGTTCTTATGCTTGGGCATCAGCGGACGCAAGACTTTCAATGATTTTACCCCTCAGACACAAAAAATCCTCCCTTTGTGGGGGAGGAAAGTGTGATCATTTACCGTTAGTGTATGATCCTATTATCGGTTCGGGTCCACATAGGTTCCGTTTGACTTCGGCATAACCGTATTCTTCAGACAGTTCCAAGCACCAGATCCAGGCACGGTCCAAATCATTGGTGACGCAGTCTTCGGATCGGTCTGCTGGTACTATTACTCGGTAGTTCATAGGGGAATCAGAAATTGAAGTCAGCTTCGTCAAATGCTTTGGCAGCAGCGTCACGGACTTCATTGGCAAGGGCATCACCACCACCCAGAGAGGCAACCCACCACCGCGCAGAGCACGTGACGTCGGCGGGTACGGCAGTGGTGATCTGTTGTGCCTTAGACCGTGCCAGGGACCCTTGTGACTGCTCCACAGCAGCGTTCATGACGGTCAGAAAGATCGTCCCAAACCCGTCGTTCAGGTCCACTCCGTCCT
>PIVT01000439.1 GCA_003353845.1 Pseudomonadota bacterium | reverse complement strand
TGGATAGCCCCGCGAGAATGGTACCAGCCTCTGAGTTAGACTCGGAATCGAAAGGCTGGAGAAACGATGAAGAAGCGATTTACGGAAGAGCAGATTATTCGAGTCTTGCAGGAAGCGGAGTCGGCAGGAAATATTCGCGAAGTGTGCCGGGTGAATAACGTCACGGAGCAGACCTTCTATCGCTGGAGGAACAAATACGGCGGCATGGATGTCTCCGAGGCTCGTCGGCTCAAGGAGCTGGAACGAGAAAATTCGGAGCTCAAGAAGATCGTCGCGGATCTGACGCTTGACGTTCGAATGCTGAAGGATGTGAATTCAAAAAAATGGTGAGCCTGGTCGAAAAGCGACAAGCGGCACAGTATTTGGAAGAGCAGTACCCAATAAGCGAACGACGTGCCTGTCACGTCATATCGCTCAATCGGTCCACCAAACGCCGCGAGCCAGGCACCCCATTCAATGTCGCTCTTGTTTCTCGAGTTCATGAACTCTCAGAACGTTACCCTCGATCTGGATATCGGAAAATCTATTGGAAGCTCCAAGAAGAAGGCTGGCGTGTTTGCCGTGAGCATGTTCGCTTGATCCGCAAGCGAGACGGGCTCCAGGTCCCAAGAAAGCAGAAGAAACGGCGCGCCCTTGGCATGAGCACCAGTGCGTCATCCCCCGCGCTGTTTCCGAATCATGTTTGGAGTTACGACTTCGTTCTCGATCGCACCGAGGACGGTCGTCGGATCCGCTGCTTGACGGTCATCGATGAATTCACTCGGCGAGGGCTCGCGATCGAATGTGGCCGTCATATGACATCGGGAGACGTGATCCGCGTGCTGTCCCGCCTAGTCGAATGCCATGGCTCACCCAGCATAATCAAGAGTGACAACGGACCCGAGTTCGTGGCTTCCGCCGTTCAGGAATGGATCAAGAAAGCAGGAATTAAGACGCGCTATATCGACCCCGGCAGCCCTTGGCAAAATGGACACAACGAAAGCTTCAATGGAATCTTTCGCGACGGGTGCTTAAACCGATGGCTCTTCTACTCTGTTCGCGAAGCAAAGATGATCATTCAGCAATGGCTTAAGGAATACAACGAAGAACGTCCGCATGGATCGTTGCAAGGCGCAACGCCAGCTGCTTACTCAGCAGCGTGTAATCAACCAGGAAGCAGCGTTGCTGCTTAAACCCTAACTCTGAGGCTGGTATCGTTTTGCTGGGCTTGACA
>PIVT01000438.1 GCA_003353845.1 Pseudomonadota bacterium | reverse complement strand
AATTGGCCAGTTTTGGCTTTGATAGTGCGGATATTGCATTTGCGTTTTGCGCTTCTCTAAGTAGGATCGATTTTGGGTCAAGGTCTCATTTTGAGGATATCGTTGGGTCAACAAATCCAGCTGTGTCAGGATCCCCTGAGGGCCTTGGTGCTTGAGTTTGTGCCAGCGTTTCTGCGTCCATTGGGTGGTTTTTGGGCCGCCTTCTCCCCAAATCGATTGGGCAATTTCTCCCAGTCTTTGTCCCGCATGCGGGAAATCCAGGATCCGAATGGCTGTTGGGTAATGGTAATCGATCAGACTTTGCAACCATGCGGCGCCATCCATCACTGCGGCCACTTGCTGACACTGGCCCACTCCCCGACGGTGCACTTCACTCAAGGTCAGATGCTCAAAGCGACGGGCATCCACCAGCCTGGAAAAGTACGAGATTTTTTTGACCTGGACCTCGCCGTCACCATCTTTTCGCTTCCCCCTGACAACCTCACCCAAGGCCATGGTCTTGACTTCCGCCCATTCACCCTGCACCAAGGGGATCATAGCCCCATCCGCACTCAGCACCAGCTGCTCACATCCGGGCCGCGGTTCTGGCGCTTCTCTCTCGATCCGATCCGCCTCCTCAGTTTGCAGCTCATCATAGGCGCGCCCAGCAGCCTGCGTGCATCTCCGCCCCTTGCTTCGGCTCACGGCCACCCCTAGTAATCCTGTTAGTAGGCTTGCAGCTTTCTCGAATGGCATCCAGGCTCCTAGGCGCACCAAACTCTCATGACTATGTGGGCTCAAGTTCCCCGGCAACAACTCCAGCTCCTCATCCAGAGGGAAAAAAACCCGCCCCGCAGGCCGGACACCTCGCATATTCGCGTTCCAGTTCCACTTCGCTGCCACCACTGGCTTGCAGCTTGCGTTTGTGCTTCCCCACTCCCTTCATCCGCTCCCCACATTCCGGACACTGCGGCCCTGCTCCTGCCTCCCATTCTCGGGCTTCACTATCACACGCAATTTCCGCCATCAACCGGGCTTGCAGCGCCGCCATTCGTTTCATCGTTTCCCGCTCGATTTCTGCAAACGTCGCCTTTGGATTTTGGGCGCGCCAATCTTTCATCCCACTGATGATTTCTGCTGCCAGTGCTTCCATTTCTTTGTCTTTCTTCTCCATCTCAGCCTCCTTCCCACCCTTATCTTACCTCTCTTCAAAAAAATGAACCACACCCCCGTACCAC
>PIVT01000437.1 GCA_003353845.1 Pseudomonadota bacterium | reverse complement strand
ATCACCCCCGGCAAAGGTAACAACTCGCGAAGTAGGTTGCTCCGAAGTTCTTGGCCCCGTCAATCGTTCCTCAGATGGAGCGATTCAGAAACCACGAGCCGACCGTTTTCTTTTCTAGACTTGTCAAGTGGCATTTGGGAAGTGGTGGTGTCTCTTTATTTCCGTACCGTGATCGGGCTTTTTTGCGGAGCAAGAAAGCGAAGATGGCGGTATCGTGACGGGTTGGGGAGTTGTTGCGTGGGGTGCCGAGGCATGACGTGAACGACGAGGCTGGTAGACAGTTCGGCTCGGGTAGCTCCAATCTTTTGCCTGGGATGTATCGCCCGCGGGCGACCGTCGAATTGGCTACCTCGGAGATTTTACCGAGTGAAGCTGTCCAGGCCCCTCAAAACTGCATCAGGCGTTCCTTGCGGACGCACAGAAAACGGCGAAGGTGGCCGGACAGCCCCGGATGTCAGACACGTCAAGCGGTGGCGGAAGACTCCTTTGTATTGGCGTTTGATCTTCTCAGTTAAGTTTTGTGCTATATTTCACTCGGCCTGGGCGGAGGATAGGGCAACGGTGGGAACCAACCCGAGCGCCGACCAGGGGCCAAGACCGAAGGTGGGCGGTCGGCACTCCCGGCCGCCTTCCTTCACCCTTCGGGATTGGCACCAATGCGATAAATCCCGGGGGCCTGGGGGCTGGCCCCCAGTTTGGAAAACACTGCTTCTTCCGCTTCTTCAAAATGCATCTTCTTCAAGACGCCCCCTTCTCCATCAATCATCAAGCTGCCGCCGGACTTCGCGACGGACGTGCTTTTCGAGGCAATGATCGGCCTGGGAACAATCGCCACGCTTCAAACGGGTCGCCGTAAACGCCCACGCTATACAAGGCCAACGCCAGCTTTCGCGCGATGGCGATCAGGCCCCCCGTTCCCTTATCCTTATCTTTGGCTTTCTTCGCTTCATACCAACGTCGCACGTCGGGGTCTTGGGACAAACGCATCGCCGCGAAGTAGAGCCAACGTCGCACGATCGACGGACCGCGTTTGGTAATCTTCAACTTCCCTTTGTATTTGCCGCTGCTTCGTTCCTTGAGGTTTAGCCCCATTGCTTTGCGATAGGCCTCACCGCAGTGATAATTCTTCGGGTCACTCAACGAAACCCACAAAACAGAGGCCGTCACCACGCCCACCGCCTTGCCTTGACGCTGAATCACCGCATTGTCCTTCGCCAGTTTC
>PIVT01000436.1 GCA_003353845.1 Pseudomonadota bacterium | reverse complement strand
TTCACGTTGCCCCAGCAAATACATGCACCAGAGCCCCAACAAGGACCAATCCAGTTCGAGCTTGGCATTCACTGCCGAGCGGCTGCGGAGCTTGCGGCAACCAAAGGTTTGCTTGAACGTTCGGAAGAATAGTTCGATTCCCCAGCGAGCGCCATAAATCGTGGCGGCTTGTCGATCGCTCAGTTGCGACTTGGAAAGATCGGTGACGAGATACATTGGATGCTTGCCGCCATAAATCACGATCAAACGTAATGTCAACGGCGGCTCGCTCTTCTTCGCCACCTGATCCGGCCAGAAATAGACCGTGTGTTCATGCTGGCGGGCGTAACCAAGTCGCCTGATCAGTCGCACATTCGCCCCCACTCGGATGACAAAATGGTGGCCAGCGTTCAAAATCGTGCTCCAAAACTCGTACCCGAAAAAGCCCGCATCCGCTGTAATCAACGACTCCTCGGGCAGTTCCGCCAGCATCTCCTCAAGATGGTCCCGTTCGCTGGAACCGGAAGGGCCGGTCCGCCAAGCCCAGGGCAACCCCGAGCCTACATGCCACAGCAGAGTTAGCCACATCTGTGGCGAGTTCGCCTTCTTGGCAACTGCGTCGCCTGACTGCTTCTGCGCTTGCTTGGCCACGCTCTTGGTGTGGGGACGCCGAGCTTTGCGGTTTGTCTTCTTCTTCCGCCTCTTCTTCCGTTGTGGCGAATACACTCTTTCCAGTGACTTGGTGCGTGCCAACTCAATCCGGCTTCCGTCACCCGCAAACACGGCGTAGCCAGCGATCCGCCACTGCCCACACAGCACCTCCTTCATCTTGGCTCGCACATGAGGAATCACGGCAATCATCAAATCGACATGCCACTTTCCCAACATTTTCATGAAGCCCTGGTAAGTTTCGCCGGGCGCCGCTTGCCAACGGAATATCTTGGCCACGATGCTTCGCGCCTGCTCAAAACGGTCTTTCAAGTTCGTTCGCTCCGAAGCTGCCCACAGCAGGGCGGCCGCGGCGACCATACGCGGCTTCCACGTGCCGTTGCTACGGGTCTTGAAGCCAGCAAGCAGTGCTGGCACCAATAGCCAATCCAGGACTTGCTTAATTGTCTTGTGATTGATAACAATATCTAACTTCCGGCCTTGATGCGACATCCCAAACTCCTTTTTGGGGCACGGGAACTGCACGATCAATGCAGTCCAGGAGCTTTGCTGAAACACAAGAAATCCTTGTCGCATCAAGGC
>PIVT01000435.1 GCA_003353845.1 Pseudomonadota bacterium | reverse complement strand
ACTCGATATGCTGAAAACCAGGAACATCCGAAGCTGGCGATATTCGCCTGGCTTTCCGCTTTTGAGTAGGTAGCGGCATGATCCCCGGAGTTGAGAATCCGGGATAGACCCGTTGGTAAGCGAATTCGGTTCCGAATACTCGCTTTGCATACCGCTGAAAAACTAGAAGCATCCCAACACAAAACCCCGATTTGAGGAGAAGTGAAATGGCAACCGCTGAGACAGCCCGCGTGAACACCGACACCGCCCGGATCGACCGGCTGAAGGAGCTCTACAGAAGCGTCCCCATGCAGCTCGATTTCGAGCGCGTGAAGATCATGAAGGACACCTACGAGGAGACCGCCGGCAAACAGCAGATCATCCGGCGGGCCCAGTTCCTGGCGGACTTGCTGGATCGCAAGAAGATCTACATCGACGACAACCTCTTTGTCGGCTCCCTGGCCGGTAGCCTGAATGCCATCTACACCCATCCAGAGTGGAACGTGGATTGGATGGTGGAAGAGCACACCGTCGAGAAGTCAAAGACCGAGGAAGACCGCGAGGCCAATGACTGGGCGCTCGAGTACTGGGCCAAACGTGGGCTGAAGCCCCGTACGGAAGAGATTTTCGAAAAGCGGTATGGGTTCCCTGTGGCCCCGATTTACGCCTCCGGCCTCATCATCCCGTTCCATGACTGGCCGGCCGGCGGTGGCAACCTCAACTACCCCCTGGTTTACCAGGAGGGTCTTGCCAGCGTGATCAAGGACTGCAAAGAGCGGATGCTGGCCCTGGACATGCGCTTGAATAATGCTCCCAAGTTCTACTTCTATGAGGCCAGTATCATCTTGATGGAGGCGATGATCCGCTTCTCGCATCGTTACGCCAAACTGGCTCGTGAGATGGCGGCAGAGGAAAAGGACGAGACCCGCAAGGCGGAGCTGATTTCCCTGGCAGAAACCTGCGAACATGTTCCCGAGCATCCTGCACGCAATATGCGGGAAGTCATGCAGGCCCACTGGTTCGCTCACCTCACCGCGGAGCTCGAGCAGATCGGCTGTGGCTACTCGGAAGCCTACCTCGGCCAGAACCTGGATCCGTACTTTCAGGCCGACAAAGCAGCCGGACTGATTGACTACGACGACGCGGTCTTCATGTTCCAGAACCTCAGCATCAAGCTGAACGAGATCAACTACTACTATGGCGCGAAGGTATCACTTCAGAATTCTGCCGACACGGGGCAGACCATCACCTTGGCGGGC
>PIVT01000434.1 GCA_003353845.1 Pseudomonadota bacterium | reverse complement strand
GATGTCGCCGGTAACCACGTCTCCGGTGCAATCGATGTTGAATTCCTTGGTGGGCTCGGTGCTGGTCATTGGTCGGTTCCTCCTGTTTCGTATCGTCAAAAGGACTATACCAACCCGTTTAACAAAAGGCAACACTTATTTTCAGGCCTTCCCGTCACGACGCCCCGATATGAGTCCCCGAACCAACGCCCATGCCGCAAGCTCGAATCCTATACCGAACCTCATCCCCGATGTGATCTTCAGCGTTCGTGTCCACGTCGTCCATGTCCCGCTCATCCCTGGGCAAGGACAACACGGTCCGGAGGAACTGGGAGCATTCATCCCCGACCACGAACAGACCAGGCTTCTCCCTGGGCAGCCCGTCCTCCAGGTGAGCGGCCTTCATCATTTTGCGCATGGCCTCCCAGCCTGTCTTTCTTGATCCTGGACGCTTGTCGGCCCTGGTCCAGTATACTCCCTTGTGGATGGTGGACCCAACGCGCACATGCTTTTCCATATCGTTCCCAATACTGACGCCGTTCTCGATGTCAAAGATCGAGCTGTCCGCAGGTCCGGGCTTTGCTCTTAATATCTCATCGCCATAGGCGTCGAACGAGCGCCATCCCCATTGAATCTCCCGTTCGACGATCTCCTTGGCGATATCCACGGCTAAATACCGAAGGCCCTTGTTGGCTTCGCCGTTCCAGCCATACCATTCCTTGATTCTGAACAGGTCACCCCGCACGGTGCTGATGATCCTACCGTCACTTAGCATCAGGTCGGAGCCGTCGCTTTCAGCCCACCAGCCAACGGAGAATGGTGCGCTGGAGCCCCAATCGAAGGACCTGTCGATTATCCAGCCCTTTGGGACAATGAATCTTGGGACAATGTTGAATTTCGGGTTCCAGACGTCTTCGAACATTCCTCCGGCGACGATGTCCCATGACCCGTCGAGCCAGGCTTCGGCCATGGCTGGATTGGAAGCTGAGGCTGCAACGGCCTGCTTGTATAGAGGATCAGCAGCCAGAAGGATCTTGTTTTCATCGATATGGCCATAGATCGAGCAGCGAATAGGCTCTGGCCTTCCCTTCTTGTCCACCGCGTCTGAGATAACGTTTGTTAGCCACCATTTCCCGGTGAGCTGGTATCGCTCCTTGCACCATTGGTGGCCAGCCCCATATGAATTCGTGGTTGCTCTGACCATGCGTGGGATACCAGGAACCGAAGACCGGCAACAAGCAAACATTCGCTTAAAGCATTGATC
>PIVT01000433.1 GCA_003353845.1 Pseudomonadota bacterium | reverse complement strand
CCCGTATAGTACCCTCTAGGGGTGATACTATAACTCTCAGATGATTGCTTTGATTTCACGGAGACTTTGGTTGTTTTTTTTAATCGATGGACTTTCGAGATTATTAGATCAGCGAAGTTAAAGTCGGTTGATCACAAAAAAGCTGATAATCGTCACAATGGCGTGAACTTCGGGTCGCGCGGGAGGCAATCTTTGCTACTCTCACTGAACTCGGACACTGTCGGAAATTAGCTCATCTGTTAGAACGTTCTCATGTTGCTACGTGGGCATTTCTCTATTGTCGCCCGAGGTCAAGATCCTGTCGAGGAAAAGACCGGCGACACACCGAGTCACGACATGCCGCAACCGTTATCTTTGAGGGTCGTTTGCGCGTAACCCAATGTGGGGGAGCTCGAACCCCGGTGAGATTTAGAATCTTTCGCCTTTAATATTGCGGAATCCTTCCGGCGTTCGAGCTACCCGACATTCAGTTTTCCGATAAAGCTAGCCAAATGTAGCCTCTAAAATGACCCTATTGGAACGAGGGTTCGAGCCACCAGAGAGGACACAGGAGACAATTCGGGCCCTTCAGCGTCGATATTGGCCATCCTTAAGCGCAACACTTTGCTTGGTTCCAGTATGTGCGCTTACGAGGCGCTTAGTTTACCTCGGGGCTTCACGAAGTGCTGCACGGTGGTGTGCCCACGCCTCGTCTAGGCCTCCCATCATGGACCTATGACCGGTCCTATTCGGGCTCACCTTGGAACTCGATCGGTCTGAGCCCTCCCTCAATGAGTGCTTTGATATTTAAGATAATTCGAACTCCGACAATAGCCTTTACCCGCCGCAATCCAAGTCCAGGGACAGCGTTGAGCGCAACACGCAAGTCGCCAATAAGAAACAAAAGACAAAACGAGACCCGCAACCACGCCCGTCACCAACCCACCCTTGGGCAATGTATGTGGGCAATCGCAAACCGATCAAAAGCAATATATGCCTTCTCTGCGTTTCGCCTTCCCCGCGCATGCCTTTACTTGTATTGTAGTGGCTTAAACTTTCACTACTACGAGTAGAAACCCTCGTCGCTCCCTCGTGGCTAAGGCCAAGAACCAAGAACCAAGAACCGTGGCTCGCTCACACATGGCTCACACATCCGCATATGCTAGTTTTTAGTTCGTAGCCCCGAGCCCGAGGTCATTCATCCCCGCTCCCAAGAACACCCCGGCGCCCCCCCCCCCCCCCTTTTCCCTTTCTTTTTTTTCTCCTTCGT
>PIVT01000012.1 GCA_003353845.1 Pseudomonadota bacterium | reverse complement strand
ATAAAGGCTACGGGGGAAAGAGATTCTGCGCCATGCCCTTCAGCATAAGCTCTTTCCCCCGTCGCCTATTCCATTTAGAACTTGTAATCCAGTGAAGCCGACAGCACTATCATGAAGCTATCGTCGAACTTGCCCTTGAAGGTGACGTCCTGAACGGTTTGCTCCATCTTGTTTTCGCCGAGCGATACGAACTCGGCCGCAAGGTTGTAGCTGAGCTTGTCCGAGGCTTTGTAAACATACCCCCCCGCAAATCGAATCTGCTTGTCGACGGGTAGGTCGGCGGTGCGCTTATTGTCGCTCACGGGGGAGCTGTCGAAGCTAAATCCCCCGGTAATGGCATGATCGCCCATGATATGGACCGCGCCCATGGCGATGCGATAGGTGTCGTCCCAATTACGAGGGAGTACGGCTTTCTGATCGACGGAGCCGATGTCGATGATATTATCATTGAATTCCGACCAGTCCTCGAGGTCGACTTGGAGGAAGAGTCGGGTGTCGTCGCTGAGGTCAAAGCGTGTACCGATCTCGAATATCTGCGGCGCGTCGAAGCTCAGTTTGAGTCGACCCTCCAGCGCCGGGAGAACTGTACCCTCCATGTTGTTCATTCGGAGATTCCCTTTCATCTCGACATCGAGCTTGGAGCGCCAGACAAAGGCTACTCTTAGATCTTCGGTGGCCTGGTACATCAGGCCGAGTTGGTATTGCTCTCCCCAATCGTCCAGGTCTTTGAGCTTGAGCTTCCCGTCATCCATATTGGCCGGGTTCGGGCAGGTGATGGGGTTACAGATGAAGTCCTTGTTGATCATGATCTCTTGATAATAGGTGGTATTGACCATGCTGACGGAGCCTCCGATGGAAAGCTTGTCGTTCACGGCATAGCCGACACCGCTGGTGAATCCGAGCCCGCTAAGGACGGCTTCTGACGCCACATAGCGGCCGACGAAGCTGTCGCCGTAGTCGACACCGCCGCCCATGGTGGCGGTGACGCTGACGCCGAAGGCCAACGAATCATTGAGCTTCTGCGTGTAGAAACTCGAGGGAATCACCACAGCATCACCGGCATTGCCGCCATCGCTCCCCCCTCCAGTAGCCACGGAGGAATCGAAATTCATCTTGGGTACCATCACCTGCATCCCGACACGCGTGCTTTTATCGGCTTCGAGCAATGGCATGCCCGCTGGATTGGTCCACACTGCGGAAGCATCCAAGGTGTTTGTGGGATTGGCGGCTCCGGCGGTGCCGACGCTGGTGGGCGTGCCGACCTCCGGAAAGTAGAAGCCAGAGGCCATGGCGCTCTGTGTAAACGCGAGCGCGAAGAGAAACGCTCCGACTCGTGGCAATGATTTGGGGAGTCGATTCATGATTGTTTTCTCCTTCGATCTTGGTCATTAGCACTGCAGGTTTCCTTAAGTGAGTCTAAAGGCTTGCAATGAGTTGAGTCAATAACGAGAGCGTCCGTGAATTACATAATCCCTCAGCGCTCCGTCAGAATTCGATGCCTCGCACGTATGTTCTTTTGAAGCTTTGCCCGGGGTTCCCGCGCCAGGACCATGGCATCTCCGATGAGATAGACACAGGCGAGGCGACCGCGTGCTTCCGACTCCTGGGGACCAAAGCCCATCTTCCGAAAGAGTGTCGTGATAAAGGCGATCCGCTTGCGATCGACGCATCGGACGGTCTTGGCCGCGTGCGGGTCGTGCAGCGCCCAAGCTCGAATGGCGGGCTCGTAGCGCCCCTTGTCGTGGAGCAGGACATCGTTCAGTACATTTAATAGGCATTTCTCGGCGTCATCCCCCGCCGATTTTTCCAGCGCGATCACGGTGTCGGTGAGTTCTGTCTCCCAATGGTTGAGAACCCCGTCAAGTAGGTCCTGACGGTCCCGGAAATGCCAGTATAAACTGCCTCGGCTAGCTCCCATCGACGCGGCGAGGGGCAGGATTTTCAGGCTCTCGGGCCCCTGCTTGGCGAGCGCTTGTAACGCCGCCTCAAGCCAGTCTGATCTGCTCAGCTTCTTCTTTAAAACTTTCGCCATACATATGTGTATTGACAGATAAGTTGGTCTGCTGTCAAGATGTGAACCTAAAATTACGCTGGCGATGGCAGTTCGAAAACACATACGATCAACAGTCAACAGAATCAAGAGGGTGATAAAATGGAAAGCTTGAAGAAGAACGCGATCTTAAGGGTAGTCTCTCTCTTGGGGGGCGTGGCGGCCTTGGTATTTCTCATGCCGAGTGGCCTGTGCTTGGAAAATTTTACTCTCGTACCCGCTGCCCATGCTGCCGGCGGCATCGTTAAATCCCCAACAGGCGAAGCACCCGATCGCTACGTCTACTACCCGGGCACCGAGGCACTGGCCAAGGACGAGATCCGGCTGATTGCTTGCGGAACGGGCTTGCCTGCAGCGCGGCGCTCACAGGCTGCCACCTGCTTTCTCGCCGAGCTGGGAAACGGCGATAAGTTCTTGTTCGACATCGGTACCGGATCCATGGTGAACGTGGCCGCGCTCATGATTCCCTACGACTTCCTCGACAAAGTATTCCTCACCCATCTGCACACTGATCACTGGGGAGACCTCTCTACGCTCTGGGCCGGGGGCTGGACGGCGGGTCGTACGGGCCCTCTAAAGATTTGGGGGCCCAGTGGCGCCACGCCCGAGATGGGTACGAAATACGCCGTCGACCATTTCCTGAAAGCGTATAATTGGGATGCCCAGACGCGGAACTTCTTCCTCAGCCCTAAGCCCGGAGAGATCTCGGTGATCGAGTTCGATTACAAAGCTGTGAACGCCGTGGTCTATCAGGAGAATGGTGCCACCATCCGCTCCCTTCCGGCCATTCACGCTGGGGATGGGCCGGTCAGTTTTATTCTTGAGTACGCCGGTCTGAAGGTGGTGATCGGTGGCGATACTTTCCCGAACCAGTGGTACATCAAGTATGCCACCGGCGCAGACGTAGCCATTCACGAGTGCTTCCTGCCTCCGAGCGAGCTGGTGCAGTACTACGGCCAATCCCCACAGCAAGCCTTGGGCGTGGGGACGGCGATCCACACCTCGCCCCAGGCCTTTGGCAAGGTGATGAGTACGATCAAGCCACGACATGCCATCGCCTATCACTTCTTCAATGAAGAGGTCACGCGCTACGGCGTCTACGATGGGGTTCGCCAGATCTACGACGGGCCCTTGTCGCTGGCCGCCGACAATATGGTATGGAACATCACCAAGGACAAGATCGTGGAACGCATGGTCATATCCCCTGACGAGGCATGGGCCGTGGCCGGTCCCAACCGACCGCCGAAGCCACCGGCGAGAGGCAGCATGCCCGATCCCATGACCGACTTCATCAAGAAGGGTCGTTGGAACGTCGACGATGCTCAGGGTCCGATGATTGAGAAATTCAAGAAGGAACACGGCATGAAGTAAGCGGGTAGATTTTAATATTGATTTGTCAACCAATTGCAAGGAGAACAACTTGATGATGTTGAATAGAATTATTGTGGGGTGCTTGGCTTTCGGCTTGGTCGCCTGTGCACCTATTTCGAAGACTGCGAAGGAGGATCTCGCTCAGCCGGTGAACTGCGCCACGGCGGAAGGAGACCTTCGGTCCTTGGAGAGTGAGAAAGCCCATGTGGGGAAGCAAATTGCTGAAGGTGTGACGGCTATCGTTCCCATCGGCCTCGTTGTCGGAGTTGTGACACTCAAAGAAGGTGACAAGTTGAAGGTTGCGTCGGGTGTTTACAACAAGCAGATCGATGAGAAGATGGCCGAGATCAAGCAGGAGTGCGGGCTCTAGGCTCCGGATAGACTACAGGTCAGTGCCGTTTGCGCGGCGCTTGCTTCGTCAAGGACTTTTGACGCGGTGGGCGCCGCGTAATCGTTTTGGGTTAATGGATGTTCATCGCGTTTGAATCGGTTAAGCCTTGAAAAAGCACACTGTTAATCGACAGTGTGCTCGTTTGATTTCTAATGGACCTCAATGTCTTCTTGAGGGAACACCTGAATGCGTTGCTAAGACTTTGCCTAGTTAGGCAATCTATTATCCCTATCGACACTTAATTCAAAGAATGCAAGTTGTCGAATGCCCCCATCAATTATAGGCTGTTTTCGTCCTTAGCTTTTTGTTGAAGCCTTGGGAGTACTCAGACAATGATATCTATTAACAAGGGTCAAACGAAGAAACTTATGTCAGACCAATTTATCGTCGAGCATGATCATCAAGTGATCCAGGCCCTGGTCAGAGATCTTTGCACCTCTGCCAGTAAATCTCGCGGACCCCAAGAGTGCAAGAATATTTTTTTGCAGATCATTGAGAAACTAGAAGAACACTTCGGTGCCGAAGAGGAAGCGATGCATCTGCATGAGTATCCAGACACCGCTGCTCACAGCGCGGCGCATCGTGCAATCTTGAAACTGTTTCGTGAGGGCCGTGAGAATCTTGTAAATTCCAATGGAAAATTATCTCTCGCCGTTATTGAACGCGGGGAAGAGATCCTCGCTAGACATGTTCATAAATTCGATGTCGGGTTGACTCATTTCTTGCGGGACAAAGAACCGGCGTAACCTCTGGAACATTCCCTATAGGGTAGCTTCTATATATAGTTCTATATATAGAAGGAAGACCGAAACTCTCTAAACAGGCCTGTGTCAAATTGCCGCTACAGAGAGCATCGCGGGTACTACACCTTCTAGTTCTGCTAAACTGCGGCGGCTGTATCTGTGCATATTCTGGAAAGATAATAGGTTGAGTCGAAAAGGATCTGAATCATGAAAAAACAGCTGTCGGTTTTATCGTTCTTCCTATTGATTATTTTTGCAGCAAGCTCGGTTCAGGCAGATGCTGTGTCTTCCGAGGAGATTGTGGAAGTTCCCAGCGAGGTTGCAACTCCAGCTGCGAAGAGTTCCAGCGTCGAAACAGAGAATGCCGCTGACCCAGAGGATTCAGGCTGGGAATTCGACGTCACTCCCTTTCCCGCATGGGTTCCAGATGCCTCGGGTGACTTCGGGGTTGGAAATGTAGCGATTCCGTATGACCTGGATCATGGCGATATCGTAGACCTGGTGAAGGACGACTTGGATTGGGCTGTGACAGGCAGCTTTGAAGCGAGAAATGATGGCTTGATTCTTGGGGTGGATCTCATTGCATCCAAGCTCAGTGGCGTGAGCCTCGGCGACGTAAATTTCAATGATGATATTATCGATGTCGACATGGATATCACCACTGTCATGCTGGACCTCACCATAGGCTACCGGTTCTATGATGGGCCGCTGGGTAACGAAAGCTACCCGCGCATCACCGTGGACGGGTTGGCCATGGCCAGTCACTTCAGACTTGAGCAGAAGACCCAGATTAGCGCGGTACCACTCCCTATTTTAAATGGACTCATTGGGCAGACGGTCGTGGATGAACACCTGTACTTTTGGGAACCCCTCATTGGTGGGCGGGTGAACCTGCAGTTTGATGAGAAGTGGAGCCTGAACTCGAAAGTCTTGCTCGGCGGTGGAGGTTACTGGGATTCAAGAGGTTCCAACGATGGTCAGGCCCACGTACTCTTGGGCTATCGCATGAGTGAGCGCTGGACGGTTCTGGCCGGTGCGCGCTGGCTCGACTTTGAATATAAGAAAGATGATATCGAAGTCTTCTCCATGGAAGATAGTTGGGGTCCGCTACTGGCTTTCAAAGCCTCCTTCTAAACTTGTCCCAAAGATGTGTAATAACGAAGTAGTGCCTGCAGCCTACATGAATACTGTACCGGTTCCGTTCTTGCGGCTCGAATAAATGCCTCCAGAGATGGATGGAGCTTTTCTATTCGTCCTTATCCCTAACCAGCTCTGGTTATAGCCCTACATAAACCAGAAAGATCTTTCCTGTCCATCTTCAGTGCCGATAAGAAACCCTGATATATGTCCATGCGTTAAGGCGGACTTTGGGGAGAGTTAGGTTGGTGATGGATCAGGTTACTCCTGAAACAAAAAGTGATGGGAAAGTGATCAGAACCAAGCTCATCCTCCTCTCCATGGCGGGCGGAGCTGTGTCCGCTCTGGTTATCCTGCTCATGCTTGAGCTCATGACCGGGCTCACCGCGGAACAAAAGCACTTCTTGATTTTGATGGGAGCGGCAGCCGCCCCTTTTGCCGCCGGATTCATTATTTCCAGTTACTGCATACTCTGCAAACCCATTGTAGAGTACCTCGACCGCAGAGAACGAGGGGTTGTTGATGATCAACTATTAACGGGAGCTTTGCGGTCGACTCTGCATTTTTCTCGGCGGGCCATCTTCTTAGGCTGCGTATGCTATCTCGTTTTCGGGCTAGTTACTTCTTTCGCTCTGGGCTGGGCATTTGAAGACTTCGATTTTGTCTTGGTTGGCACCATCGCTACCTGTGCTGTCGTGGTAGGAATGTCTTGTCAGATGTCGATGTACATCCCTTTCAGCACGGTACTGGAACCGGTGCGCGCTTTGCTAGCTATGGAAATTACGGACGTCCGCACTCGTCGCGAAGCAGCAGCCATCTTTCCGTTGCCGCGTAAGCTGGCAATTTCAATACTTCCTCTCATTTTCATGTCCGTGACCCTGATAGCTTCTCTTGTACAGGTGCGAGCAAAATACGGCGTGGTCACTTATGCGACGAATAACTATCAGCAAATTCTCAACGTCTTGCAAGAATCCTACGAGAAAACGGGCGATGTAGATGCCTTGTTGGAGGGGGCCGAGCAAGCTTACGGGGTTCCCTTAGGGTTGAAATTTGAAATCATTGAAATAGATGACGAGCAAATACCCTTTTCGACAAATCTCAGCCAAACCGAGTTGGACTGGATTCTGAATGAGCGTAGTAGCGGTAACAGCGCAGAAAATTCCAGCACGCATGCGTACTCATGGGTGTCACTCCCCGAAACGAATAGTGTGTTGGTTGCCTACACGAATCGCGCAGTCTTACACGACATCATTGAAACTTCACGAAATGCAATCATTCTATTTGCAGGGGTAATCGTCGGGCTTACCTTTTTTGTCGTGAACCTGATTGCACGCGACATGCGGCGTGTTTTCCAAATACTTGATGACCAAGTGAAGCGCATCGCCAATGGAGACCTTCGCAGACATGGCATCATTGAAAGCGATGACGAACTGGGTGAACTCGGTCGCTCCATCGATGAAATGTCCACTTCCTTACGAGGTACCGTTGGACAAGTGATGAAGACGGTGACACGAGTGGACGAGGCGGCAGAAGATATTTCATCCATTGCTCAAGATGTTGCAAGTGTTACAGCCGACCAGCTTCACGAAAGTGTTCAGGCCACGGAGGCCGTTGGCAACATTACCTCGAAGGCCGATGGCATCACGGCCGCTGCTGTTCAATTAACGGTGTCTGTAAAAGAATCCACAAGTGCCGCGCTGGAGATCAAGAGCGTTTCCGAAGGCTTGAATGAGCATACGGTGGTGCTCTCAGGAAAGGTGGCCGACAGCGAAACGGCCATCGAACAAATGGTTCCTCGCATCCAAGAGGTCACCGCTACCACGGAACAGCTCACCTCGGTGGTTCGAGAGGCCATGGACAGCGTAGGAATGCTCACACAGCAAATTGGTCAGATTGAAACCAATGCCTTGGAGACAGCCAGGCTGTCGACCACGGTGACGGAAGCGGCCGAAAGGGGTCGTGAGCGTGTGGACAAGACCATCGAAGGAATGAATTCCATCGCCAGTTCTACCGAAACCGTGCAGCAAGTGATAACGGCTCTCTGTGGTCGTATCGAAGACATCGGGCAGATCGTCGATGTCATCGACGATGTTGCGGACGAAACGAGCTTACTGGCTCTCAACGCCTCGATCATTTCTGCCCAAGCGGGTGAACATGGAAGAGCCTTCGCCATCGTTTCGAATCAAATCAAAGGTCTGGCGAGTCGCGTGACCTCCAACACGAAAGAGATCACCTCATTGGTTCAAGACCTCCAAACTGAGAGCCTGAATGCAATCCATGTCATTCAAGAGGGGGTTTCCCACGCCGAAAGTGGTGTAGCTCTTTCAGTAGAGGCGGGTGCGACCTTGCAGGAAATTACGCAATCAGCCATGGCCAGTGGGAAGCAAGTCGAAGCCATTGTGTCATCTGTGTATGAGCATCGCGGTTCGGCGAGAAATGCCGTGAAACTAATGGAACGTGTCGGTTCGGATGTTGAGGCGATTAAGCAAGCCAGTGCAGAATTTGCGACGGGAACGGATGTGGTTCATAGCACATCCTCCAGCGTTGGAGCGTTGACAGAACAGGTTAAAACAACCACGGAAGAGCAAGAACGCAGCACGGGGTATATCGCGGAGAATATGGAAGGCGTAGACCTGGCCGTGACGGGTATTCTAGAGTCGCTCCAGGTGCAGTTGGATTCCTGTCGTGCAACAGAGCGCTCACTTGAAAAACTGCGTGAGCGAACCGGTACCAACGAAAACGCAACGAAAAGCATGCTCGAAGCCATGGAAGTGCTAATCGCACAGTCGGCTGCGTTGCGAACGGAAGTCCTGAAATTTCAATTGTAGAGACGTCGGCCACTCATTAAGGATTCAACGGGATCCTTGCGCAAGAGCGGGCTGCTGGAAGGGGCTGATAATGGAAGTCCCGTCACCCACCCGCACCAGATCTCTTTCGAAGGACAGCATCTTTTCAACTTGCGGGGAATCTCGCTTGTGAAGATCAACCATCACCAGGTAATTTCCCGCATCAAGGTCGTCATGGAAACGTCGGGTCTTGGCGTTTTCCAAGGCAAGTCCGATTAACCCACCGAGGAGGGCGCCGGTCACTGCAAAGAGGACGCAGACAAAGAACATGGTCCCTTCCGCAACCATCCGTACCGGAACAAAATCCGTCAACATGAGGAAACTGATTGTTGTGCAGAATCCCGCTAAAAGACCAAGGATCGCACCGCGCTCACTAATGCGGATCACATCGCGTTCATGAATCAAGGTGTTGGTCGAATGGAGGTGATGTTTGGTCAGCCCCTCCTTGTCACGGCTCATGATGTGAAAATTCCAGTCGCTCACACCTTCCTTGTGAATATTGCTGGAAACTCTTTCAGCACATTCAATACTATGGGTTAGATAATACAAGCGTTTCATAGATCACACCTCCCTTATGAGAACCCAACCACGGGCTTCTCGGAGCTCGCGAAAGATTCCGGTTTCCCATGGCGAGTGGACGGTTTCTGAATCGTACACATCATGAAGTTCATCAATCTCTTCTCTCGTGGCGACGATGGCAACACGCATCTCGGGAGCACCTCCGGCGAGTTCATTGTCGTAGGCAGCAATACTTGCCACGTCCTCAGCAGTGATGTCGAAGTCAGTGCTTTCCAGGAAATTAAGGATCTGATATTTCAGCGAGCGGAATCTGCAGTCCATATAGATATCGAGGTTGGCTTGTAGGATTTCCCTGCCTGTTACCTGGTCGAAAAACCTCCAATAGACACCCTCATCCTCCCAGATGGTCTCGTACGGCATAATCGTTGCGCCCTCCGTACTTTGGGGTCAGCCTACGTACTTCATTTATTAAACTACTTTGTGTCATATCATAATTCCTGTCGGGTGAGGTTTTATTTTTTTGGGGATTGCTGCGAGAGAAGAGGCGAGGCGCCGAAACTCAGAGAAAGGCAGGAGTGCCGTTAGTCGTTTTCATTCAGACTGAATCAGTAAAGCCATCAGCTCACTGGTTCAAGGACTGCCCGTTGTGGAATGTGCCTCGTTGGAGGCTGATTGAACTGCAGCTGAAACAGGTGCGCGCAAAGAACCTGTGATGCAATCGATCAGGTTTCCGACGAAGACTCTTCGCTCCCCTTCGTCGAGAAGCCCGTCTTCTTCCTGGCGGGCGACAAAGGCCAGTGCCGAAAAGAGTTGTGTAGCGGCAAGAATACCGCGCAGGTTGGCAAGTTGATCGGTCATTTCCGGGAGGCAGCCTCGAATGAGTCGCATGAGGCGTTCACGTGCATCGTCGGGGGTGGAAACCAACATGCTGTAGTGGCTGCGTAAGAGCTGATCCATGAGTTGGAGATACGCGCGCCCCCCATCCGGGTCATCGAGTTTCTCCGACAGGGGCTGCACCAATGCCTCTACGAGAGGGCGGAGATTAGCTTTTTGCCTTGCTTCGATGGCTTCGAGTAACTCGTTGCGTCGCTTCTCGATACCGGGTTGGTGTTTTTGCAGGACCGCGCTTAGCAGGCCCTCACGGTTTCCAAAGTGGTAGTTGATGGCCGAAGCGTTTCCTTGCTCGGCGAAGCTCACCACCTCGCTCAGCGATACGCCGTCGACACCCCTTTCGGCAAAAAGTTGCTCCGCGGCGGCGATGAGCCGCGCGCGTGTGTCCTCGCCACTCTTGCGCCCGAGAGGGGAGGTCTTTCTGGCCCGTACAGTCTTCATGTTTGCATTTTAATGGGATACCATTAAAATGCAAGTTCAGCGATCTGGTGATCGCGCGCAAGCATTCTTTCGTCTTCCGCTCGCGTCTTTTTAGAAGATTGGAAACTGACCATGAAACTTCACCGTTGCCTATTCGCGCTTATTCTCACCACGAGTGTCCTGTCGGCCTGCAAGCCAGCCACGGAAGTCCACAAGACGGCACCCGAAAATCTCGTCGCGGTGGAGGGGCACAAGACGCGCGATCTCAAGACCTTTGGTCGGGAACTCAAGAGCGCCGTTGCCATCGAAGATTTTATTTATCAGTCGCGTGGTACAGCCAACGCACAAATGGTGGTGACCAGCGCGGGAAACGTGGTGATCGATACCGGACTTCCCCAGCAGCGCTGGGTAATCAATCATCTCAAAGACGTGAACGATGCGCCCGTGACCCATCTCATCGTGACACATGCGCACGCCGACCATTACGGTGCAGCTAGTTCCTTCATCGAAGAGGGGACCGAGGTGATCGCGCACGCTGAGTTCCCTCACAACCAGGGTTATCTCAAGGCCCTTGCACCGACACTGATGCTGCGAAACAAGATTTTCTTCCCCGATGATATGCCGCCGGTCCCCACGGCGGCACTGGCCGCCTTTTATCCCACCATGGAGACCACGAAGCTTGTCTCGGACACTTACGCCTTCGAGCAAGGCGGTGTTCGCTTCGAGGTCATGGCCATGCCCGGTGCCGAGGGCTCAGACGGCCTCGTCGTGTGGTTGCCCGATCACGGGATTCTTTTTACCGGAGACCTGTACGGACACACCTTTCCCATGTGGCCCAACCTGACGACGATTCGGGGAGAACGTGCACGTTTCCCCTTGCCCTACGTCGATTCGATCAATCGCGTGCTGGCGTTGGATCCCAAGCTGTTGATCCCGAGTCATTTTGAGCCCATCGAAGGCCGGGAACGTATTCGCGAAGGGCTGACAAGAATGCGCGACGCCGTGCTCTACGTTCATGACGAAGTGATCCAAGGCATTAACGATGGCAAGGATGTGTACACGCTTATGAGCGAGATCCAATTGCCGGAAGAACTGGCTGTGCCAGAGGTTCATGGAAAAGTCTCCTGGGGCGTTCGCAGCATCTGGGAAACTTACCTCGGTTGGTTTCACTTGGAGTCGACGACAGAGCTCTATGCGGTTCCGGTGCGTGACGTATACCCCGATGTAGTGGCCCTCGGTGGTGGACCAGAGGTTTTTGCTGCGGAAGCGAAAAAGAATCTGGAACGCGGAGAGCCGGAGCGGGCGCTGCACCTGGCGGAAATGTCGCTATCCGTTGATCCGAAAAATGCCAACGCACTTCAGGTTCGGCTGGCAGCACTTGAGCTTCTGTTGGATCGAAGTGGGGACGTGAACCATTACGAAGTCGAGTGGCTAAAGCACCGTATCATTGCGACTCGTGAGGAGCTTGGCTTGTAGCAGAATGCGTGACGTCTCCGCTTGCGCCGAAGCGATCGGCGAAGGCCGTGGTGATCAGCACAATGTGAGCCATGTTCTCCACGGCTTCTTCTAGCATGATGTGCATGCCATCTTCGTTGGGAAGGTAGAGGTGGCGAAAGACACGTCGCGCGATGAACTGGGAGAGGAAGTAAGTCCAGCCCGTAGCCAGCACCCACTGACCGAGTCGGCCTTGGGCGGCCCCTTCGATCAGTTGTTTGCGCGAGCGCCAGCCCCAGATCAGCAAGACAACAAGGGCGATATACACTCCCTTGCCCGTGCCTGCAAAATGGATTTCACGGCAGAGGAAGGCCAGGGCCAAGAAGGTGAGCCACTGGTGCACGGGGTTGTGTCCCGAGCGCCAGCGCACGGCATGGCAGAGCAGCGCGATGCTCGTGAGACAGACCGCCGCCACCTCATGGGGCGGTTTGTTCAGGTACCAATCCAGCCCCTGCGCCTTGGCAAAGTAGTTGAAGCCCATGATGGCGGGGCCCAAGAGAAAGGGCCACCAGAAGGAGATCGAATTTGCGGATTGGAAAATTCGTGTAGGCATGTCGGCACTTTAGCGAGGGGGATCGGTGCGAGCCAGCCCTCGAAGTTCCTCATTCCAAACCGAGTGAATAGGGAAGAGCGGAGAGATTTCAAATTCTATGGATGGAGATTCGCACTAGATGCTTCTACACTAAAATGAATGCTTTGCCTCAGGAACCAGGCTCAATGAAAAACATCACGGTAGACAAAACCTGTTGGCCCATCGCCACCTATCGTTTTCACGGTCAACAAACACTGGAAGAGATAGAGCAGCTTTTTGAGAGCTGGCAAGAGAATATCGACCGCGGCGAGCCCTACGCACACCTGATTCTATTAGAGGAATACGATGCCAATGTGGGACATATCAAACTCGCGGCGAAATGGATCCTGTCTCGGACGAAGGCCATGAAGAACCTCTGCTGCGGTGCTGCTATCGTTGCAGAAAAAATAGGTCCGGTAAAATTGATCTTTAATACCTTCCTCTTTATCACGCCTATGCCCTTTCCTTATAAAACTTTTTCTGATCGCGACGAGGCCGAGGTGTGGCTCCGAGAACGGTTTGCAGCCCAAGGTGTGTACACCCGGAGAGGCAGAGACTGATCGCGACAAGGAGATGCACGTGTTTGCGGGTGCTCGTGCGTTTGCGAGAATTCCTACTCCGCGATTTTGATTTCACGCATCTTTGTGTATAGATACCGCACCAGATCATACTCGAAGGGGGAGCCTGTTTCGTAGTAGCGAAACGAAATATTTGATCGGGTGTCGATGGCCTCCAGTGTTCCTGCGCTGAGCCGCACCACGCCGTCCTGAGAACTCAAGATCCCAAAAGCGCTGTTCAGCCCTAGCTCTGTGATACTACCCACGCCATCGCGCACATTGGAGGGGCCGAGCACGGGGAGTATGAGGTAGGGGCCGTTGCCCACGCCCCAACGCCCGAAGGTCTGCCCGAAATCCTCGTTGCGCTGAACCATCCCCATCTTGGTTGCCGGGTCGAAGAGCCCGAGGATACCAATGGTCGAGTTCACGACGAAACGGCCCACGGTGACGCCCGCCGATCGGGGCTTGGCCTGAAGGGTTGCGTTTACAAAGGTCGGGATCTCGCCCAGGTTGGAGAAAACGTTGGTGATGCCTTTCTCCAGCGGGTCCGGAGTGACCCTCTTATAGCCGCGCACCGTGGGGAGGAAGACGTAGCGATCGAATTGCGTGTTGAAGGCGTAGATCGCGCGATTGCTCCGTTCGAGGGGGTCGGGGATGTCTGTGAGTCTGGGTAGATCGGGGTTGTAGGTAAACTCCCGCTGTGGTGGGATGAGCTCCTCGGCCTCTTTGCAACGCGCCTCTGGCGCGGCCAAGGTGATTGCGACAAACCAAGCACAAGAAATAAGAACTAGACTACGCTTCTTCAAAGCCACCTCGATATCGCTTTCAGTTAGCGAAGAAATCAATCATGAACTGGACGTTTTCTTTTAAGTCGATATTCCCGCAATGACCCCCTCGCGGGTATACCTTGATTCGAGATCCGAAAACCTTCTGCATGTAGTCAAGCTCACCGGGGGCAAGGATGACTTCATCGGCGTTGGTCACGACACCAAATTTTGTCGAACGCGAAAGGTAGGACTCCATGTCCTGGAGACTCGCCGAGGCGAGTAGTGTCTCCCGCGACTCGCCGGGATATTCCTTCAATAATTGAGGGATCACCATATCGTCGATGTACTCGGTGAACTCGACGCGATGACTGATTCGTGCGTACTCCTTCAGCGGGTCGTATTTTCCCAATTCAAGGTTCGGCGAAATGACGTAGCCGCTGCGGTTGATTACGTCGGAACCGAAGACGATGCTGCCCGATGAGATCCGGAAGGAAATGCCGATGAGTGCCGCTGCACCATGGTACTCGGGGTCCTCGGGCTCACCCAGGCGAATGCGTTCTTTCTCCAATTCCTCGTGCACCCGGTACATGAAGTCGCCATCGAAATGCAGGGCGTCCGTCTTGTTATGGATGCTCGAAAGCCGGTCGATGATAGAGTTGATGAAAGCGCCTGTTCCCTCGACACCTCCCGGTAAGTTGTCCCGCAACAGGTCATCGAGGATCGACACGGAGTTATACAGGTTCACGGGTGGGTTGATCATCAAGACCTTCTCGAAATTGAAGGCCTTTCGTTCTTCATCGAGTTGCGCCACGAAGGCAGCGTTGAAGCCACCCAGGCTATAGCCCGTGAGGTAAAAGGACGAGACTTCGACCTGCCCCTTCACCTTTTCGAGGGCCGCTTGCATGACGCGATAAAGATCCTTTGCGTCGTCTTCGGGGTAGCCGGGCAAGTGGGTGCTCGATGCGTTGGCCAGGAAGTTGAAGTGGGTCGGGGAGGGGAGGGTCAAGACGTGGAAGCCAGCTTGATGCAGTGCCCGGGCCATGGAGACTGTCTTGGCGGAGTTATAGCTCGCCCCTGTGCCCGCGATGATGAACACCAGGGGGCGTTGCTCTCCCTTGTGCGGCATGAATCCGAAATGCAGGCCGCGCTCGTACCAAAAGACCTCGGGTAGCTCCCGCTCGGGAAAGATATCTAGCATGTGCTCTTGTAAAACGTACTTCTCAGGCAGTGGATAGCGGAGAGCTTGGGGCGTCCCTAGCACTGTGGAAACATAGCGATGTTGTATGGGGTAGTCGTAGGCTGCAACGCTGCTGGGAACTACCCCCATCAGCACACCCAATAAGACAATGACAATCGATCTCATGGTTGACTCCTCGGTTCTCGCCAGGTTTCTCTATGTCAAATTTCAGTGCTTCGGATACTCGGACAGCACCTTCGCGATCTTGGTGTGTGCGTGATAGACAAGTATCGCCGAGATATTCGTCACCTCGACCTCCGCGTTCCCTTGTCGGAGGGTATCCTAATTGAAAGATGAATCGCAATTTTGGTGAAGTTCAAGATTGTGAAGACCTAAATCCACTTCTCAATAGATAACAACGTTTATTTATTCCTGTATTGATTTTTCACTACTGGAGTCCAAAAAATTGTGTTCGCAACACGCCCTTCTTTCGCAGGGTCAGGATAAACCCTTGGTATTCGTTAGATGCCGCGGTCTTTTGATATCCGGTAAGTCAGCATTGCGCGTCATTATTCGGCTGGTACTTTTGTTTTTCACATAATCGACACAGGGAGTCTCGCCATGACACGAAGCCTTTCCATCCTCACCCTCGGAGTCTTCGCCAGCCTCTCCTTGTTGTTGGTCAGCCCCGCCTTGGCTGGTACGGGTGATGGAACGGTTGAGGAACATGAAGATGACCATGGCGAGTTGGCTCGAGCCACTCAGAATCCGGTAGCGAATCTCATCAGTCTCCCCTTTCAAACGAATATTGACCCGAACTACGGTCCCAGAGACAAGCCACTCTATACCACGAATATTCAACCGGTCTGGCCCTTTGAACTCAACGAAGAGTGGAACTTGATCACCCGGACCATTGTGCCCATCGTTTCTCAACCGGGGCTCCGACCGGGCCAGGATCGAGAAACAGGTATCGGAGATACGACCTTTACCGCGTTCTTTTCACCGAAGGCCCCCACTGACGGGGGATGGATTTGGGGCGCGGGTCCCGTCCTGCTCCTGCCGACCAATACCGACAGTCGGCTCGGCCCCGATGAGTGGGGGGGCGGTCCCTCCGCCGTATTCTTAACTATGAAAGACGAATGGGTCGTGGGCTCACTGTTCAGCCAGGTGTGGGATTTTGGCGCTTCCTCCGGCAATGAAATCGACCTGTTTACCTGGCAGTACTTCGTGAACTACAACATGGCTGATGGCTGGTACCTTACGTCTTCCCCCATCATCACAGCCAACGACGAAGCAAATAAGAGTGGCGACAAGTGGACGGTTCCGATGGGAGGTGGTGTCGGTAAAGTCTTTCGAATCGGTAAGCAGCCGGTGAATGCCCAAGCGCAGTACTTCTATAATCTGCATGAACCGGACATCTCTGGAGGCTGGAGCCTGCGGTTTCAGCTGCAATTTTTGTTTCCCAAATAGCATGAGCTAACACGAGCGACCCTTCTCAAAGGGGTCGATTCCTGAAGCCATAGATGGAAACTTTATAGCATGATGAAACGCTGCTCGATTTACTTTCTGGCCTTAGCCACTCTCGCATTGACCTCCCTGGCTTTGCCCTCCATTGCCTGGGCAGGCGGCGGTTTCTTTTGGGTTAATCAAAGACTTCTACCAAGGGCTTGCCCTGTGCTGCTGCCGGTGGCGACATGCCCAGTAGCCTTGCCAGGGTAGGCGCAACATCCACCAGCCCCACCTGTCGTTCGATATGCTGCTTGTCAATTCCATTGCCGATAAAGATCAAAGGCACGTGCGTATCAAAGCGCCAGGGTGAGCCGTGCATGGCAGCGATGGGTCCCGATTCAAAAATAAACCAATAGGGTTTCTGAACGAGGTAGATATGACCCGAGCGTTGCGGGTGATAGTTGCGCTTGATCTGGCGCAATAGCGGGGTTTTATCCAAGGGTGATAGGCCCGCCCGCGAGACCGCTAACGCGACCCCGGGATGTTCCCCTAAGCCCAGTGCAATGGTTTGTTCAACCTCGTTGACCGACTTGCCAGCCGCTTGAATTTTCTTTTCATCCAGGTAGAGATAGGGCCTGAAGAAAAAACCGGCCGCCTCTTCGATGCCGAACTGATCCTTGGCGATCTGATTGGCGAGGTCCACAATCTCCTGTGGCTTGATACGGCCAGCCGAGTACCCCAGCTCCGTCATGTATTCAGGCATCTCCGCCATCCCGTGGTCGGCGCTCAATACAATCAGGGTGTTTTTCAACCCGACGGTTTTGTATACATGGGTAAGTAATTCGGCCAGGGTGCGATCCAGTTGAAGCACCACATCTTCGTTTTCCAAACTAGACGGCCCGAAGAAATGATTCACCGCATCGACGGAAGAAAAGCTCACAGATAAGTAATCGGTGACCGCACCTTGCCCCAATTGTTCACCCGCCATCAGGGCTTTGACGAAGTCCAGCAGTAACTTGTCTCCAGCGGGACTCACCAAGAGTTGGGTGTTGAATAGTTTGTTGCCCGCCTCAGCATAGGTATGAGGAAAAACACGGCCGTAACCCTTTAAGTCCGCTTCATAGGCACGATCATCCTGGTCACCTAGCACATAGTTTGAGGGTTCCAGCAACAACTCCCACTGCTGGCCGCTATACTGTTCCGCCTTGCGAAGGGCGTTCCAGTCTTTCGCCCATTGTGGGTAATCTTCGTAGTAGTAACGACTGGTAATGAAATCACCGGTATCTACCGACATCCAGAACGCCTTGCCCGTATGCCCCGCCATGGCCACTGCGCTGCGATCTTTCCCCGACACGCCAAAGACCTTGGACTGGCCGGCGTAGTGAACCGTCAGCGCATCGCTGAAAGTAGGCACCAGCAAGGCCCGTGGTGAACGACCCTCGCTGCGCGCCAGTTTTTGGGTTGGATCAACCTGCTCACCGGCCACCACATCCTCTCGGGTTGGCAACAAGGGTGCATCGGCATCCTCGATATTATAGGCCAGCTCACCCGTATCTGAATCGAACCAGACATTGCCCGTCATGCCGTGCGCAGAGGGGTGGGCACCGGTGGCCAGGGTGCTGTGACCCACGATGGTTTCAGTATTGGCATGGTCATAATGGGCGTTGCCGTACACCGTGCCATTGGTCATGAGGTAACGAAAACCACCCTGAGAAAAATTAGCCTGATAGCGGCTGAGCAAGTCGGCTCGCAAGCCATCCACAGTAATCTGTAATACCAGTTTGGGCGGAGTGTCGGCATTAGCAGCAACGGTTATTCCTAACAAGACACTAACCAGACAAGCGATTTTGAACTGCATCCTTTTTCCTTTCCTGAAGAAATGCAAGCAAATGCTAACGCCTCACCCAGTGAGGGGTAGGGGTGGTGTACGTCGTTAACCTGTTTTGGACAGCGGAGTCCATTTTGTAAGAGATATTTTAGTGACGATTGGCAATTTGAATACCTTATAATGTCTCCTCTCTGGAAAGCTATCGTCTTGTCTGGATTTTCTATATTTGGAGGGCATACCCTTGATGAACGAAACACAGAAAACTTGTTTATTGTCAAACGGGGTCATAGGAAGAAACGGTATTCCAGTGTTGTTCTGCATGGCCTTGATTCTGACTCTCACCCTGCTCCCGAGCCAAAGTGCATTGGCAGAAGGGGGCGGGCTCGTCTCCGATGATCTGGAGTCATTGGGTGGCGCCGACACAAGGCCAGCCTATTCCCCTTACGCACAGCGCGATTTCCCCGACATGCCGCTTTGGGGGGATACTCATCTGCACACGGCTGTTTCCTTTGACGCAGGTGCCTTTGGTGCCACGTTACTGCCACCGGATGCCTACCGTTTTGCCAAAGGTGAAGAAGTGATTTCATCCACCGGCCAACCGGTACGATTATCCCGCCCGCTTGATTTCCTCGTGGTGGCCGACCACTCAGATAATATGGGGTTCTTCCCGAAACTGAAGGAAGGTGCACCCTATGTGATGGCCAATGAAAAAGGGCGTCGATGGCATACCCTGATAGCAGCAGGCGGTCAGAAGGCTGTGCAGGCTACCGCCGAAATGATTGGCGCCTTTTCTCAAGGTGCCTTTCCACAAGAGTTGATGTCATTGCCTGGCACGGGCATTTATCGATCCACATGGGATGAGACCATCAATGCGGCAGAAGAGGCCAATGAGCCGGGACAATTCACGGCCTTTATTGGATATGAATGGACCTCCCTGGTCAATGGTAACAACTTGCACCGAGTGGTGATGTATCGAGGTGGTGGCGAACGTGCGAGATTGATGGAACCGTTTACTGCGACACCACCGCTTGGCAGCACCAACCCCGTTGACCTGTGGAAATGGATGGCTGATTACCAAGAGAGAACGGCCGGGCAGGTATTGGCCATCGCGCATAATGGCAATCTGAGCAACGGCATTATGTTCCCGGAAATAAAGGCCTTTGGTAAGAAGCTCAATAAGGAATACGTGGCTACACGTGCCCGGTGGGAGCCGCTGTACGAGGTCACACAGATCAAAGGAGATGGTGAGGCGCATCCGTTCTTGTCCAAGAATGACGAGTTTGCAGATTATGGTACCTGGGACCAGGGTAACCTGGATTTGAGCGAGTCGAAAATCAACGAAATGCTGCGTTTTGAATACGCTCGCTCCGCCCTGCAAACCGGATTGCGGTTGGAAGGCAAGCTCGGCACGAATCCTTATAAGTTCGGCATGATTGGTTCGAGCGATAGTCATACCGGGCTGGCTGCCATCGAAGAAGAAAGCTTCTTCGGCAAGCATTCCGGTGGAGAGCCCAATAAAGATCGCTACAAGCACCCCATGGCCAAGATGGGGGATAAGGAATACAAAGGCTATTCACCGCTCGCATCCGGTTGGGCCGCGGTCTGGGCCGAAGAAAACACACGCGCATCCATATTCGATGCCATGCAGCGTAAAGAAACCTATGCAACCACAGGCAGCCGTATGATCGTACGCTTCTTCGGTGGCTGGGAATTTGATAGTGATGATGCCAACAGCCGTTTGCCCGCGCGCGTGGGTTATACCAAAGGTATACCCATGGGTGGTGATTTGCCTTTGGCTCCCGAAGGCAAGACAGTGCCCACATTTCTTGTGGGGGCCTTGAAGGATGTGATCGGTGGCAATCTGGATCGTATCCAGATTGTTAAGGGCTGGATGGATGCAAAGGGAGAGCTGCATGAAAAAGTTTATGACGTCGTGTGGTCCGGTGATCGCCAACCCGACCCCAGTACGGGCAAACTGCCACCGGTGGGAAATACCGTAGATGTAGCCAACGCCACCTGGACCAATACCATTGGTGCAAGCACACTCATCAAGGTCTGGAAGGACCCCAATTTTGATGCCCGTCAGAAGGCCTTTTATTACGCAAGGGTGATTGAGATTCCGACGCCTCGTTGGACGGCATTCGATGCGAAGTATTTCATGGTGAATATGCCCAAGGACGTACCCATGACCACCACTGAGCGCGCCTATACTTCACCTATTTGGTACACGCCTTAGTCCTGATCTCGCTGCTTCGCAATGTCCACTCGGGTATCGCGATCGTTCCCATTGGGTTCGTAGCGTCCGTAGCTCCAATAGATATGCCCGTAGTCGCCCACAAGCTGTGTGATCTTAATGGGGCTTGGGGACAGGGTCTGGTGGGTTTTTCCTCCGCGAAACTGGTAGGGCTCCCAGGCGTGAAAGATATGCACTTGGTCGGGCCGAATGGTACCGGTGATCTTGGCGCGGGCTTCGAATTCATCCAAGTCGTTCCACACACGCACGCGGTCGTGATCTGCGATGCCGCGTTGGCTTGCAATATCAGGATTCAAGAAGACCACAGGTTCGCCGCGCTGCAAGCGCAAGAGCAGGGCGTGGTCGCGCCAGACGGCATGGATGCTCCAGCGTGTATGTCCGCCGGTCAGGGTGAAGGGGTGATCTCCACCGGCCGCCGGTGGCGCTTTGTGTCGAGGCAAGGCTTCGTCTAGTTTCAGGAACCAAGGGTGATCGATGTAGAATTGCTGACGACCCGTGAGGGTGGGGTAGTTCTTTTTATCGACGGTGTAGTCTTGTAGCGGAGCGATGGTTTCGGTTTGACTGTAAGGCGAGTGAACACCGACACCGTTGTCCGCTCCCAGGCTCTTTAATCGAATGGCACCCCCTTCGCGTCGCAGATCGTCGATGGTGATGCCTCGTGTACCTTCAGTGACGCCCAGCATAAATTGAAGAACTTGCTCATCATCTGTGGGGCCGAAACGGCCCTCATCGGTGTAGCGCTGAAAGGCACTCGTAAGGTCGCAGTCTTCACCGCGGAATCCCTGAATGGTTTGAACGCCTTTGCTTTGGGCGACGCTGCTGACCTTTTCGGCCAATAGCCCGAAAATTTCCCATTCGGGTTTGGACTCACCCAGAGGTGCAACAGCGCGATCCGATAAGTGGACATAGGGCGCAAAGACGGGAATGTATTTCAGGCCCACCTTCTCGTACCAACCTGCCGCGGGAAGTAGGATGTCCGAGTAGCGCGAGGTTTCGCTCATTCGGAAGGTGATGTCGACGACCAAGCGCGCGCGTTTGAACATGCCGTCGCGCAGGCGATCGCCCATGCGCGCATGGCGCAGTATGTTGCCGCAGGTGTTGATGATGACATCGGGTGGATTGTCACCGACGGCGGGGCCGATACCGAAGTGTCCTTTCTTCAAGGCTTCATCCAAGTAAGGACCCGCGCCCTCGGGAAGTAGAGGGTCTCCGTATTCAGCCTTGATTTGTTCTTCGGCAAGCCCTCCGTGCACGGCGTGGAAGAGTGTGCTGGAAATAAAAATTCCGCGGAAGCGCTGCTCCACTTCGGCAGGGTTGCGATAGGACTCGACGCCCAGCCAAACCAGATCAGGGATGGATAGTTTGTCTTGCATGGCCACAAGCGCCATGCCGTCCGCACCGGTGTAGGAGCCACCGCGCCAACCACCACCTGAACGGCCATGATTTCCCGTGAGGGAGGCGAGCAAAATCTGCGCCCGCTGTATGAGATCGGAATGGTAATTCTTGCACATGCCATAAGAACTGAGGATCAGAGCCGCAGGGGCCTTGGCGAAGTCGCGGGCAAAGCGACGAATCACACTGGCGGGAATGTCCGTTTGCTTGGCTGCGATTTCGGGCGTGTGGTCCTGGAGTCGCTCCTGCAGGCGTGAGAAGACGGTAATCACATTCGACATCGTGCCATCGGCCATTTTTAGCTCTGCACTGCCCGTGAGATCGGGTGTGACACCTTCGGGCAGGCTCAACGTCTTCTCTTCACTGCCGTAGCTGCCCGGCATCCAGAAAATGTCCTGAGTATCTAGATTCCAAATGGCAAAGCGCTCTTCGGAGCCACCTTCGACCATGTCCGATTCGCGCAAGAACAATCCACTGTTCTGATGGATCAGGAAGGGAAGGTCGGTTTGTTCTGATATATAAGCATGATTGAGCAGGCCTTCTTCAACGATGACCTGACAGGCAGCCATGGCCAGAGCGGCGTCGGCACCGGGCCGAATGGGCATCCAGAGATCGGCGTGGGGCGTGGATTGATTCATGTCCGGCGCGATTACCACCACCCGGGCGCCGCGATAACGCGCCTCATTGATGAAATGAGCGTCGGGTATGCGCGTCGCGGCGGGATTGAAGCCCCAGAGTACGAGGTAGTCCGAGCGGAACCAGTCGTCGGAGCTGCCGCCGACCATGCTGTCACCAAAAGTTATGGTGGCCCCGATGGTCAGGTCGCCCACCATTCCTGTGGAGTCTGTGACGGGGACGCCGATTTGGCGAAAGAAACGCAAGGCTCCGGCAAAGGTGGGGCCGAAATCCATATGTCCGCCGTACTCGCACACGGCGCCACTGCCCCCTCGTTCCTGTAAGGTGTCCACCAGGTTTTCAGCAATTTCGCTCAGCGCCTCTTCCCAGCTAACGCGCTTGAATTTTCCGCTGCCGCGTTCTCCCACTCGCTTCATGGGGTATTGAACTCGCGAGGGTCCCATGGCCAGGTCGCTATAGCAGGCTCCTTTCTGGCAGCCGCGGGGGTTCCAATCGGGCACGCTTTCGTTGGAGGCGGTGTAGGGGTTGGCCTGTTCTTCGCGCCAGACTACGCCGTCGCGTACATACAGGTTCCAGGCGCAGGCCGAGACGCAGTTGGCACTGGTATGGGTTCCGCGCACGACTCGATCCCAGCTCCACTTCTTCTGATAGACATCCCGCCAGTCATGGAAGACCGGCAGTCCCAATGGATCCAAGAGGAGTTCTTGTATTTCCGGAGAGGGGCGCAAGTTCCAAAGGCCCAGGCCGACTGCAGCAGTGCCCGCGGCTCCGGCAAGTAAGAAGGTTCTTCGGCGGAGGCCCATGATCTTGCGCGGTGTCGGTCCCTGTTCACTCATATCGGATCCACCTTTTTATTAAAACGTCTTAACAGAAACGAGCCATTTGAAGAATAAGTATAGGTCCGAGGAGAAAGGAGGCAAATGTCACGGTAAAGACGGGCGGGTGATAGGTGATATGCGAAATATTTGCACATCTACAATGCGACTCGAATTCGAGTTTCAATCAAATAGTAATTTTATAAAACGGTTTTGCTTACCTCCGTTTTTCTCCTACACCAACGCTCATGGTCCACGACGGGTTGCCGATGAGTAGCACAGACATAGGCATCAAAGTCGCTGACGGTTATTGCGGAAAGGATTAGTTGAGTATGGACGACAAGAAGACTAACTGCTGGGAATTCAAGCAGTGCGGCCGTGAAGAGCACGGTAACCGTGTGAATGAAATGGGCCCTTGTCCGGCAGCCATGCTCCAAGAGGCGGATGGTTTTCTCGAAGGAAAGAACGGTGGCCGAGCCTGTGCCTACATTACTGGAACCTTCTGTTCTAATTCAGTTCAAGGTACGCACCGCGAAAAGGAAAAGCATTGTGGCGAGTGCGATTTCTATAAGATCCTGCAGAGAGAGCACAGGGCAGACATGACGGTGCACAACTTTATCCGCTATGTGGGCCGCAAGTAAGGCTTACGCCTTGTCGAGCAGTTCCTCGATGGCCAGTCGATACCCGACACCGCGAACCGTCTGAATCTGGAAGCCACGAGACGTTGTGCGTAGCTTTTGTTTGAGACTCGAAATGAAGTTGTCCACCGTTCGAATGTCGACAACAATGTTTTTGCCCCAGACGGAGTCCAAAAGTTCGTCGCGGGAGAGGGCCCGTCCTTCATTGCGCAATAGATAGAGCAGTAGATCGAATTCTTTTTGTGTGACTTGGATTTCTTCTGTGCCCCGATAAAGGATGCGGGCCTTTTCATCCAACTTGAACTCACCAAAGGGGAACAGGTTCGAACTGAAGGATGAGCCGCGTCGCAGTAATGCTTTTGCGCGCGCCAATAGAACTCGAAGCCGATAGGGCTTTTCCAAATAGTCATCCGCACCCGCCTCAAAGCCCCGCAGAATGTCATCTTCCAAGACGCGCGCGGTCAGCATCATCACGCCAAAGGTATGACCCGCCGTCCTCCATTCCCGGCACAAGCTGTACCCGTCGATATCCGGCAACATGATATCGAGCAAGACCAGATCTGGAGGCTGGCTTTCCGCTACGGCGAGTTTTGCATCTGTCGCATTGGCCACTGCGTGAACGCTGTAGCCCTCATCTCGTAGATTGTCTGCAAGGGCCAGTCGTAAATTGTCCTCATCTTCGACTATAAGAATGTGATGCTGCTGATTCACGTGGTTCTCTCCGGAAAGAAGATCCTGAATGTCGTTCCACTGCTATTGCTAGTTTCGATGTTAATGGAACCTCCATGCAGATGCATTACACGCCGGCAAATGGCCAAGCCCAAACCGCTGCCTTGGATCCGTGTGGCTTCTTTATGCTTGGGTCGATAAAAGTCGTCGAAGACACGCTTTTTTTCCGTCGGGTCGATTCCCGCTCCATTGTCGCGAAACCAAAGGGTGCGGCCATTTTTTTGTTCCGCGTTGACCTGGATTTCCGTCGCCTCTTGTTGGTTGTACAGGCAGGCATTGCGAGCCAGGTTGATAAATAGCAGGCGCACAAGTTCGGGGTCTGCAAAAATCCTGCACTCGTCTAAGCCGGAAAAAGTCCAGCGCACAGGCTTCGCAGAAATCTCTTGGATTTCTTCCTTGATGTCCTGAAGCAGGTCTTGCACGTCCACTTCGGAAGGCTTCAGGTTCCAGCGTCCCCTTCGCAGACTCCCAAAGGACAGGACGTTGTCAACAAGCAGGGTGAGTCGATCAATCTCCCGAATAATCCGCCGAGAGTAATTATTCAAGGTGGTGTCTGAGCTGCTCTTTTTGTCCAGTGTCTCTGCCAGGAGGCGAACGGACGCAAGAGGAGTTCGCAACTCATGTGATACGGTTGCGACGAAGCTGGTTTGAAGTTCCAAGAGTTGGGTTTTTCGGTACTGGGTTAACAGACCCAACCCGACGATGGCAAGCCCGAGGCCAGCGCAAAACAAATTGAGAAGCGTCTTCCAGTGATAGCGGTTTGCAATGGTTCGTTTTTCACGCTGCCATCTTTTGGATTGAACGAACAAACTGATATTCGTTATTACATTCAACTTCTGATCGGAAAGCTTCATCTCCAAAGACTCAGTGGGCTCCAACAGGCCGGTTTGGCTCATGTGGATCTGGATTTCGTCGAGCATCATCCAGGCGTCTACACGAGTTCCCACGATGCTCCCGTCGACATCCGGAATGAGATACCAGTCGCCATCCTTTGAGAGCGTTTCCTCATCGACAGGTCTTTGAATGGTAAAGGAGTTCTTTTCTTCGGCGGATGAGCGAAGTTCGAAGTCTTTGTACAGGGCACCGCTGTGCATTGAAATCCGCAAAATCGTATCTCGAAGAAATTCGAATTCACTTCTCGTAAATTGATCGCGGTACTTGATTAACTCTCGCTGCAAACCGCCTACTTTGAGGGTTTCAAGAGGGTCAAATTCATCTCTAACGATGGCTTGAAGCATGTGTCGATCGACTTGTTCGACATTCGTCTGGGCCAGGTAGCTATCCAGGAAGGCGAGCATGTAAGGAATCTCAAGTGAAGCAGGAAGGCGGAGCCCTTCACGAAGTTCTAGCGACAATTCGGCGAGTCGTTGAGTTTCATCTTGAGTTTCGGCTTTTTGCATACTCCGAAGAAGAGCGGCGCGTTCCGCCCCTCCAAAACCGTGCATCTCTACAAACGCATCGGGGTTCATTAATGCGATGTAGAGATCGATGGCCCCCGTGTGAAGGCCGTCGCGATACTTGATTGGCCGCGGAAGAAGTCGGGTTCCGTCTCGCCACAGAAATAGGTCCTCTGAGGGCAATAGTGGGTCAAACTCGGCGTCATCCATGCGTTGCATAGCACCACGTAGCTTATCGTCGAGGTGCTCCTGCATGGAACTTCTTGCGTAGAGTTCCAAGGTTCTCAGGTGGCTCTCACCACGAGCGACGGATTCACTGCGCTCGTGGTAAAAGGTGCGTTGCAATGCCACCAGGCCAGCACAAAGTGCTAGATACCCCAAGATGAGCAGAATGCTGCTAGCTATAAATCTCTTGGGGTTCAACTTAGTGCCCGCCTCCTATGATTCGTAGGCTCGTCTCTTTTCGAACTCTTCCAACGTTGATTTTCTGGGAATTCTTTTTCAAGTAGGGCGTGCCGTGACTGTCCCAGAATTCGATACGATTCCCCGTTCCCGTCTGAACGTTCAATATAACATCTCCGACATTTTTTAGGTCGCGCGGTTTCTCTACGCCCTCCCATCCAGGGTATAAGTCGGGATGATCCTCACTCCAGCGGGCGTTGTGGTACATGATTTTCCATAGGTTCTCCATCTGGTCGTAAGCAAAGGAGTACAGGGCCTTGGCAGAATCCTTATCAATATAGATGTCTTTGTGATGGTAGGGATGATCGGCTCTTTTTGGAGTAAAACGAACCTTGAAAGCTTTTCGCAGTTCCCATTGATCGCTGGCAAAGCTGAGTCCTCGTGATCCGAAATTATGGTCATCAGCCAGGGGGTAGGCTTTCTGAATCGTATTTGTAGGAGCGATGACGACGACTTCATCCAAGCAAGTCCAATTGTATTGTGGAACGACTCCCCCGAAACTCGCCATATCGTCTAACGTGAAATCGGTTCCCGAGATGGACTCGGTGCGTTGCGCAGCGCTAATGCGCCGGGTTCGATGCAGGGTAGGAACGTAGACCCAGGTGTCGTCATTGTCGGCCTCGGACAGACTATTGTCCGAACTCTTGTATCGAAAAGTAAGGACGTGGATGCCACGGGAGTCAAACGGTGCCTCGACTAAAATGTTAAAAGCATACTTCCTTCTTTCACGACGCAGAAGATCGCCACCGTCGTCTGCGAATTTTGGCTCAACACGATGTGAAAGCTGGATCACTTTGGAAATTCCTTGGTAGTACAAGGGCAACTTCTCTCCACGGTCCCAGTAGGTGTAAAGAAATTTGGCATTGGATCCATCGCCTTCCCACTGGTAATCAAAGTTCCACATGATTTTGGTTCCAGCGTCAGGATCGTTGGCGCAATCGATGTCCTTCATGGGAAAGGGTTCGCCAGCGGTGTAGTTTTCAAGACTTCCGTCGAGGCCCAAACGGGGCTGGCCTTTAAACTGTTGTGTCGCATTCTGGTAGGCTTCAGCCGGACGGTAGTCGCGAAAGGGTGTGCCGATATGCATTTCCATGCCCTCATAAAAGACGAAGTCTCGGTACTCCCACATCTCTTCCGGTAGAAACTCTCGAAGTTGGATCAGGTCGTCATACCCAATGATGTCGCCTTGAGCGAATGGGAAAGCGGGATGGAAGTCTTCGGTTCGATTTTCACTGTTGGCCATCGCCGTCGCTGGCAGCAGATGGACAAGCATGAGAAAAAAGGCATAAGAATACGCCCGCAAGGTCCCCGTTGGTTTGGTTTCAGCCCTGAGCATGGCACGTCTCCTTTAATTCGATGGTTAGAATCGTTTTAAAGGATGCGTGAAGTAGCGATGTAATGAGTCATCTCAAGATCATTGAAATGTCACGGTTTGGTCATGGAAGTAATGATGGGACTAATGATGGAGAGATCTCGTAGACCAGTCTTCCCACTAGTACTTGTTAGGGCAAAGTAAAGATGGTGTAGGGGCCTGTCCAGTATTGGTGAAGTTTGCAGTGAAAATGCACATAACCATTTAACTGTGTCAGATACCTACCGATATAGATGAGTGCTTTCAATGGACAGGCACGTCCGGTCCATTCTACTTACGCCGATTTGTTTTTGGATTTTGGGGGAATAACATGGCCACTTTTCTTGCTCACGCAGCAACTCTTCTATCAGGCATGCTTCGATCAGCCCTGGTTTTAGCTCTTCTTGGCACAGCCTTTGTGATGGTTCCCATGGCACCGGCGCTTGCAGAGGATGCTGCCGAAGCCGGTGAGGTTGAACTTTGGGATCTCGAAGACCTCATCTACATGGAAGTAACTTCCGTAGCCAAGCGTTCAGGGAAACTCGCCGAGTCTCCGGCCGCAATTTATGTCATTACCCAAGACGATATCCGCCGAATGGGTGCGGTAACGATTCCTGAAGCCTTGCGTGTCGTTCCAGGCCTGCAGGTCGCCAGCATTACGGCCAATAGTTATGCCATCTCTTCACGAGGTTTGAACGGCATGTTTGCCGACAAGTTACTGGTGTTGATCGATGGGCGCAGCGTTTACACGCCAACGATGGGTGGTGTGTTCTGGGGCGTACAAGACACCATGATGGAAGACATTGATCGCATTGAAGTCATTCGTGGACCCGGTGCGACACTCTGGGGTGCCAACGCGGTGAATGGTGTGATCAACGTCATTACCAAGACGGCTGAAGAGACACAGGGCGGATTGCTGGTCGCGGGGGCGGGGAACCAGGAAACAGCCTTTGGAAGTCTGCGTTACGGTGGGCAGACTGAGATCGGTGGCAATGTTGCTCACTATCGCATGTACGGGAAAATAAATAGCCGCAATGAGAACATCAACCGCGACCGCACAGATGGCCCCGATGATTCGAATACGGGCCGTGTAGGCTTCCGAATGGATTGGGATGGCTCAGAGAAGGATTCCTTTACGGTGCAGGGAGATGCCTACTCCGGAGATGAAGGATTTGGATACACCGCGATAGAGAGTTTGAGCAGTGAACCCGATTACGATCTCTATAAAGAGGATGACTGGAGTGTGAGTGGTGGGAATATCCTGGGTCGTTGGACGCGAGACATCTCGGAAACCAATAGTCTCACCCTGCAGTCTTATTTTGATCGAACAGATCGAGACAGCGACTTGTTGGGGATTGAGCGCAATACCTTCGACTTGGACTTCCAGCATCGGTTTGAGTGGATGCCCAACAACACTTTGACTTGGGGCTTGGGCTACCGCTTTACCGGTGATGAAATGGATAATACCGTGGCGCTGGGCTTTTACTCTGATGATCAAACAGACAATCTCTACAGTGGGTTCTTGCAAAACGAGATGAGTTTCTTTGACGATAAACTGCGACTTACCCTGGGTTCGAAGGCCGAGCATAACGATTACACAGGTTGGGAATTCCAGCCCTCCGTGCGCAGCGCTTACATCATTAGTGATAAGCAAAGTGTCTGGGCTTCGGCCAGTCGCGCGGTGCAGACGAGGTCGCGGGTTGATTATATTAAGGTGACGCAGTTAGGAGCTACTGCTGCTGATTCACCCTTTGGGTTGCAAATCAACGGGCAGATCGTTGGCGACAGTGATGGCGATGCTCAGCGTGTGTACGCTTATGAGCTAGGTTATCGAGTTCGACCTTGGGAGAACGTCAGTCTGGACCTGACGGGTTATATAAACGAATACACAGGTCTTTCGGACATCGAGCCTGTGGATGAGGGTAATCCCATCTTTGTGCCTGAAGGTGCTCCGCCCGAAGGGATTATCCTACAGGGTCCCTTTGGATCGAATATTTATGGACAAATGCGCGGTGTTGAGCTGACAGCCAATTGGCAGGTTGTAGATGCCTTGCGCCTGGGTGCCGGTTACGCCTATACCCACGGTAATTTTAACGGTAGCAAGGGCGGTGGCGAGGGCGTCGAGGAACATGGACAACCGACCCATCAGTATCACGTGCGCTCTTACTTGGAGCTAGCGCCTGATCTCCAATTGGATAGCGTCGTGTATTACGTCGGTGAGGCGGGCAATAAAGAGGTCTCTTCGTACTATCGCCTGGACTTGCGCTTGGGCTGGCAGGTTTGCGAGAACACGGAACTCAGCTTGGTGGGACAAAACCTCAACCAACACGCCCATCGTGAATGGAATGATGAGTTGGGCACCTTCCGGTATACAGAAGTACCGCGAGCCGTATACGCAAAAATCAACTGGGAGTTCTAGCGCCTGTTCTTAGGGCGCTTAGGATTCGCAGGTAGTAATAGAAAGGGGAGGGCACAAGCTGCCTTCCCCTTTTATTTTTCCAAGCTCATTTCCGCCAGTGTCTCGCGCAATTGCTCGCGGATGCGGTCCACATGGGAACCCTCCCAGTAGTAGCGATCACAGCCCGAGCAGTGGAGAAAGGTATCGTGTTCCTCCAGTGCATGTGGGGGAATGCAAGACGCAGCCTCTTGCTTGGAGGTTGGTTCCAGCAGCGAGTTGCATTGATTGCAGCGCGTGAACATCTTCTTTTCATTGAGCTGAAAACGTTGAACCACCTCGCGCAACTGAGATCGCGTTTCTTCGGCCTTGACGAGATAAATGTCGGATACGGCCCATTCTTCGGGGAGTGCGCGGTCTCGGGTCAAGAGGATGCGCTCTTCATCAACGGCACGTTGCACGAGATCGGCGTCGCTGATACTGGCATCGTAGGCGGCGTCGACACCGAGCAGGCGAAGCCAACGCGCCAGGCTTCCCAGCATAGCGTCGATCATAAAGCGGGGGCGAGTACCGTCGAGGCCAAGGCGTGGTGTCGGCTCACGCCTTACGCGGCTGCCACAGCGGCAGTGGAAAGTCCGACCTCGCGCGAAGCGATGGGCTTCATAGGGACGCCCACAACCCGGGCAAGAGACCGGTGGTTCGAGGCTTGCCATAGGCCTTCCTTTCAAATGAAGAGTACGCGGGAACTCTCGCCGTGGAAAGATCCTCTGCCCGATTTGAAACCTCCAGCCGGGTAGATAGCTTCGCTATGCTTTGATGAGGACGCCAGGGATGACTAAGCCAGGTGAACCACGGCCATGACCCATTGCGATGAATCCAGTTTGAAGGATGCGACCGAGAAGGAGGCGACCCCCTCCCTTCGCGCCTTTATCGCCTTGCCCTTAAGTGAAGAGACGCAACGGCGCGCCGCTGGCATGCGCGATGAATTGCAAGGCCAGTTTCCGGAAACTCGCCTGCGCTGGGTTCGCCCTGAGAATCTTCACTTGACTTTGCGCTTCCTCGGCCAGCTTGAGTCTGAGCGAATTCCGGTTCTGGCTCAGCACTTGAAGGCTGAACTCGCGAACTCAGCCAGGTTCTCTTTCCACTTGACCCCTCCTTTTGTCTTCCCCTCAGCGAGTCGGCCACGTGTGATAGCACTTGGACTTGAGCCTCCAGAGCCATTGCAGGGTTTGGCACAGGCTGTGGAGCGGGCGGTCTGTGCTTCAGGCCTGGCGGCGGAAGCGCGACCTTTCCGTCCCCATATTACGCTGGCGCGCTTTCCCCGAAAAACTCGTCTTGCCAATCTCGCTGGGGAACTAGAGGTGGGGGCAATCACTGAACAGGCCGGTGAGGTGGTTTTGTTTCGCAGTGTTCTAACCTCGACGGGTCCGGTGTATTCTGTGTTGGAGAAGTTTGATTTGAGAAAGGAATAATGACTATGAAGGCCATGGTGTTTGAGCGCGTTGGAACACCACTGCGCTGTGTCGACCTACCGAAGCCAAAGCCAGGTGCCAAGGAAGTTCTCCTGCGCGTCTTGGCCTGCGGTGTTTGCCGAACGGATCTGCACATTGTTGATGGCGACCTGCGCGAGCCGGAGACCCCACTTGTTCTAGGGCATGAGATCGTGGGTGAGATCGAAGGATTGGGTTCGGAGGTTTCGGGATTGTCTTTGGGGCAGCGCGTGGGTGTGCCTTGGCTGGGGGAGACCTGTGGTTGTTGCGATCCCTGTCAGACGGGCCATGAAAACTTATGCGATGCCGCGCGTTTTACGGGCTATCAACGCGCCGGAGGCTACGCCGAATTTACCGTAGCCGATGCGCGTTACTGTTTTCCCATTCCCCATGGATACAGCGACGCCGAAGCCGCCCCTTTGTTATGTGCAGGCTTGATTGGTTATCGCTCCTATCGTATGGCGGGGGAGGGCGAGAACCTGGGGATCTACGGTTTTGGTGCGGCGGCGCATATCATTGCGCAGGTAGCGCGGGCCCAGGGCCGCAAGGTCTACGCCTTTACGCGACCGGGTGATGCTGATGCCCAGGCCTTTGCACTCCAGCACGGGGCCATCTGGGCCGGGAATTCAGATGAGGCAGCACCCGAACCGCTGGACGCCGCCATTTTGTTTGCGCCCGTGGGCGCCTTGGTGCCACTGGCTTTGCGTGCTGTAAAGAAGGCTGGAGTGGTGGTGTGCGCAGGAATCCACATGAGCCCGATTCCCGCCTTTGATTATGACTTGCTATGGGGCGAGCGCGTGCTGCGTTCCGTCGCCAACCTGACTCGTGAAGATGGCCTCGAATTTTTTCGCCTGGCTCCCGAGGTTCCCGTCCGTACCCAAGTGGAGTGCTTCCCTCTGGAACAGGCCAATGAGGCGCTTCATCGCCTGCGCACAGGCTGCGTACAGGGTGCGACAGTTTTGCTCCTGAGCCGACAAAAATAGTGGTTTTTGCCGATTAAAGGCTCATTGTAACCCATCTTTTCCTGTTTCTAACACTACCGTCCGCAAATCCGTTAATTAAACCCAGCGCGTAACCGAGAAGAGTTAGTAGGGGCTCGTCAATCTTGGTTACGGGATCTACTCATGTTGCGGCACAGATTTATTAAACGATCCATGCTTCTCCTAACACTGCTTTTCGCTGCAGCGTCGGTGCAGGCATTCACGGTCAATAATTGGCGTTCCGATTTGGAAGTCGATCAGCGTGGCGACTTGACGGTCACCGATGAAGCCGGGAGCCTCGAGCTACTCCCCTCGCAATCCGCTATCCAGCCCGTGCTGCCAGGGCAGAGCGAGCAAGCCACTGGCGAATTCTCCGCAGTGCCCGAGCCCGGAACCCTTCTCTTGCTCATGTGCGGCTTGCTGGGCTTGAGCCTGTCCGGTGGGAATCGTCAGCACAGCTAGGACGGTTTTCTTCTCCGAAAAATCAGGGTATCAGTGCTGTTTCTACTTCATTGCTTTGCGCTAATTCTTGCGCACTGAGCTGAGCGGCTTGTGCGTCGCGCAGGTTCTTGAGAATGGTTTTATCGTGCTCTCCGCCGATCAATAGCGCACGCTCGTAAGCGTTGACGGCCTCTTCATTCTTACCGTTCAGGAAGTAGACATATCCCAAGTTGTTGAATGCGGACTGTCGATCTCCCGCGCGCGTAAAGACTTCGATGGCCTCGACGCTTCGCCCTTGGAATCCGAGGCTCAAACCCAGGTTGTTCAGGGTGGCCTCGTTTTCATCGTTGACCATCAGCGCTTTTCGCAGATAAACCTCTGCACTTTGATGGTCTCCACTCATCATTAGAGATACGGCGAGGTTATTGAGCTCAGAAATGCCATGGGGCTTGGCAGCCAAGGCAATGGTAAATTGTTCCTGTGCCAAAGCGTGTTCGCCCAATTGATCATAAACGGCACCCAGCGGTGTGCGGATGGAAACAGCATTGGGAGATAACTCGACCGCCTTTTCAAGAGAAGTGCGTGCATCGGCAGCCTTGCCTTGCGCAAACTGTGCCAAGCCCAGGCCCAACCATGCTTCCGTCAACTCGGGATCTTTCTCGGTGATCTCGAAAAAACTCTGCTCAGCCAGTGAGGAATCCCCTGTCAACTGGAGATAGGCAATGCGCAACGTGGGGGTCATGTCTTTCGGATTGAGTGAAGCGGCGCGTAAATAGGCGAGCACCGCTTCTTTCAGGTTGCCTTTATCTCGATTCTGATCGCCCTCGTTTAGGCGATCTGCAGCGGTAGGCTGCTTCCCCATGTCTTCCGCGCGAGGCGCGCTAGATACCGAATTGTACCGGGAGGCTGCTTTCATGGCGTCGTATTCTCCGGGACCACCGTTATCCAAGCCCAGGCTGGCACAACCGGACAAGCTGAGACTGAAAGCCACTGCGACGAAACCTGAAAAGAACTTGTTTTGGTACTGCACGGGAAACTCCTTAAAACCGAAACCCATTATTGATTATTGAAGATGCTAAAGATTTGACTCATCGCCGGCCCCATAGTCACTAGTAGCGTTGAGGAGAAGATAAGTGTCGTCGGAAAGAGCATTTTCAGTGGTGCTTTGGCTGCAAGTTCCTCTGCGCGCTCCATGCGGCGCGAGCGCATGGAATCCGCATGTACCCGCAGAGTGTCTGCGATATTGGTACCGAAACGTTCTGTTTGAATGAGCATGGCTACCAAGGTGCTTAGCTCACTGACTCCTGTGCGGTCTGCCATGGAGCGCAGGGCCTGAGTAGTGGATTTCCCGGCGTGCGTTTCAAACAGGCAGAGTTGAAATTCGGAAACCATGATGGGGTGTGCATCCGTGAGTTCTCGCGTGATACGAGCAATACTCGCGGTAATCCCTAAACCCGCTTGGACACAGATTACCATCAGGTCCAAGGCGTCCGGGAGGCTGTGTTCAATGGCACGTTGCCGAGCGGCTCGCTTCCGGTCGACCCAATAGCTCGGAAGGACGTATCCGAAGCCCGTCGCAGTGCCAAGTACAATGAGCATCTGGGTGTGGTCGAGTTCCCAGGTGGCAGGAATGAGCGTAACCAATAAGGGAAGGCCAAGCGCAATGATGAGTCTTGTCCCTAAGTAGCTGGTCACTGCGGAGGGACGTCGAAACCCCGCCTCTGTGAGTCGTTGTGCAAGACGGTGTGTACGGGCTTCAGGTTCAGATCGCAGTTTCGAAAGCTCGTTGAAGATCCGCAGCATCCATGTTGGATGGTCTTCGCGCAGGAGCCCTGCGCTTTGGTTTCGGCGCTGAATAGGAGCTCTGGATCCATCGGCCAGGCGCACCAGGCGATCGCGTGCCGGTGTGGCTTGTCGCGTACGAATAAAGGCAGTGGCCAAGGCCAAGCTCATGAGGACAAGTAATAAGGTAAATACAGCCATGGGAATCCTCCGGTGTTCCTAAACTTCGATCTGCGCGGTGCGCAGGCAGAGTATGTAGCCAACAATCACCAGGCCAGCGGCTACGGCCGCCATCATGTGGCCCTCGGGTGTCTCCCAAAGTCTGGAAATGAATTCAGCACCCGTTAAGGTGAGTATGCCCACCATAAAGAGAGGGAAGAGGCCAAGAATATTGGCCGTCCATTTTCCAACGGCCGTGAGGGATCGAACCTTGGCAAAGAGCTTGAAGCGATCTCGAATCACGTAGCCCAAATTGTCGAGAAGCTCTGCGAGGTTTCCGCCCGTCTCGCGTTGTATCATGACGGCCGTGTTGAAATAGGCGAGATCGGCAACGTCAACGCGGTAGGCCAGGTTGGCTAAGGCATCGCTAATGTCCTTTCCAAGCTTGATCTCCTCGGCCACGTGTAAGAACTCAGACGAGAGAGGTTCGCCCATCTCTTCCCCTACCAGCTGAAAACCGAAGAGGATGGAGTGACCTGCACGCAAGGCGCGGGTGACGAGTTCAAGCGCTTGGGGGAATTGCGCCTCAAATTGCTGGCGGCGTTTCGATGCTTTTTTCAGGACAGAGAGAATAGGGAGGAGCCCGAGAGCACTCATGAGGACGCCGAGTCCGAAGCTCTCAAAAACGATGGATCCAACCAGGTAACCCATGAGACCGATCAGGACGGAAAGGAGAACGAACTGATTCGGGGGAGACGGAATGTCGGCTCGATAAAGAGTCAGCTCAAGCCAGCTCTTGCCCGGGATTAGTGCATACAAGGAATCCAAAAGACCATGAGATTTCCCTTCCTTGCGAAGCAAGGATGCTTCATGGGCGGCGGCCTTGGGGGACTGAATGTGACGCGAAAGCTGGTCCATGCGCTTCTTGGCAGAGGCGCGCCGCTTGGCGTCCTGCCGCCCGGACAGCAGCAATAAAATTCCTTCGGCAGCGGTAAAGACCGCTAGAAATATGAGTACATAGAAGAATGATGTCACAGTGCTCTACCTCCCCCTGGCGTCAGGCCTGCTTCCGTTCAAAAATATCATCAGGTATTTCACAGCCGTATTGCTCCAACTTTTCTGCGAAGCGTGGCCGAATTCCCGTCGGAACCACCTCAACGATGGCCTTACCCTCTTCATCGAGGCCCTTTTGCTCCAAGGTGAAGATCTCTTGCATGGTGACGACGTCGCCTTCCATACCCGTGATTTCTTGTAAGCTAGTCAGGCGACGGCGACCATCACTCAAGCGCACGAGTTGAATCACCACATTGATGGCTGATGCAACTTGCTGGCGAATGGCCTTTTGTGGGATGTCGTAGCCGGACATGGCCACCATGTTCTCGATACGAGAGATGGCATCGCGCGGTGTGTTGGCATGGATCGTAGTGAGAGATCCATCGTGGCCCGTGTTCATGGCCTGCAACATGTCGAAGGCCTCCTGGCCACGAACCTCGCCTACGACAATGCGATCCGGGCGCATACGCAGACTGTTGATCACCAACTCTCGCTGAGTCACCGCACCTTTGCCTTCCAAGTTGGCAGGGCGGGTCTCCAGGCGAACCACATGCTCTTGCTTGAGTTGAAGCTCAGCGGAGTCCTCAATGGTGACAATGCGCTCAGTACTGGGGATGTATCCCGACGCGATGTTTAAGAGGGTGGTCTTACCGGAACCCGTACCTCCTGAAATCAACACGTTTAAACGGGAATGCACTACGCCATTGATGATTTTTGCAATTTCCTCGGTGACGGTTCCTACTTCGATCAAGTCGCTCATCATAAGCGGGTCGGCGGGGAAGCGACGAATGGACATCATGGGTCCATCGAGGGCCAAGGGCGGGATGATGGCATTGACACGTGAACCATCGGCTAAGCGAGCATCTACCATGGGCGTGGTTTCATCGACGCGTCGACCGACCCCTGAAACGATCTTCTCAATGATGCGCATCAAGTGCGTATCATCCTTAAAGCGAGCGACCGTTCGATAGATTTGACCACGGCGCTCAACGTAGATGCTGTCCGGGCCGTTGACCAAAATGTCGCTCACGGTGGGGTCTTGTAGCAGGGGCTCCAAGGGACCCAGTCCGAATACCTCGTCCTGAATCTGGCTGACCAGGGCTTCGCGCTCTTCCAAGCTGAGCAACAGATTCTTGGATTCAAGTACCATGCGTGTTGCATTGGCCACATCTTCGCGCACTTGCTCGGGGCTGACCTTGGCCATGCGCGAAAGATCCAGCAAGTCAAACAGCGCATTATGCACCTGCGATTTCAACTCTTGCGCGGCGGCCTCTTCAGAAGATCGCTCTCTGATCTTCGCAATTCTAGTAGATACGGGGTCAGCGACGATTACGGCCTTCTTGTCTTTGCGGCTCTTCTTGGTCCCGCTCCCCGAGTGCAGGGGCTCCGAGGTCGCAGTATCACTTCTTAAGCGGTCAAGCAGTCCCATGTTTTCGACCTTTCATTTTTCCGAGGAAGTTGTCAAAGCTCGTCTTTTTCGGTTTGCCAGGCCGGTCTTGGCCAGCCCACTCATGCACGTCTTCCGCCAAGGTTTTAAAGGCCTTGGCTAGTTTCGAGCGAGGCGCCACATTGGAGACGGGTTGACCGCGATCAATGCTGGCTGCGGCGCTGGGGAAATCATTGGGGATCACAGCGTCGGGAGCTCGTTTAAGGAAGGCTTCAATATCCTTGGTGGATACGCTTACGCGATCGCCCTCGCGATTAGCGATGATGCGAACTTTCTTGCTATGTCCCAGCCTCTCCAAAATGTCGAGGTGTCGGCGCGTATGATGCAGTGCGGGAACCTCGAAATCAGTTATCAATAGAAATTGATCGCAGAGGTCGGCAGCGCGCAAGCTGACCTCATCCCAACCCTTGGGTACGTCTAGAATGATCCAGTCGAAATCTCGCTGCAGTAGCTGTATGACACGCTCCAAGCGATGGATGTCTACCAGGTCGATGTCCTCGATTCGCTCTGGGGCGGCGAGGATGCGAACACCGCAGGGATGAGTTTCCAAAATGGTTCGCAGGTAGGTGAGATCTAATTGGTCACCATTTCCCAGGTCGGCCAGGGAATAGGAAGGCTTGACATCGAAGAACAGCGAGACGTCACCGGAGCGCAACTCCAAGTCGACAATGGCAACACGCCCATGTCGTGCCAAGGCCGAGGCCAATTGGCAACTCACCGTGGTGGAACCCAGTCCACCCTTGGCACCGGCAACCGCAAAAACTGCTCCGTCTCTGTCGCCAAGCCGCGCCGTGGGTGCCGATTGCGGCCTGAGTTTGTCGATGCAGGCAGAGAGTTCATCGGTGGTCATGTCCGTGCCAAAAAATTCCTTAGCACCGATACGCATAGCCCGCAGTAGGAGAGAGGTGTCGTTCTGCTCGCCACGCAGGATCAGCGCCGGGCGAGGCTCGGGGCACGATTCATAGGCATCGAGTACCACGTCCGATTTCTCGCCCAGTTCCACAAAAATCGCTGTTGGACTGGTGATCAATAAACTATTGGCCAGGGATGCAGGATCAGTGTCGGTACTCACGACTTGGACGCCCTGGATACGCTCAAGCTGATCCGTGATTTCTACGGCGAGCCCCTCGTTATCTGCATAAACGATAAAAGATGTTTCAATCATTGCATTACCCCTTTTCCTACTTCACCAATACGGGGATCGTGGCCCGTATTCCAAAATCTTCTCCACCCGTTGTCGATGCCCCGTTCTGTAAGCATTTTGCGTAACGAGTGGGATCTGATTGTGGGCAAACAAAATTAAGTCGAATGGTCTTGTTGTTCCCGGACACGATGACCTCGCGAACTTCAGCGCATACAAATCCTTTAACGGGTGCGGGCTCCCCCTTGGCGCAGTGATCTGAATCCTGGCAGGTGACGACAGGTAACTGGATGAGCCAGGAATCAATGATCTCATCACCGTCAGTGTCGCTGCCTGCAGGGTTATCCTGAAAGAGACCCTCTCCGTAAAAGCGATCGTAAATGTCCTTCATCACCGGAGTCTTTTCACCATTGTCCAGGTAGATATTCTCATCTGCTTCGACACTGTCGCCATTGCCGTTATTCACGATACTTGTGAGTTGATTGGTATTGACGCTTGGCGACATTCCGTCAAATTGGGTCCAGCAGCCCGTCTGGTCCGCTGTATTTGAAAACTGGATACAGCTCACGGTGGAATCAGCGCGGGCTTGAGCTGTTTCAAGAGGGCACTGATTTACTACGGGAGCAACGTCTCCTCCGCAGTACCCACCTTCGCAGCCACCGATCAAGCAACAAGGAATGGCAATGGGCAGATCAACTTCGCCCGGCCCGAGGTCTCCAGCAAAACCCAGGTAGGCCGTTGCAGTGCAGCCCACGTTGAAGCTGGTGCGTCCGAGAACGCGTGAGAGGACGGCGGGGACACTTTGATTTTGAACCCCGTTGAGTTGGAGGCTGGCCGTAACCGCCGTGACTTGGTCGGGGTTATTTAAATCAACCGAGTCATCTAACGTGCGGGTATCGAAATCCCAGTTTCCGAAAGTTAAATCGTTAGCGCTGATGCTTAGCGAAGGATTGGGAAAAGCATGATTTTCGCTAGCCACAGTGATGCCAGCCAATTCGCTGTCACTCTGTGTGACAACGGCTGCAGCACCATCGACATCAATCATGTTGGCTGCAGCGCCCAGGGCGATGGCATCAACGGCTGCTTGGGCCTGTGTTTTGGCCGTAAAAGCGATGCCGATATCGACAGTAAGCGAAGCGAATCCAAGCAGCCCAACCATGGCGATGGCCACGTACAGCATGGTCACACCCTGCTCACGATGCCTTCTATTCTGATTTCTCTGTTGCACTTTACCCATGACGTCCCCAGTTCTCCGTTCTTACATCCTTTTTTCGACAATTGATTTAGAGCCGCCCGTAACCGGTGGCTTGATTTGTTCAGTCCGCAACCTCTTCATGCTCTTGGAGGTCGTCGTACCGTCAGAAGAAGCTCCTGGATCGTTCTCCGGTCCGCTGCCCTCTGGATCTGCGACCTGCTGGTTTGCGTTCTGCGCCACGGATGAGCCCCAATTCTCACTCACAGCCGATGGATATAGAATGGAGCAGCCTGCTAGAGACAGAGCTGCAATCATCAGTAATGGGAATAATAGTTTCTTCGACATTGATCTTACTCCTCAGTCTCTTGCAACTTGGGTTCTGCAGTTACGCGATGTCCGGCATTTCCGATAATGCCACCGCCAGGGCTCATGGGCTGATAGCTCTGCTGTGGTTGGGTTTGTTCTACGTTCTCTTCAGCCGGGGTAGTGCCACCACCTTCCAGGCGTGCGAGCAAAAACCACTCGGCAGCACTGGGTTCGATGAAGTGATCCGTTGGGATAGCCAGGGAGTCGGCTTCAACGGGTTTGACGATGCGAGGCGTCACAATAATGACGAGCTCGGTTGCTTTCTTTTCGAACTTGGTGCTGCGGAAGAGGATGCCCAGGATGGGAACATCTCCGAGTATCGGGTACTTCTCGACGGATTCGATCACATTGTCTCTGAGAAGACCGGCCACGGCAAAGCTCTGCCCGTCGCCCAATTCAATGGTGGTTGAGGCGCGCCTGGTGATGAAACCGGGAACGGTTGTGCCGCGTACAGTTGTGCCAAAGTTGAAATCAGGTTCGCTCACTTCGGGTTTCACAACCAAGTGGATTCGATCCGAGGAAAGAACCGTGGGCGAAAACTCTAGACCGACACCAAATTCCTTGTACACAATGGTAACGGCATCCGAGTCGCCACCTTGAACAACCGGGATGGGGACCTCCCCACCCACTAAGAAGTTGGCGCTCTCACCACTTCGTGCAATCAGCGTGGGTTCGGCCAATAACTTGGCCAAGCCATTTCTCTCTAACACTTCAAAGAAGAAACTATAGAGGCTGTCGCTGCCAATGCCGGTAATGCCGAGGTTTGCGCTAGAGGCAGCGATCCCGCCGAGGGTGTTTCGAATAATGAACTCGTTCCCATTCCAGATGTCGAAAATATTGAAATTCGTGCCGAGGTTGCGTGTGATGGTGCGATCCATCTCGGCGATGCGAACCTCGAGCATGACCTGGTGGCCACCGCCGACCTCAAGCAGATTGACAACGCGCTGCTCCAGATCCTCTTCGTCAGCTTCCTCGTTGTCTTCGTCGCCAGTATTCCGCAGGAACGCCTTGGTGACTTCAATGGCCTGTTCCATGGCGATAGCAGTGGATACGTTTCCGTGGAGGATGACTGAATCGCCAGCATTCTTGAGCTCGATTTGTTCATTCCCCAGCACTTCTCGCAATTGTGAACTGATATGAGCCAGCGCTGTTCCGACGCTTACCTCGATAACGGCAGCTACATTATTGTCTTGATCCCATACCAGGACATTGGTTGCGCCAAGGCCATTGGCGACAAACTGCAGTTCGCGCTTGCCCATCACGACAACGTCGAGGATTTCGGGGTCTCCGACGGAAACGCGTTTGATGCGATACGCAGTTTCGACGGAAACGGATTTGCCTTCTTCAATCCGCAACTCGCGAAGGTGGTCATTGATGCCGAAGGGTTTGGCCAGGATGACCTTCCCCGATTTGATATCGAGCCTTGTCACGGGAGCCTCTGGGCCTTCGAGGGGGTCTCCCTCCTCAACCATGACAATCAACTCTCCCTCGCCTTCTCCCAGATCATCGGCGAAGGCGGGTTGAGTGGATGCCATTGCCAAGGCAAAGAGCAGGGCAAATAGGGTCGTTAGCCATTCAAGTGCTCGCCGTGAAAGTTCAGTTTCCATCTTACTATCTCCAGTCCATCGTTCAGCTACAGTGCCAACCTGCTTTTCGTCCAAAAACATGGTGCGCTTCTCCGGTGTGTTCCGATTAGTAATTCTTCATCGATACGCGAGCACCCTTGATAATTTCAACAGGGCTTCCGGTCGGCGCAGCGGCACGACTTCGGTAGCGAGAGGGCAACAGATCAGAAACACCAGTGCTGCGTGTCTTTACGGTTTCGCGGTCACCCGGATTGCGCATGGCGAGTTGCAAGCGACCCTCATGTGCGGCATAGGTGAGCTGCTCGGCTTGCTCGGGCTTAACCTCAAGTGTCACTACGCTGACGACAGTGGCCTCGCCCTTCTTGGCTTCTTCGAGTTTCTGGTCGATGGCCAGTACGCGAACGTCCTGCAAGATGACCATGGAGTAGGGAAGTTTGTTCTTCTGATCGACTCGACGAAGTGTGGCCAGCACATCTACGCGAGATCCAGGGGTAACAAAGCCGGCGACACCAATCACGGCGTCTACCTTTACAGAAACAGCGCGCATGTCCTTGTCGATGACTGCAACCAGCCCACCTTGAGATCCCTTGGGAAGCAAGCTGGCTTCGCGAACCGGGTCCCCTTTGGTCAAGGGCATCTTTACGACACGTCCCTCAACCTCTCTGATCGTGGAGTAGGCGCCCTCAGGTAGATAGCTCTTAGGCCAATCCACGATCTTGAGTTGCTCTTTGGTCAGGATGGCCCCTACACCAACGCCGGTCTGCATGGTGACGATGGTTTGTGTCTCTACGGCTTTGGCCGAGATGGCTGCTGGAATTTGTTGTTTCAGCCAGCTACGAGCCGAGAACGCGGCCCCAAGCCCAAGGATGAGTGCTAACACTAAGGAAATCATTACTTGTTTATCACGCATTTTCTTTACCCCTCTCTATTTCGCGTTTTGGCTTTTGGCCAACTCCGCCATTAGTTCTCTTTACTCATTTCTCATTGTCGAACTTCCCGAAACGTTGACCGGGGAGGATAGTGCGGGTGCCAAGGCATCAAGCACTCGATAGTTGTAGGCATGGTTAACAGTCACAGTCGCACTATTATCCGGCCCGGTGCAGGCGCCGAGGATGCTGACCTCACCGTCATTGGTCGTAATACCAGCGGATGATGTGTAAGCCTTTACAGTTGCTCGGACGGAATTTTCGACTTGGGTTGCATCGCAAGTCGGTTGGAAGACGATAGCGATACGAGCACCTTCTCGGGCTGCGTTGGTAACGGTCAGAAAGCGTCCAAACAAGATGCCAGATTCGATGATCCCAAAGAGCATCACTAGAAGGACTGGAAGTACGATGGCTGTCTCTAGCATGGTGGTGCCAGATTCCTGACGATGGGTTTGTTTGAAGATTCTGGTTATGTCCATGGAAGCCCCCAAAGTTGAAATGCGACTGCTCCGAGTCCAATGGCCAATCCAAATGGCAATCCGCCGTGGGAGATGGATTCGTCCTTAGAACTTATGTAGGTAATGTTCTGCGTCAAAAGAGTGATGCGGAGTGACTGCCACCAACGCTTGATCAGATCCAATAGTCCGCCCCGGTAGGTGATGATTCCGATGCCGAGCATTCCTCCGACGATCAACATCCACCACAGGCTGCCGATCAGTGGAGACGGCCCCCAGATCGCGCCAAATACCATGAGCGCTTTGACATCACCTGCTCCCATCCAGCGCATGATAAAGACGGGAAACAAAAACACGAAGGCGACGCCGGCTCCCAGCAATGCGCTGAGAAGTCCTGGTAGACCTGCGTTGAAAATTGAAAGAGCCAGGGCCAGTAGAAAGGCCGGCATGGTGACCAGGTTGGGAATGCGTCGTCGACGCAAGTCTTCCTCGACCACAAATAAGAGAACCGCCGCTGCCAAATATAAATTCAGCAGCGGCAGTTCTTTACCTGACCAGATAAATGCAGACGAAACAGCAGCGGCCAGCGCAAGAGATCCGAATAAAGAAGATCCTTCCGTTGGGTTCACCGCTAATACCGGCGAGTTCATTGTCTGTGCGACGTTTTCACTCATGTCGGGTTTCCTATCTGCATTACAAAGCCGGGCTGCTCGCCTGATAAACTTCCAGGCGAGACAGTGTTCTCTTCACCCTTATGGAGTGTTGGCGAGATCACCGCTGTAGCCAGCGAGAGAGGTACCGATCTGGCCCTGCAGGGTGCTCCATGCAGTGGAACCAACGCCTACGAAGAGAGCAGCAACAACGGCCCACTCCAACATTTCAAGACCTTCTTCTTCCTTGATGAAACGCACGAATGCATTCTTCATAATTTTTTCTCCTCCAAAAAAATCAATTGCAATTGATATGCCCCAAGACAACGCGTCTAGAAGGCTTGTCGTGCTAGTGGTAGTTACCCACTTAGCTCGATCTGTTATGCCACAGAAAACCCTTAGCCGATATATCTTTATCCCTGAAAAACAGGCACTTATGCATCAGCAACACGCAACAAGGCGGCCTAAATTTTCGAGAAATAACGTAAACATCGATTAGGAAAAGTTTTCCTTTTTCTTTGCTGACGGCACCCGTGGGGATGATCTTGGGAATGGGAATAGAGAGTTACACTTTAATGTGATCATCTTGGCGGGATCTGTGTGGAGAGAGTTAGACTTCTTGAGGGTGCGCCAAGGGCTGTAAGGCAGGCTTGTAAAATTCATATTAAGTCTAGGTTTATAGGGGTTTTAACGTGTGTACGTGGGGGTCGTGCGCTCGAAAAAGCGCGCTCTTTCTTAACGGGCAATGGTTGCCAGGTTGAAACTATTCAGTTTGGGTGTCGACCGGTGAGTGGGTGATAGCCAGTTTGGTGTGCAACTCTTCTTCTTAGTAGTTGGTTTCTGCTTCTTTTTTCTCGCGTCGCCTCATGAGGATCGTAATGGCCGCCGGGAAAATGATGATGTCGGCGACGGCCAAGCCGATGGCAATGCTGGCGATCATAAGCGTGAAGGAATCAAGTGGGATGCCAATCCAACCCAGATTTCTCTCAGATTGGATTGCACTTCGAGGACAAAGGGTATGTAAAAGGTTGAGCCTGTGGGAAGGTTTTGCGATTTGTTGGAATGGGGCCCGAAATTACTCGAGAAAATCTGAGCTATTGGCTCGCCGCCAGCTGGATTCAATGAGTTTCCACTCCTTGCCGCCTTCCTTGATCCAGCGAAAATCAAATCGGTACATGGAGGCGCGCAGGTTGGCTAACTCTTCGAAGGAAGAGATGGGTGTGTTGGCCATGGCCACGAACAGGACTCCCTCGACTTCGCCCGAGGGAAGCAGGGTGATGGAATCCACGCGGACGGCCAGGTGCATGGATTGGTTGCGCAAGAAGTGGTAGGCCAGAACCTTCTTTAGATCGTCTTTGTTTCTCCCCAGTGCGTCGGCGTAATTCTCCGAGATCATCTCTTTGATGATCTTGATCTCCTTTGTTTCTGCGGCCAACTCGGCCTCTTTAAGCAGGGCCCGTACTTCTTCTACGGGAGAGGTGGGTTCTTTGGAACAGCCCGAGAAGACAAGCCCACACAAGAGCAGCAGGCAGGCCGGCAGTAGAAAAAGGTGAAGAGAAGGAGAAAAGAGGCGTGAGGAGGGTAAGCGTTCCAGGGTTGCACCTCGCAGTAGGGTCTTACAGGCCAGGACATCGAGTGGTGTAGGAATAACTTACAACATCTTGGCGGCCCCGCCCGAGTTCAATAGGCTCTAGTTCATGCACACGAATCTTTGCGACCTCTTTGGAATCGACGTTCCCATCTTTGCCTTCACCCATTGCCGCGATGTGGTGGTGGAAGTCAGCCGTGCGGGGGGTCTCGGCGTGTTGGGGGCCGTGGGCTTTACGCCGGACGAACTCGAAACAGAACTGCAGTGGATCGATCAGCACATCGGGAATCACCCTTATGCGGTGGATACCGTGATCCCGGGCAAGTACGAAGGCATGGGAGAGGCGGATCCCGAAAAACTCGAAGCGCAGCTGCGCGCTGCCATTCCACAAGGGCATCGCGATTTTGCTGCCAAACTCCTGGCCGACGCGGGCGTGCCCGAAATGCCCGAGGATCAGAAAACCGATCGTCTGCTGGGTTGGACCCTGGCCACAGGGAGGCCCCAAGTCGAAGTGGCCCTGTCACATGATCGAGTCAAGCTCATCGCCAACGCACTGGGTACGCCGCCCGCGGAGATCACACGCTTGATCCAAGGCACAGGGCGCAAGGTGGGTGCCCTGTGTGGAAGTGCCTATCAAGCGCTGAAGCACAAGGACGCAGGCTTGGATTTGGTGATCGCCCAGGGGACAGAGGGCGGAGGCCACACGGGGGAAGTGGGCAGCATTGTGTTGTGGCCCGAAGTCGTGGATGCCGTGTCCCCGCTTCCCGTATTGGCAGCCGGGGGCATTGGTTCGGGTCGGCAAGTGGCGGCGGCCATGGCCTTGGGGGCGTCAGGTGTTTGGACGGGTTCCATTTGGTTGACTGCAAAAGAGGCCTCAGGGCAGCTTGAACAGAAAGAATCCTACTTGGCGGCGAGCAGTCGAGATACCGTTCGCACGCGTTCCATCACGGGTAAACCGGCACGCTTGCTGCGCAACGACTGGACCGAGGCTTGGGAACGACCGGATACCCCCGATCCTTTACCCATGCCACTGCAGGGCATGGTTACCATCGACATGATTATGCGCACTACAACCTATGCGGACAAAGCGCAGCCCGTGGCTTTCAACCCGGTGGGGCAGGTGGTGGGGTCCATGAAGCAGATCCGCCCGGCCAAAGACGTGATGTCCGAGCTGATCGATGGCTTTTACGATGCCACCGAGCGATTGAATCGCCTGCTTCTAGACGATGAAGACTGAGCGCAGAGCCGCAGCAGTCGCAGAGTCGCAGCGGTTTAGACCGAAGGCGCGGCGCGATGCCCTCGAATCAACTTGCCGGGCAGGGCACCCGTCGACTTGCCGTACTCCATGATGGTTTCACCAATGACGAGGGTGGCCACATAGCCATCGGCTTCCTGGTACACGCGCCGTCCCCCCGCCGGTAAATCGAAGACTACTTGTGGGCGCTGCACCTCAAGGGTCTCGAAATCGATCAGGTTGATGTCGGCCTTCATGCCTGGCGCCAAGACCCCGCGGTCGAGCAGGCCCACCGCTTTGGCCGTGTCGTGGGTGTGCAGCTTGACAGCCCATTCCAACTCGAAGGCTTTGTCCTTGCCATATACCGCCACGCGATCGCGCACAAAATAAGAAAGCAGGGAGGTGGGAACACTCACATCGGAGAGCACGCCGCTGTGTGCACCACTGTCGGCCAGGCTGATGACGGAGTTCTCATCTTCCAGCGTCGTGATCTGGCGTGAGAGATCGCCCTGGTCGTAGCCAAAACAAGGAGAGTAGAGCAGATTGGTGCCGTCGTGACGCAACATGGCGTCGTAGGCGTATTCGCGGGGCTGTACGCCAGCTTGGTCGGCCAGGCTTTGAATGCTGAGTTCGGGCCCGGGCTCATAGTTGGGAATCGAGCCTCGCTCTCCCGGTTTACAGAAGTCGTAGAGCTTGGTGAAGTCGTGTACGAGATCGTCGAGGAAGTCATCGCCGGTAAAGGCAACTTCTTCAGCCAAAATGGCTTTTCGAATTTCCGGGTCGCGCAGCTTGGCCAAGCGCTCTTCGCGGGGCAGCGGGGCCAGAGGTCCGTAGTTCTGGTGGAAGAGGAAGGGATTCATGGTGGCATCCCAACCCATCAAGATGTTCACGGGTCGTGCGCCTACATGGGGGATGAGTTGCGCGCCTTGGGCGTTGGCCTGTTTCGCGTATTCCAACTGTGCCGCCACGCGCTGCCAGTCGCTTTCTTTGCGGAAGAAGAGGACGAAGGCCACCGGGCAGTGGTTGTCCATGGAGATCTTCTTCAAGCACTCCATTTCCCGTTCCCAGTGATCGAAATCAGCCACGAGCCCGAAGGTTCCAGATTTTACTTCGCCAAAGGCTTTGCCAATGCCCATCAACTCGTCTTCATGGGCGTAGGTGCCCGGCATGGCAACACCAGCGCGTGTCGTGTGGTATTTCGTGCGCGAGGTGGTAAAGCCCAAGGCACCCGCTTTCAGACCGTCTCGCACAATGTCAGCCATTTGCTCAATTTCTTCGGGGCTGGCGTTTACTTCCTGGCCACCGCGCTCGCCCATGACGTAGGTGCGCACAGCGCAGTGGGGCACTTGGGCGGCGATATCAATGGCGTGGGGCTTGCGCTCCAAGGCATCCATGAACTCGGGAAAGCTCTCCCACTCCCATTGGATGCCTTCGGTTAAGGCCGTGCCGGGAATGTCTTCGACGTCTTCCATGACATTGATGAGCATCTCGTGCTCGTCAGGTTTGCAGGGGGCGAAGCCCACGCCGCAATTCCCCATGACGACTGTGGTGATGCCGTGATTGGAAGCCGGGCTTAAATAGGGGTCCCAGGACGCTTGTCCGTCATAATGGGAGTGGGTATCGACCCAACCCGGCAGGACCAGGAGTCCATGGGCATCGATTTCGCGTTTGGCGGAACCCGAGAGCGAGGAGGCGCCGGGTGAAACCGCAGCGATTTTCCCGTCCGTTACAGCGACATCGCCCACAAAGGCAGGCGCGCCAGTGCCGTCGACAATTTTGCCGTTGCGAATCAGCAGGTCGTACATGAAGCCCCCCTTCCTCGATCCAATGAATATGGATTAGTTCATCGCTTGGTTTCTGTCGAGAAAAGTGGATGAGCAGGACTCGACCCCAAATCCGTGAATGTGTTGGCGAGTTCTGCGCCGAGTCCCTAAAATAGAACAAAATTCTATTGATTTTGTGCTGCTTTTATTATTAGAGTTAAGGCCAAATCTGTCCGCGACACACCCTCGAATAAGGTAGAAGGCCATCCCCGACGATTCATCCACTATTGAAGCGGTGCCCGATCCGGCCATGGAAGAGTATGCCCAGGAGGTCTACAGGCGCGAGAATTTGCGCCTGCAGCGCCAGGTAAAGATGTTGGCGGAAAACGCCCAGCAGAACCATTCCATTCTCAGCCGATTCCAAGAGTTCGAGCTGATGTTGTTGGCCTGCCGCAGCTTCGCCGGTGTGCTTGATTTGTTGCTCGGCAAAGCCAATAACTTCTTTGGTCTCGAGGAGACGAGTTTGGTGCTCTTTGATCCCATGCGCCAGATCAATGAGCTCATCGAAGAGGCGGAGTTGCCCTGGGTCGATGGCGCGCTGCACTTTCAGTCGGAGAAGCAGTTTTTCTCAGAACTGTATCCCCAGGACCGGCAAGTATGGGTTGGCCCCTTGGAGTCCTTGGAGGCTGCGACTCTCTTTACTGAGGGAAGCCGGGTTCAGAGTGCGGCCATGCTGCCTTTGATTCGCAATGGCGAGTTCATCGGAAGTTTTCACATGGGAAGCAGAGACCCGAGCCGTTTCGATACCGAGCAAGATCTCACCTTTGTCAGTCATCTGGCCTCCGTCATCGCCGTTTGTCTCGATAGCAACGTGGCGCATGAAAGTCTGCGGCGCATGAATTCAGTCGACCTGTTGACTCGTGTAGGGAATCGACACGCTTTTGAGCGCGATTTTGCTGAAGAACTTTCGCGTGCCAGTCGCACCGGGGATTCCCTGGCCTGCTTGTTCCTGGACTTGGACCGCTTCAAGAATGTGAACGATACCCACGGTCACCAAGCCGGCGATCGAGCACTGCGCGTCGTGGGAAAGCAGATCAATCAACTGCTGCGCAAGACCGATCGCGTCGCACGTTATGGAGGAGAAGAGTTTGTTGTGCTGCTTCCCGCCTGTGAGGTGGAGAAGGCCATGGAAATCGCCGACCATATTCGCAGCTGCGTCGAGGCCATCCCCATCCCAGATGGATACGATCAACCCTTCCACGTCACGCTATCCATTGGTGTCTCTATCTGGAAGCCCAGCACCAATAGCGCCATCAACACGCAAAAGCAGGGCGAACACCTATTGGCCTGCGCCGATCGGGCACTCTACCAAGCCAAATCCGATGGCCGCAATTGCATTTGTTATCAGCCCTTCATCGGCGTCGTGCAAAATCTCCAAACGGGCGCATAATCGATTTCTCATCGCGTTCATGATGTGAGGGGAGCTGCCATGGTCTTTCCCGAAAGTGAAATTCGTGAGGTTTATGATCGACTGGTTGCGACACGTGACCGTATTGATCGCCAGGAATTGCCCTGGGATGCCTTGGAAGAGTTTTTTACCGAGGATGTGGTTTACATCGATCAGGGTTGGGGACGAATCGAAGGACTGGAGAATGTGAAGAAGTTCTTCGTGGAAAGTATGGCGGGACTGGAAGGCTGGAGCTTTCCGCGTACCTTTACCGCCGTGGATGGAAATCAATTGATTAGCGGTTGGCAAAACCGCTTGCCCGGCCAGCGTGCGGACGGCACCTACTACGAAGCCCTGGGTATTTCCGTGCTGATTTATGCCGGCAACGGTAGGTTCTCCTACGACGAAGACATCTTGAACATGGTGCACGTTTACGAGTTGATCCAAGAAAGTGGCTGGCAGCCTGGACCGGGATTTAATATTCCGCCGCAGTCCCCCAAGCGCTAGAAACCAGGCGTTAAGGAAAAATCATGCTGAAGAACAATCTGCGTGTACTGTGCCCATCGACACTGGCCCCGGTGAGTTTTTCTGATGTCGTCGACATTGCGGCGGCCAGTGGGTTTGGGGGAATCTCACTTTGGTACAGCCTGTATGACGAGGCGCGCAAGTCAGGCTTGAGCGATGAAGAGCTAAAGGCCATGGCCAACCAGAAGAATGTGCAGATCCCCATGATCGAAGCGGTGACACAGTGGTTGACCGGGGATCTCGATGCTGCGAACGCCGAGATGGATCGGCTTTTTAAAGCGGGAAGAGCGCTGGGGGCGACGTCGGCTTGCACGGTTTTCTTGGGTCCAGTGATTCCCAAGATGGAAGAAACCGTGGAGCGATTTGGTTTGGCCTGTGATCGCGCCAGGAGCTACGGGATTGCGTTGGCCTTGGAGTTTCTGCCTTGGTCAGGCATCCCCGATCTGGCTACGGCCTGGGAGATTGTGCGCCGAGCCGATCGATCCAATGGTGGTATCCTTCTCGATAGCTGGCATTGGTATCGTTCAGGTCCCGATGAAAAACTCTTGCGTGCGATTCCGGGTGACAAAATTCTGTGTCTTCAATTGAATGATGCGCCTGAGCAGGCGGAAGAAAATGCCATGCTTGAGACGATGCATAGGCGGTTGCTTTTGGGTGAAGGGGATATCGACCTGACGGCCCTGTTGACCCTGCTTGAAGAGATTGGCTTTCAGGGTCCCGTGGCCATGGAAGTGTTTAATAAAGAACTCAAAGAGAAACCCGCTGCCGATGCGGGGAAGCTTCTCGGCGAGTCTTTGCGTTCAGTCTTGGATGCTTAAAACTTTTTTCAAAAAAGGAGATGTCCTTTGAAGAATTCCAACCGATGCCCGAAAATTTTGAGGTTCGCCGTAGCCGGAGTGATGCTTGCCTCCATGGCTTGCGCCAAGGTGCCGCCCCAGCGAGGCATGATGTCGGGTGAGTGGTCGAAACCTGACAGCAGCGAGGTTCAACTGGTCAAGATCTCCTACGCCAGTAATGAAGCTCACGGCGGAGTGGTCAACGTTACCTTGGGTCCCGAAGGTGAGCGCTTTCGTGGAAATTTCGTCCGTATTAATAATGAAACTCAAGGGCGAGCGGTCAGGGGGAATATCATGTCGTCTTGGGGGACCCTGTGGGATCAGAACCATAAACCAGGCGAAGCAGACCCTTGGATGCGAGGCACTGTGGATGCGCCCGCCAGCAGGGAGTCGGGATCGGGTTGGGATTTTTACCTGCGCAAACATTACTCCGGTAAGGTCATCGCCTTTCTAAATGGGGATCGTGGAAACGGCATGCGTTGCCGCATGGAATTAAACAATCGGGCCGAAGGCATGAGCGGGGGAGGTTCGGGAGAGTGCGAGGTATCCGATGGCTCTCAGATCAAGATCCGTTTCTGACACCCGACCCGTCGCTTAACTTGCCTCTTAACCTTTTTGGGGCGCTTACTCACTCTTGGCTTCGATGTGAATGAGAACGTCGAATTCAGGAACCACGGTAAGCATGATGGCCATGCGAATTTTCTTCAGATCAAAATCGCGATAGTCGAGGTGTGCGGTCCCATCGATGGTCCAGTTCTCTTCCTCATGGGAAATTTCAACGGGGAAGGAGATGTTTTTCGTTACTCCATGAATCGTCAGTGATCCCTGTGCGACGGTCGTCTCGCCTGTTGCGTCCAGCGCGGTGAGTTTGAATTCCGCCTTGGGGTGCACGTCGTAGTTAAGCCAGTCCTTCATGTGCCGATTTCGTTTTGGCTCGCCGGTTTCTAGATATTCAAAATCGAATTGGAGTGTGCTGCTTTTGATCCTTTGCGAAGCCTCGTCAATTTCAACTGTTAATTTGTAGCGCTCAAGTTCTCCGATGAAGGAACCCACGGTGGCTTTCACATCGACCTGTATGTGCGTATTTTCTTTGTCGATCTGAAGCGGAACGCTGCTAGCTAACAGAGGGCTGAAGAGTAGTAAAAGGAACAGGCCGCAACTCATAGCGCTGAAACTCTGCATGTGAACAGTTCTCCCTATTCGGCTTGCCACTTTCCGTGACGGAGTGGAATTTTTGTCAGTTGAGGAACTTCTCTTCGCCGCCCTGGGGTGGCGAATCCTTCAGATAAAAAGCTAATACTGCAACCAGTGAGGAGCAAGGCTACGGGTATCAATAGAAGGTGATTCAATGCGACCATGAGCCCCAACCCGGAGGCGATCCAGCCTGCACAAAGCATGCATACTCCGAGCACTCGCAAGCTGCGAATGCTGACCAATAAGCGTAAAAGAAAGAAATTGTAATAGGAGATCACGAAGGGATAGATCATGGCAAGGAGCATGTTTTGCTGGAAAAATAGAAGCGCGTAGCTCGTTACAAAGAGCAGCGCGATGCTGCTGTGGTGGTATTTGAAACGATTGCGGACCGCGTAGGCGGTGAACAGGCCCAGACTGTGGAACAGGACGATGAGGTGGCGATATTCCCCACGCCAGATCGACATGCTTTCATGACGAGACAGAATCTCAAACAAACTAGAATCAAGGGCGACCCACAGAAACAATAGAGCTGCGCCGCACGGAGCGATCCCTAAACCTGCTGTTGCTTCCGTTTCTTTTATTTTGTTGTCGTCGCGCTGAAGTCCGGTGATGGCGGCGAGGGCCAGCATGCTGAGGACGATGGCGATGAGGCGTCTTCCTTCGGGTGGGCTGGTAAATAGAGCGGTTCCTGTCGCGTAAGCACATACGAGGGCCAGCATGAGTGGGAAAATTTCATCTTTTGAAAAGAGGTGAATAAACAACGGGGCCAGCGCCCCCACCGTGAGCCCGAGAAAGAAGAGTGTAACCAGGTCGAAGTTTGGATACGCCAGGGAGAGCAGCCCTTGCACGAATAGAAGGAATGCGATTTTGCGACGCGTTGTGTTCAGCGCTCCAAAATTTCGATATGCGATCAGACTGCCGATGGCACCGCCCAGAGGGAGGGTGAAAATTTGTGATAAGTCGGAGCCAAAGCTCTCGATGATGCCAGTCTGCGCCACCAGGAGGTAGTAGCTGAGCTCGCTCGCCATCAAGGTGATCAGTAAGAATGTTTGCATTAGACGCTTCCCCACAGCTTACCCCCTGATCTTATCGGAATGTAGATGAAGCTTGGATGAAGCGGGCTGAACAGGCGTTTCCAGGTTTTTAATTTCCTTGGGCTCGAGAACGCGGGTGAGATAAATCAGTGCGAAAAGAAAGTCATAGCTGCCAATGACCAAGGCTTCGGTGCCAAGGATATCGGATTTATACAATCCATAAAAAGTAGCAGCGGTGATCAGGCGAATCCAGGAAGTCCCAAAGGCAAAAGCTTTGCGATTCCCTTCTTGCATGAGCCCGAAGAGATGAAGCAGACCGACGCTCGCTACGAATCCGAAGACGACATACTGGTAGCCCCCGTAAAAGGGGAGACCAAACAGCTTGTAGATAGAGGGTCCGAAGAGAAGGAGTGCAAGCCCTCCAAATCCGTCCGAAGTGACGCCCGCCAGGTGATAGAGGTTATAGCGACAGCTGAGATCGATGGAAATTTCGCTGGCTGGTAGAAGAAAGAACAAGGCTGAGAGCAGGGCGAGTAGCCCGCTCAGGCTGCGCAGTGCCCACATGGAGCGTACGGAGACATCAATGAGCCCCGCTTCGCGCAGGCCGGCAACGCTGAGAGCCAAGGCCATGGCCCCGATACATGCAACCCAAGCCAGGGCGAGGCCTCGCTCATTTAATCGTCTGAGGTGAGGCGCAGCAATGGACATGGCCATGAAAAAGATAGAAACACCGATCGCGATATGGGCGTGACCGATCACTAAATCATTACGATGAAAGAGCGCTCGAACGGCAGGGATGGCGAGGATATTTCCTTGGATATCAATGAACAAGAAAGTGTAAATGGAAAAAATCAAGAATGCGGAGTTGGAAAAATGAAGGCGCGCTTCTTTTAGCCAGATGAGAAGCAAGGGGACGTAACACAAAGTAAGGCTTTGCAGGGCCCACTCCATGTTATAACTCGGCTCGCCCAGGGCCCAGCGCCAGATCAAGCTCAGGCTGTAGCCCAGCAGTGGAATCTGCCATAGCAACTTGCCGCGATGTCCAAAGGCATTCTGCGTTCTTGCTTTAATCGCGAGATAGAAAACAGGGATGAGCGCGAGGCTCATTCCCAGTGTGTGATCACCATGGGGTCCATCGACCGTGGCCTCGACGCCTCCGAAGGAGGGGTTCATGAGGGCGATCAGTACAAAGGGAGCGGCCAGGGAGGTCCACTTGGTCAAGCTGAGCCAAAGGGGCGGGGCAGAGTAGGCCGCTTCGAAACGGAAAATAGCACGGATGTAAAAGAAGCCTGCAAAGGCGAGCAGGAAGTTGAGTTCATAACTGAAATCGTAAAAGGGCAGGTTGCGACGAACGCCGAAGAGCAGGCTTGAGGTCATGAAGATGAGGAAGATGTACCAAATCAGAAAAAATGTATTGAGGTCTTGTAAGCCTTTCTCAGGGCATTTCTCATCCTTGGCGCATAGAGAGAAGGGCAGCATGGTTAACATGAGTGGAATGAACCCGTACAGCATGAGCGAGATATGGGCGGAGCGGGTGCTGGCCATGTGTATCGTCGGAATGTTTGCAGGACCGAAACCCAGAAGCTGAAGGGAATAAAGAAAGCCGAGAGAGATGCCCAATAGAAGAAAAATGAGGGAAATTCGAAATTGCTTTCGAATGAAGTTAGAGAATTCTTCCATCTTCAACCTCAATCGTGCGATCGGCGATTTCTGAAATGCGCTGGTCATGAGTAGCCAGAACCAGTGTCGAACCCGTATCGCAAAGTTTTCGGAAAATTTCGTAGACGCGCGACGAGTTCGTCGAATCGAGATTACCGGTGGGTTCATCAGCAAACAGGACACGGGGTTTGTTGATCAGTGCGCGAGCAATGGCTCCGCGTTGACGTTGTCCTCCAGAAACCTGATTGGGATAACTGTTTTTGAGCTCAAGGATGTCGAGAGAGTCCAAAACAGACTCGATGTCCGTGGCCGGGCAGTTCGGGCAAGCCAGTCGGATGTTCTCAAAAAGGGTCAGGTAGTTGATCAGGTAGTGAAACTGAAAGATGAATCCGATGTCCTTTCGACGGAGCTCGTCGAGGTTCTTCATGGAGGAGATATTGGCGCCCGAGAAGAGAACTTCACCGCTGGTTGGCTTGAGTAGTGTGGATAAAATGGCCAGCAGGGTGGACTTACCGCTACCGCTCGCACCGGTGACTGCCAGAAATTCACCTGGATTGATTTGCAGACTTACGTCGGAGAGTGCGACATCCGTTTCGTAACGATGCGTGATGTGGCGAGCTTCGATCATCACGTCCCCTTCTGAATCAATAAGATGGGGTCGGTGCGTGAGGCGTGCAGGGCAGGTAGAAGAGAGCCCAATAGCGCCATGCCGATGGCTGAAAAAAGGGCGAAGCACAGGACCTCGGTCGTGATGGTCCCATTGATGTAGCCTTGCAGCTTTTCGGCATTCTTCAAGCTGTAGAGAACGGCTTCGCTAATGACCCAAGCGCTGGTGAAGGAAGCCAGGGTGAGGATCAGGGCTTCCGTGAACAGCTTTTGAAGGATCGTCGCCTTGCTGATTCCAATGGCTCGCATGATTCCGAACTCCGCACGCCGATCATTGACCACCATGCTCATCATGCTGCCGATGCCGAGTAACCCCATTAAAAAAGCAATGGCTGAGATCGCTCGCCCGGAGGTACTGACAATTTTGAATTGGTTGTAGTTTTCGACAAAAGCGTCAGTGGTGGAGGCCTCGATTTCACTGTCTAAAGCGTTGATCTGCCGCAATAGCTCATCGCTGTTGGTATCGATGGCCACACGGATGAGTAGGATGGAAGCAGTTTTGTGGAAAATCTCGCCGGCATCTTCAATGGGCATCACGACGCCACCGTCTTCGAACCCGATCCCACTTTGAAATACTCCACTCACGGCAAATGAGATTTCTGAAATCTTGACGCTCTCGGGATACTCAAGAGTTTCTGCGAGGGTGTGGCCTAGCAGCACCTGTCCCTGCTTCGGATATTCGCCTTGGGTGAGTTCGTATACAGAGAATCGATTGTCGCTCACCCCATAGATCCCCGCGATGGGAATGGTTTCGACGGGGGATGCGCCAAAGATCAGGGCCGAGGCGGATTCTACTTCTGGAAGCAAGCTGATCTCATGGGTCAGGTCGGGGTTGACCTCACTGAAAAAAGTATCGGCGATCCCTTTTTCAGTGACGATGATGTCTCCCTCCGTTTTTAGCATGGAGCTGTACATTCCGATGATGCCACTGGAGATGGCGGTAATCAGGAAGATCGCAGAAATCGCCACAGTGAGGCTTGTATAGATAAGCCCGGTCTTGAGGAGATTGTGGCGAAGGGCCTTAAAGGGTGTTGAGTTCACTTCAAAATCTCAGCCTTGAGACTCGCCTCGTCATCAACAAAGAGAATCTCTGTAATGACTCCTTTTTGATCAAAGTGGATGACGGTGGCGTTGGATTTTTCCATGGGATACGGCGCCTGGAAGTCGTCTTCGTAGGCGAGCAAGACCGTGTGCTCGTATCTTTTCATTTTGGGTAACGCGAACATGTTGGTAATGATCATGGGCATGCGCGCAATGTCGGCGATGTACAACGCATCATTTTTCTTCAAAAAACTTTTGTCCTGCATCTTCAGGAAGCCATTCACGAGGCCTCCGGTTTTTTTTGCGAAAGTGAGGATCAAGGTTTTCGGCATCTCTTTGATGCTGTGCTGGTTCCCGTATTGATCGGGAAGCTCAAAACCCGACACCGTGTCGCCCACCTGCAGCTTGGCTGCCAGTGCGGGTGTTCCCACCAGACAGAGGAGAGTGAAGGCCAAAACCAGTTTTCCGAATTGCGTGTACATGGATGTCCCTTTTCGAAAGGCAAGGAGGAGGTTCGTCTCCTCAAATGAAGGAAGGATTAAACGTAGCTGGATTTACATGGTTTTGTGCCATTGTACGTCGAGATCTTATCCGTGCGTGACCGGGATTCTTGAAGGCCGGGGGTGAAAAAGGGAAGTTGGATTAGGTGGAGCCCTCGACAAGTCATCAGTGTCCCACTGGGTTCAGTAAATAGTGTAATTTAATCTGCTTCCTGTCCATGAGAAAGGTCTAAAATATAGGAAGGGAGGTGGTCGTGAAGTCGTGAAAAAGTACCTCATCTCCAGGGCAAGTTGCCGAGGGAGCCGATCCCCTTCTGGGAGCCTTCGCTCCCCGCCTTCAGTACCTCTGCCCCTTGCGATGTTCTATTTCCTGCTGGCGGGTCTTGTGATGTCGACCCCCTTGCAGGCCTCCGAATTTGATCTCCAGCAAGGACTTCGAGCCGAGACCGAAACGTGGATGTTCCACCTGGGCGCACGTTTGGCCTTGGACGGACGCTACTACGACTCAACAAATGTGCGCGATTCGGAAATTGATTTCGAAATCCGAGATCTTCGCCTGGATGGCCAGTCCGAAGATGCCTTGTCTTTCCGCATTGTGGCCGACTTGAAAGGGGTGGAAACCGATTACGGATTGCGCGAAGCCTGGCTTTCCATGGATCTCGGGGATCAGTTTCGACTGACGGGGGGAGTGATCCCTATTTCCATTGGCATAGAGAGCTCGTTTGAGAGGGCCGATTACAGTTTCAGCGGTTTTGGCTTTCCTTCCTATTTGGATAGTCGAACAGATCTTGGCTTGAAGCTCGAAGGCGAATTAAAGGACGGCTTGTTCAGTGCCGTGCTCGATCTTGCCGCAGGGGAGGGGTTTGATCAAAACGGTAAGAAACGAAGCGATCCCCAGATCTCAACTCGACTCGTGAGCTACCCACTGCTGGGGATGAAATACGTCGGAGGCGTCTTTGGCAGTTTGGGTGCTAGCTACACGCCGGACTACGATGGTTATCTCGATGTCGCGACCCCTTTGCGAAACAATGTATTCAAGGTGGGACGCTTGGATGGGAGTTCGTCACAGTTCTTTTCCTGGGGTGGAGGCGTCGATGCAGGGCTCGTGCGTTTTACCTTGGAGCGCGTCCAAGGGAGCATCGATGATCTAAAGGTCCCGGGCGGAGGGAAGGAATCGCTGGAGGATCAGATTATCTCTTGGGAGACAACGCTAACCTGGCGGATCAACGGTGAGCCTTATGATTCCAGACCCTTCCGGCAACGTCGCTCCGCATTTCCTTCGACCGATAACGGCGACGGGGCGAGTCATGAGTCTGAGGTCGAGCGCTGCAGGTGGGGTCAATTCGAAATCATACTTCGATACGCCAACGCCGACATCGATCGAGATTTTTTCGACCTCGGATTTACGGACGAAATGACTTCCTCCCAAGAGTTTCGAACCTTTACGGGAGGAGTGAATTGGGAGTGGTCAAAGAATCTTCGTGTGTCTGTCGAGGTCTTTCGAACCATCGCTGATCAACGTCCGGCAGTGTTCGAGACCGGAGAGGACAGCTCCCGCGATACCTCAGGGGTGTTGCGCCTGCAATATCAATTCTAGTGAGCTTTCTCATCGAGGTTTGGTTCAGGGCTTTGGATCAGGAGGGGTTATACGTCCTCGAAGAGTGGTGTAATCCATCGCCAAGGGAGTGAGCTTTACCAGCCTCGAACATTCGGCAGCGGCGGATTCCATCGCGGTACTGCGACCGCGCCTGTCGAAAGTGGAAAAAGCCATCGCTCTGCTGCGCGCCTTTGAGTATGCGGGACGCCCCTATGATTACGATTTTGATTTCCTGACAGATTCTGCTTTGGTGTGTACGGAGTTGGTATATAAGGCTTATCAACCTGCCCCGAGCGCAAAGGCCTCCAGCTCCCCTTGAATTCTGTGGCAGGCCGGTTGGTGATGCCCGCCAATGAGATCGCCAAATTGTTTGCAGAAGAATGGCAAGCTCCCCATCAACAGTTTGATCTGGTACTCTTTCTCGACGGGGATGAGGGAGGGAAACGGGCGCAAGCTTCCGATGTGGCTGCATTCCAGGAAAGTTGGAAACGTCCAAAGTGGCATATTGTCTCGCGGGAGTTTTCCGAGGGAGTACCTGCTTTTATCAACCGGAATCCCTCAGTAAAACCCTAAATAGAAGCATTAAAGTCACTGGATGATGGATTAGTCATTCTTGGGTCGTTCTCGGAAAGTCGACTTGAACTATAGTCCGTTTCTGTTCAGCGTTGCTTGTCGCGTTTGATGCGAGTGAATCTTGTAGGTTAGAAGGCTGGGACTTGGCGTATTTTATTATAGACAGTAGCCGTCATCCGGTGATCGATATTGAAATCGGTGGCCTTCTTACGGAATTGAAAGTCAAGCGGGCACTTGGAGACGTAAAAAAATTACTGGATCGAGGCGATCGTTTTTCTGTCATCGCCAATCTCGCCCAGGCCGAGGTCCCTGACCTGGCAGCTCGAAGCCTTATTCGAAAGTTCGTTGTCGACCACCGGAAGATTTCGAATAGTTTGTCCGTGAGCTGTGCTTTGATTATCCATAGCGTGCCCATCACCATGGCGGTCAAGGCCGTTTACGATTCCACGACCCCGTTCTATCCCCGGAGAGTTTTCCGATCCTACGAAGACGGATTGCTCTGGACCCAGCAGGAACTCAAGTTGGCGAAGGTGGGGGGCGGGCTAGCCCTTGGCTAGCTCTCAGTCGAGGCGGCGCGCACGTCGACGATGAAACCTGTTAAATGGGCCATCCCGGAGATGGGTTCCACACTTTCAGGGCCATCGGCAGCCAGTAAGTTGACATTGGCTCCAGCATTTTTCCTGGCCACGCTCAGCCCCTCTGCGTTTTTGTGACCCCATCCATGTGGAACAGCAACGGTTCCGCGCATCATGTCCTCCGTAATGCGGACCGGTAATGTGATGACGGCGGTTTTGGTTTCCACATGTGCGAGATCACCATTGGCGAGAGATCGTTTCTCTGCGTCGCCAGGGTGCATGTACACATAGTTGGTATTTCGATCCCCTTTGACCATGCGCTCAATATTATGAGTCCACGAGTTATGTGTGTAGCGCTCTCGTTTGCTGATGAGTTTCAGGCGATCCGCTTGGGCCAGTTCTTGTTCGAAGAGCCCGTCGAGTCGATCGGTCAATTCAAGGAACTCCGAAGGTGCGAGATCGACTTTTCCGTCCTCGGTCAAGACGCGTTGGCCCAGGAAGTTGCCAGGTTGCTGGGGTGCGATGAGTTTTCCGTGAGGGAATTTTCGTAGCTTTCGCAGTGTCCCTTGTCCGGTGAAGAGCGTGACAAGCCCGATCAGGCGCTCCTGTGCGGGAGTCAGCCAGTTTTTCAAGAAAGGCAAACGGCCCAGGCTGTACCCCAGGTTGAGAATCCCTTGGAAGATGCGTGAACCAAACATGGGTGATCCAGAGGCTTTGCACAATTGGCTGAACATCCAAAGCTCATCGCGTTGCTCGTCGTCGGGTTCCAGAACAGGGTCGGTGTATTGGATGAAGGGTGTGGGTTGCATCCCCATCATGGAGAAGAAAAGGAAGGGAATGTCGGGTCGCTGCAGGAAGGTCGTCCCGGGCAAAATGTAATGCGCGTATTCGCTGGTTTCGCTGCGCTGAATGTCTGTACACACGAGAAGCTCGAGGTCTTTCAAGGCTTCGGCCAGGTGGGTTCCGTTAGGTACGGTCAGCAGGGGGTTGCCTGCAGCAACAACGAGAGCCCGCACTTGATTGGGTCCTGGAGTCAAAATCTCGTCCGCCATAATGGCTGCGGGGAAACTGTCCACGGCAGAAGGCAGGTCTCCCACACGCGAACGTTCAGTTCCCATCGCCATCTTGTTTTTGGCACCCAAGGCGGGCAAGTCGGCAATGCCGACGCCCACAATGGTTCCACCTCTTCGATCCAGGTTTCCTGAGATGGCGTTGATGCACTCTTGGATCCAGAAGGTGAGAACCCCATTGCCACCTTGATTGACCCCTGTGGAGGAATAGATGGCTGCCCCTTCGGCAGCGATGTAGCTGGCGACCAGTTCCTTGAGATCTTCAGCGGCGATTCCCGTTACTTCGGCAACGCGCTCTGCTGTCCAAGGGTCGGCGAAACGTTTTAGATCTTCGTAGTGCTTCATGTGCTTCGAGATGCGGTCGCCGTCGACTCCGCCTCGGCGAATCAACTCGTTGAGAAAACCCAACATGAAGAAAACGTCTGTGGCGGGTCGAATGAAGTGGTGCTCACCTAATTTCTTGGCCGATTCTGTGCGCCTCGGGTCGATGACGACAATGCGCCCACCTCGATCTTCGATGGCTTTCAGGCGCTGGGTCGGGTGGGGCAACTGAATGAAGCTCATCTTGGAGATGGCCGGGTTCCCGCCCACAATAATGAGTAGCTTGGTATGATCGATATCAGGGAAGGCTTGAGTAAAAGGCATCCCGTACATGCGCTGGGTGACGACGAACTTATTATTGCAATCCTGTGAGCCCGTTTGGAATAGATTGCGAGAGCCAATGCCTTGCAGAAAACCCGTCGCGAGCATTGGGGGTAAAAGGCTCATGCTAATCGGGTTGCCGAGATACAGAGCGATGGAATCCGGACCCTTGTCACGTTTCAGTTGGGCCACCTTATCGCCAATCTCTTGGATGGCTTGATCCCAGCTGATTTTCTTGAGCTCGCCGTTGACTCGTTTGAGTGGGTGGGTGAGCCGGTCGGGTGATTGATAGAACTGTCCCAGCGACAGCCCTTTGACACAAGCGTATCCCTTGCTGATTACATGTTCGCCATCGGGTTTGATATCGATGATGCGGTTATTTTCAACCGTTATGTTGAGTCCGCAGCCAACCTCGCAAATACGGCAGAAGGTACTTTTCGTTTCCTGCATGTGAATTTCTTCCTTCACGTTTTCCAGGGGCGATTCCCGTATTGATCTAACGAAGTCACCTCGCCTACAGGCTTGCGTGAGGTGGGTCCGTATTTGCCCTGTGGCCAGCCTAGCGTAATCAGCACGCAAGGCGTAATGCTCCAGGGCAGCCCCAAAATTCTACGTGCACGCCAATTGCTCCAAAGAGGCATGGTGGTAAAGGTTGCTCCCAGGTCGATAGAACGAGCGGCCAATAGAATGTTTTGCACTGACGGTAGAATCGAGCCATACACACTGGCGCCGACCACAGGTGGATAAGCCAAGCGCGGGCCTTGGAAGCAAGCCACAATCATACCTGGATAGTTTTCGAAGTGATCTACACCCCACTGTGTCGCACTGTTGACCTTTGCGAACTGTGGGTCCTTTTCGGCCTTTCTGGTCATGATGCCTTTGACGCGGTTCCACATGAACCGATTCTGAGAACCCAATTTGGCTTTGACAGTCGGGTCTTTGACGATGATGAATTCCCAAGATTGCTTATTCATGGAACTAGGTGCACGTGTTCCAAATTCGATGAGCTTCAAGAGAATCGCGTCATCGATGGGACGGTCGGGATCGACTTTTCGAATGGCCCTCTGTGTCGACATGACTTCGGCTAACGGCATCTGAAAAAGACTTGAGTCTTCCATCCCGGATCTCCCCAAACAGTAAGAGCAATAGTGAGAGCAACAATGTGTAGCTTTGCGGTGTCGAGCCGCAGTATACAGCGCCGAAGCATAGGAGAGAAGCCATCCGCATTGAAAGCGTATTTTGCCTGAGAATTGCCTTGTCCTGGGGAATGCGGGGATGCCTGTGGACGCAAGGGGCTTCTGGACTATGTTCTGGACTCTGATTTGTGGACTCTCTTGTCGGCTCTCTCGTCGTCTTTTTTGTCAGAACAGGGTAGTTCGGGGGCGCTGTGGGTAAAAAGCCGTTTCGGAAATCTTCGCGCGTGCCAACGAGTCGCATTGAGCGCTTGGCACGCATGGGGATGATGGCTGGTAAGTTCGCATTGAGTGGTGCCACCGAAACCGCCAAGCGCGTCATGTCGGGTGAGATGGAATCCTTGAGCATGCCCTTCCTGACACCGGCCAATGCCCAGAACATCGCTCGGTCTTTGTCCAAAATGCGAGGCGCTTCCATGAAGCTGGGTCAGTTGCTTTCCATGGAGAGCGATGACCTGCTCCCACCCGAATTTACCGAGGTATTGTCGGTGCTCCGTTCTTCGGCAGACACCATGCCCGATGACCAGCTGCGACGCGTGTTGGGGCAAGCCTATGGCAAGGGCTGGGAAGAAAAATTCATTGAATTCGATTTCGATCCCATTGCTTCGGCCTCTATCGGTCAAGTGCATCGTGCCGTAGCCAAGGATGGGCGCGTGATGGCCTTGAAGATTCAGTATCCAGGGATCGCAAAAAGCATCGCCAGTGATGTGGATAACCTGGCTTCGCTGCTGCGTGTGGCGCGCATCCTGCCAGGTGATTTTGATCCGTCGGGCATCATTACTGAAGCCAAGCGGGAGTTGCGTCGCGAAGCAGATTACTTATTGGAAGCGGATAATTTACGTCGTTATCGAAAGCTCATCGGGAACGATGAGGTCTTGTGCGTGCCGCAGGTCTTCGAAGATTATTCGACGAAACATGTGTTGGCGATGGAGTTCATGGAGGGTATTCCGCTCGATGAACTGATTGAGCGCGGAAGAACTCAAAAATTGCGCGATCAAGTGGGTGCTGCGCTAACCAACTTGATGTTCCGAGAGCTCTTCGAATTCAAGACCATGCAAACAGATCCCAACCTGGCCAATTACCTGGTTCAGCCCCACGAGGGAAAGATCGTATTGCTGGATTTGGGCGCCATGCAGGACCTTGCACCTGATTTAACGAAGCGATACAAGCGCTTGGTCAAAGCCACCATTGCTGGAGATCGCGAAGAATTGAGTGACGCGGCTTTGTCCATTGGCTTCTTATTGGAAGATGACGATCCGCGAGCCGCCGAGGCCCTGCTGGATTTGATGTTGCTCTCTTGCGATCCCATGAGAACCAACCACGTGTATGACTTTGGAGATACGGATCTGGCGGCGCGCGTGCGCGAAATGGGAATGGAGTTGGCTCTTGAGCACGGATTGCGACGTGCGCCTCCGGCGGAAACACTTTTCATTCATCGAAAAATCGGTGGTAACTTCTTGCTGTGCACGCGCTTGAAATGCCGTATCAATATACGAGCCATCGTTGATCGCTATATCAACGACTGAGGCCAGCTGACTGAAATTAGGTGGTTCCGTGGAAGATCTATTTTTAAAACTAGGCAAGAAGGCCGGTTCCAAGTTGCGCAAAGGGCGCTGGGTGTGGAATTCGCTCACGGGAACCGAGGCCGAGGGATTGGCGGCAGAATACGAAGCCGGAAGTGAGCTGGCCGCTGGTTTTGATGGAGACAACGAACTCGATGGAGATGAACGCACCCGAACTTTCCTTGTGAATATCCAAGGCCGATTGGAAGGGCGACTGACCAATAAAGAGCGTCGTTGGCGTATTCTCTCGATCTGCGCCGATAGCCCCGGTGCTTTCGCGCTGCCGGGTGGCTTTCTGTACGTGACACGCTCCTTGCTTGAGTTGTGTGAATACAATGAAGATGAGTTGGCCTGTGTGATCGGGCATGAGATGGGCCACGTTGTTCACGGTCACGCCATGGAGCGCATCACAAATCAGTTGTTGACCTCTGCTGCGGCGCAGGCAGCTCGTCTTCCCGCCGGTTTATTGTCGCAATGGATTATGAACACCGGGGTGAATCTGCTTTTCAGCGCTTATTCCCAGGATCAGGAATTTCAAGCCGATGAGTTTGGCGCGAGATTGGCCGCCGCGTCCGGCTACGATCCCCGTGGCGCCATCCGGGCCTTGGAGCGATTTCGAAAGATTGAACCAGAGAATGGACAGCCACTCGCGGAATATTTTTCAACACATCCGCCCAGCGTCGATCGCATCGAGCGCCTGCAGCGGTTGATACGAGTGCGCGACTAGCGCTCGCCCGTCTTTGAATCGAAATCGAATCGCAGTTGAATTATTGTTGAATGTTGCGGTAACCGCCGTCGAAGTAGAGCAGGGGAGCACCATCCTGGGAGCGGACCGCTTGCACTTCCCCGACAAAGACCCAGTGACTTCCCGCTTGAACTTTCTGAACCAAGGCGCAATCTAAATTGGCCGTGCAACCATCGAGCAAAGGCGCGCCAGTGACGCCTTCGGAGCATTGGGCTTCTGCGAAACGTTCTTCAGGCGTTTTGGAGGAAGCGAAGCTGCCCGAAAGATCAGCTTGCCCTGCTTCGAGAATGTTCACGGCAAACACGCCGCTTTCGATAATGGCATCGGCGCTCGTGGAGTTTTGATTGATGCAGACGAGCACCAGCGGGGGCTCTGCGGAAACGCTGGAAAAGGCACTGACGGTCATGCCGAGAAGTTGACCGTCACCGGCTTTGGTGGTGACGATGGTGACGCCGCTGGCCCAACGGCGCAGGGCCTGTTTAAACTCGTCTTGACTGATGGACATGAATCCTCCGGATCGGTGTGGTTTTGGCGACGTGGCTTCTTAGAGAACTTTTCGAAGCACGCTAATCAGTTGTTCAACTTTTTCCAGTTTCGCGTTCTCTCCCATGAGACCGATGCGCCAGACCTTGCCAGCCAAGGCACCCAAACCCCCACCCACTTCAATATTGAATTCTTTGAGCAGTTTTCCGCGCAGCGCAGCCTCGGGATCACCCTGCAGCGCTTCGGGCAATTGCACAGTGGTTAACATGGGAAGTCGGAACTTCTTCTCCACCAAGGGGGACAGGCCCAGAGGTTCGAGCCCTGCGATGAGGGCCTCCGCCGCCTTGTAGTGACGTTCTGAACGCGAGTCCATGCCTTCTTCTTCCACGATGCGCAGCCCTTCGTAGATGGCATAGATGGCCGAGATGGGCGCCGTGTGATGGTAGGCGCGTTTCCCACCCCCGTAATAGGAACCCAGCAAGCTGGTATCCAAGTACCAACTTTGAACGGGCGTCTTGCGCTGGGCGACGCGTTCCAGTGCTTGTGGGCTAAAGCTCACGGGTGAGAGGCCGGGTGGGCAGGAAAGGCATTTTTGAGTGCCGCTGTACACGGCGTCGACTTGCCACTCGTCGATGTGAAGTGGAATGCCCGCCAGGGAGGTGACGCAGTCGAGGATGGTAAGGGCGCCGGCTGCTTTGGCGCCCCGGGTGATTTCCTCGACGGGTTGGCAAACACCGGTGGAGGTTTCGGCGTGGACAAAGGCAACGACCTGCGGTTGGGTGGATTCAATGGCGGCCAGCATTTTTGCCGGGTCCAGGGGGGTGCCCCATTCGGCTTCCACAGCTGTGACTTCAGCGCCGCAGCGTCGAGCCACTTCGCACATGCGCGTTCCGAAGACGCCGTTGACGCCTACGACGACGCGATCGCCCGCTTCTAACAGATTGACAAAGCAAGCCTCCATGCCGGCGCTGCCCGTGGCCGAAAGTGGAAGTGTGAAAGAGTTCTGCGTTCCGAATAGCTTGCGCAACTGCACTTGCACGCTGTCCATGATTTCAAGAAAGGCCGGGTCGAGGTGGCCGATCAAGGGCAGGTGCATGGCATCCAAGACGCGCTGGGAAACATTTGAAGGGCCGGGGCCCAGGAGGAGTCGTGTCGGGGGGGTAAGCTTTTCCATGCGGGTATTCTATCAAGAGATGATTCCCGCGCACGGGGTGAAGATGGGAATCAGCGCCAGTCGATCTGTAGGGGAAGGGATGTGAGGCTGCGCAAAAAAGTACTGCGCAAATAGGGCAATTTTTGCCCGGCGTTGGCCAGCGAAACATTGAGAGACCGATCCAGTAGCCCCTCAAGGGCGACCTGCGCTTCAAGGCGTACGATGGGCGAACCGACACAATGGTGGGGTCCAATTCCGAAGGCCAGGTGGCTATCGAGATTCGTGCGCCAAAGATCGACTAAGTCGGCGTCGAGATAGATCTCTTCGTCTCGGTTGGCCGAGCCCCAGAGCAACATGACGCGCGTACCCTGCGCGATGGGAATCCCATGGAGTTCCGTATCCCGTGTGGTTACGCGGTAGTTACCCTGGAAGGGAGACTCCAAGCGGGCGACTTCTTCAATGAAGGCCGGAATCAAAGAGATGTCGTGTCGCAATTCATCCTGTAATGCTGGATCCTTGGCCAGCATCATGACGGCACTGGCCAAGAGGGAACTCGTCGATTCCTGGCCTGCACTCAGCAGTTGAAGAATAATCGATACCGCCTCGCGGTCGGTGAGGGCCTCGGAGACACCGCGTGTCGCAAGGGCCAAGGCACCCAAAATGTTCTTGCCTGGATCAGCCTTGGTGGTGGTGAGGAGCTTGGCTAAGTAGGTGGTTAATGCGGAGACGCTTTTAACGTGGGTGGCCAAGCTCTCACGGGTATGAATCGAGGTTGTTATCGCCAGGGTGTCCCTGGCCCACTGCGTAACGCGTTCTGCATCTTTACTGGGGAATCCGATGATTTCGACAATGAGTTGCATGGGAAGAGGTCTGGCAAAGCCCTCCATCCATTCCACGCTCTCACTTTTAGAAATCTCATTGAATAGCTCACCGGCCATCCGATTGATCGTCGGACGAAGGTTGGCGGTCTGCCGTCCGGTAAACATTTTGTTGGCGACCATGCGTTGGCGCGTGTGGGTCGGTGGGTCGGCAAGAGACAGGACATCTACGGGCCGCGGGACCGCAGGGCCGACAGCGAGCATCACAGGTGAATCGTCGCCTTCCTTGAGTATGACGGAGACCAACTTGGAAGAAAAAGTCTCTGTGTCTTTGGCCGCTGCGCATACGTCGGCATAGCGAGAGATCAGCGTGAAGCCAGATTTTTCTAGCGGGAATACGGGTGCCTCTCGCCTGAGTGCTGCGTAGAAGGGAAAGGGATTTTCGAGGGTCTCCGCTGCAAAGGGTTCGAAGTCTGCGAGGACCTGGAGTTCTTTTCTCATGTGTCCTTCTTTTTCTCCGTTTGCTCCATGCTTGGTTCCACTTCGCTGGGCTCCTGTGAGACCGTCACCGGCGCACTTTCCCGCGCTTCTCTCACGCGTTGGCGTTCGCGTGCACTGTTCTCTGAGCGATCGGGAAGCCCAAAGGATGTGTACAACACACGTCTTTCCCGATCCAGGGGGGGCTGGGCCATGTGCAGTGTGCAACTCGTATGAAGTGTGACATCACCCGTCTCGGTAGCCAACGAAACGTCAGGTAAGTCGATGCCCGGTTGGCCAATGGCCGGCCAGATCAGCGCGCGATTGGAACCCGCGAGTACGCGTAATTGGCCTGATCTTTCGTCGGCTCCTGTTACGGAAATACCGACAGTGAGAGAACAACAATCATAGGAGTGGCGACCGAGGGCGCAGTCTTTGTGCCAGGGGGTGTCAGAGATGCCCTCGACCACGTTGATGGGTTTGATCAAGGCTTCGATGAGATTGTCTTTCATCGTGCCGAGAGCGTGATGATCTTGCGTGATATTCCTCAATCGTACAAAACGCTCGTCCTGGAGCAGCCTTGCTGTTGCTTCTGAACGTTGGTCAAAGCTCAGCATGCGAACCAGACGACGCTCTCCTCCTTTGACCGTCGCCCACCAGCTTTGGGTGTCACCCTCGGTGTACTGCGGTGCGAAGCAATCCATGTCTTCTGATATTTGATTCATCTCTGCTTGTGTAAATAGCCCCTGGATATGAAGAAAGCCAGTTTCTCTCAGGAAGTGTGCCATCTCCGCATTGTCACTTTCAGGAGTGAATGAAGAATCAATTTTTAATGGGCCGCCCTTCAGGTCAACGAAAGAAACGCTGCCTGACGTGTAGATGGGTTGTTCGTCCATGGCGCTTCGAAGAATCAGCCACCAGTGAAGAAGTTCGCCCAGGCCGCCTTCGGGCATGTCGAGGAGACCTTGCGTGAACAAACTCATAGGGGTGATCTGGTCACGCACCAGATCAGATAGCTGGGTTGTCGTCAAGCGGACGCGAGCGGCTCCAGCCTGTTGACCGAGGAAAACCTTGATTCCATCGTCTTCACGCAGGGTGGTCCAACAGTTGCCATCGACTTCAACGCTGAAGGCAGGCGGCAGCTCGAGTTGTCGTGCACCGGGGAGAATGTGCTCTCGTCCCGCTTGGAGTGTATTGGGAAATATATGTTCGAAAAAATGGCAGGGATCAAGTTGGGCGGTTTCTTGATCGGTACGCGTCCGCACATCGACGGATCTGTCTGCATTAACGGTGTTCACAACACCATGTCCCCTCGCTTTCTATTTCTTATCACGCGCGCCTTTTTTCTTGGGTCGCGCCTTTTTCTTGGGTCGATGGGAGTGGGTTGCGAAGCCCAGGAAGGCTTCGGCGGCTTCCATCACGGTTTCGGAGAGGGTGGGGTGTGCATGGATGGTCATGCGCAAGTCATCAATGGTGGCAGCCATCTCAATGGCCAGGGTGGCTTCAGCAATCAACTCGCCCGCGTGGCTGCCCACAATGCCCACACCCAGGATGCGTTGGGTCTCGGGTTCCACGAGTAACTTGGTTACGCCTTCCGTGCGATCGATGGACATGGCACGCCCCGATGCCGCCCAGGGGAAGCGAACGACCTCGACAGGGATCTTGTTGGCCTTGGCTTCGGTTTCGCTCAGGCCCGCCCAGGCAATCTCGGGATCGGTAAAGATGACAGCGGGAATGGCAGCCGGTGCGAAGCTGACGTCTTCGCCGGCAATGGCGTCGACGGCGACACGCCCTTCGTGAGAGGCCTTGTGCGCCAGCATCGGTTGGCCGGTCACGTCACCAATGGCGTAGATGGAGGGATTGGGTGTGCGTCGTTTCTCATCGACGTCGATGAAGCCCTGAGCGTTGGTGTGGAGTCCGGCCGCCTCCAATCCCAGACCTTTGGTCCAAGGAGTGCGGCCCACGGAGACCAGAACGCGATCGTAAAGAATGGGTTCAGCGGGAGCATTGGCACCTTCGAATTCTACAAGCAAGCCGTCGGCTTGTTCACTGACCTTGGCAACACGCGTTCCCAAGAGGAACCGGGCAATGGATTTCTCCAAGCGTTTCGCCAGGGGGCGCACCAGGTCTCGATCGACACCGGGAAGAATTCCCTTCTCCATTTCGACCACAGTGACTTCGGAGCCAAACTCGGCATAGACAGTTCCCAACTCCAACCCGATATAACCGCCGCCCAAGACGAGCAGCTTGTTGGGGATCTCTTCCAGTTCCAAGGCGTTGGTGGAATTCATGACGCGCGCCGAGTCGTTGGGGAGAAAGGGGAGACTGGCGGGTCGCGAGCCCGTGGCGATGATGGCGGCGTCGAAGTGGACCTCTTCGCTGCTGCCGGCACTCGTACTCACGCTGAGCGTGTGTTGGCCGGTGAAGTTGGCCTCGCCTTGAAGGTAAGTCACTTTGCGCGACTTGCACAAAGCGCCCAGGCCGCCGGTGAGTCGATCGACAATGCCCTGTTTCCATTGGCGCAGTTTGTCTAAGTCCAAGCTGGGTTCGCCGAAGCTGAGTCCGAAATGACTGGCGGCCGCGGCCTCGCGTTTGACTTGCGCTGCGTGCAATAAAGCTTTGGAAGGAATGCAGCCTCGATACAGGCAGACGCCACCCGGATTGGGAGCGCGATCAATGAGCACGACTTCCATGCCCAGGTCCGCGGCGTAGAAAGCTGCGGTGTAACCGCCGGGACCGGCACCGATGACTGCAACTTTCGGCATGGTTTGCCCTTTCATGGTTAGCCTTCTAGCGTAAGCAAGAAGGAGTTTTCCATCGCTTCACAGATCCAACGGGCAAAGCGCGCGGCGTCGGCACCATCAATCAAGCGATGATCGTAAGATAAGGATAAAGGAAGCATCATCCGGGGTCGGGCTTCGCCATCGACCACGGCAATTTCCTCGGTGGCACGTCCCAGGCCCAAGATGGCCACCTCGGGCCAGTTGACGATGGGTGAAAAATGATGTGTGCCCAAACCACCCAGGTTACTCACGGTGAAGGTGCCGCCACTCAATTCCTTCAGCGAAATCTTGCCCGCTCGTGCCTTGGCGGAGAGCCGGTTCAATTCCAGCGCGATTTCGGAAATATTCATTTGATCCACATTGCGCAGCACGGGAACCATCAGGCCTTTGGGTGTGTCGACGGCCAAGCCTAAATTGATGTAGCTCTTGTATACGATTTCCCCGTGCTCGACATCCAGACTGGCATTGAAATTTGGAAAGAGCTTCAAGGCGGAGGCCACGATCTTTAACGCGATGGCCGTCATGGAAAGCTTGCCGCCTTTTTCGACAACGCGTGGGGCGAGCTTGCGGCGTGTCGCTTCGAGTTGCGTGATGTCAGCTTTTTCGAAATGGGTGACATGAGGAATGGTATTCCACGCGTTGGCCATGCGTTCCGCTGTAATGCGGCGAACACCACTCATGGTGGAGCGCTCAACGGCACCCCACTGAGAAAAATCGGGAAGTGGTGGCGTCTTCGGGCCAGAGGAAGCGGGCCCTTGTTCAATGCGTGCCCGTCCGTGCCGGGTTAGATCTTCTCGGGTAATGCGCCCACCCAGGCCCGTGCCCTCGACGCGGCTAAGGTCAATACCCAGTTCTCGCGCCAACCGTCGCACAAAGGGAGAGGCGGGAATACTGCTGCCCGCGCGATCGGTCGCCGCGGCAGCGGGCGCAGCTTCTTCTACAGCCGGGGCGGGGGATTCCACGGGAGCTGCTTCTTGTTCTATCGCTGGTGAGGGCGGAGCGACAGTCTCTTGGTCCGCCGCGCTTTCTTCAATCTCCATCAAGCTGGCACCCACGGGCACTTCATCGCCTTCGCTTACGCGAATCGCAACGACGCGACCGGCGCAAGGCGAGGGCAACTCCACAGTGGCTTTGTCCGTTTCAAATTCGATGATTGTCTGGTCCACCTCCACCTGGTCTCCCACCGAGACCAGGACGGAGAGCACGGATGCGCTTTCAACATTCTCTGCCAGTGCGGGTAGCTCTACAATTCTCACTACCGCTCTCCTCTTGATGGCTCAGTCATGAAAGCCTCGGTGTTGCTTTGTTCGGGTCGATGCCGAGTTCGTCCACCGCTTGTTTAACAAGTTCTTGCCCGACCGTCCCCGCTCGCGCAAGTTCACTCAGCGCAGCCACGGCGATGTGGCGCGCATCGACCTCGAAGAAGTCGCGCAACTCTTTGCGGGCCTCGCTGCGCCCGAAGCCATCGGTGCCCAGCGCTGCAAAGGGAGCAGGCACCCATCGAGCACAGGAGAGAGGGAGAGCTTGCACGTAATCCGTTGCTGCGATCACAGGCCCCTCATCTTCTGCCAGGCATTGGGCGATGTAGGGCTGGCGCTGCTCTTCCGTGGCGTTGAGGCGGTTCCAACGGTCGCAATCGAGTCCGTCGGTATAAAGATTTTTGTAACTGGTGACGCTCCACACGCTGGCGGAGACGCCGTAGTTTTCTTCCAGGATTTCCTGAGCACGTAAGGTTTCGAGTAAAATGGTGCCACTGCCCAGCAGGCGAACGTGAGCTTTGCTCTTGGCCCGGTTGGATTTCTGGTAGAGGTACATGCCCTTGATAACGCCTTCTTCGACACCGGTCGGCATCGGGGGCATGGGGTAGGTCTCATTGCTGACGGTGAGATAGAAAATGCAGTCTTCCATTTCCACGAACATGCGCCGCATGCCTTCACGGATGATGATGGCAAGCTCATAGGCGAAGGCGGGATCGTAGGCCACGACATTGGGATAGGGGAAGGCGAAGAGTTGGGTATTGCCGTCTTGGTGTTGAAGTCCTTCGCCAGCCAGGCTGGTCCTTCCCGCCGTGGCGCCGATCAAGAAACCCTTGCAACGCATGTCCCCTGCCGCCCAGATCAGGTCGCCAATGCGTTGGAAGCCGAACATCGAGTAGTAGGCAAAGAAGGGGATCATCATCAAGCTATTGCTGGCATAGGAGGTTCCGGCAGCAATAAAGGAAGACATGGCACCGGCTTCGGTGATGCCTTCTTCGAGAATCTGTCCATCGGTGGCTTCTCGGTAGTAGAGCAGGGTCGCGCGATCGACGGGCGTGTAGTGTTGACCGACGTGGGAGTAGATGCCCACTTTGCGGAAGAGCGCCTCCATGCCGAAGGTGCGCCCCTCATCAGGGATGATGGGAACAATACGGTTACCAATCTCATTGTCGGCCAAAAGTTTGGTGAGAACACGCACGAAGACCATGGTGGTGGAAGCGGGCCGATTCTTGGAACCGGCGAGAAACTCTTTAAAGGGAGCGTCGGGGACGGATCGAAGGGGCTCCACGTTCACAACGCGCTCGGGTACGGGACCCCCCAAGGCTTTGCGACGTTCGTGTAGGTACTTGGTTTCACTGCTATTGGCTGGCGGTCGGTAGAAAGATAAGTGATCGACGACCTTGTCGCTTACGGGGATTTTGAAGCGCCGCCGGAAACTGTGTACCTCTTCCTCATTCAGCTTCTTCTGCTGATGGGTGACGTTGCGTCCTTCGCCAGCTTCTCCGAGCCCGTATCCCTTGATGGTCTTGGCCAGGATGACAGTGGGGCCATCGCTGTGCTCAATGGCGGCCCTGTACGCGGCATATACTTTTTCAGGATCATGTCCACCGCGATTCAATTGGAAGATCTCGTCGTCGCTTAAGTGATCCACCATGCGGCGCAAGCGTGGGTGGGTGCCGAAGAAATGTTCGCGAGTGTAGGCACCACCGTGGGCTTTGTAATTCTGGTAGTCGCCGTCCAGCGCCTCTTCCATGCGCTGGTGTAGCAACCCCTCCTCGTCGCGTTCCAAGAGGGAATCCCAACGGCTGCCCCAAATCACTTTGATGACATTCCAACCCGCGCCGCGGAACACGCGCTCAAGCTCTTGGATGATTTTCCCGTTGCCGCGCACGGGGCCATCCAAGCGCTGTAAGTTGCAGTTTACGATGAAGGTCAGGTTGTCCAG
>PIVT01000432.1 GCA_003353845.1 Pseudomonadota bacterium | reverse complement strand
TGACATTTGCCTAGCGTAGTAGGGGTGGGCCTTGTTGCCCGGTGTGGGACCCCGGTGGGTGTGTGATCTCGAGAACAATTTTGTCGACGACGATTATCGAAGCTGGAACCAAGAAGTGTGATGCGATTGTTCTTTCACAAGCCGCCGAGAGACCGTGACTTCCTCTTCGAGAGTGCAGCATTCATGCTCAACCCCGATGCTTAAAAAACGGCGGCTTCAATAGATGGGGAAGTGGACATGCAGCGGCGGCGGCGGCCCGGAGGCGGCCGATTCGCAACGTGCGGTCAAAGGCATCACTCCCCACTACCCTTTTCGTCGCTCTTATCGTAGCCCTCTTCCTTTGTGACTTGATGGTCGAGCCTATCACTATGTTCTTGGGGATATCGCTATTAAAAGCATCACTTCTCGTGCCTCTTCTATCCACTTCGTTCCTTGTCACGATGTTCGTCGCAATCACCTCCAAAGTGGCAACTCTGGCGACGGCTACGGCTCAATGTCACTCCTGCATGTTAAGCAAGGAATCCGCCTCTATCGAATGGTCTACTCTAGCACTACGCTGGCACACCGGCACACCTGGTACGTGCAGCTTGGCGTTTGTTTTTCAAATTCGTGTGCGGACTCGCGAACTTACAAGAGAGCTGCCCCCCACACTCCAACTTTACTACCTACTAGTAGGTAGTAGGTCATCAAAGTTGCCTCACATAATCTACATCGCGGACGCGCATCGCGGACGCGCCCGCCGATTTGTTGAAGAGGATTCCCCGGGCTTCAAGGTGCCGACTTTCAAGGCAACGGTGAAGCATTCATGCGCGCCGCGTTAAAAACGAGAGCATATTCAGCACACAGGCAGGCTTCCGTGTTGCTGGTCGCATCAAGCCTATTGGATCATTTGACGTTCGTAAGCTATTTGAAAGCCGAGCCGGAGGGTGTTGCTGCAACCGGCCCGAGAGGAATTGAAGCTTGGCCAGAAAGACTTTCACCAGATTGCCTACAATGATGGGAAGGGGGGCGTTTTCGCGGACAATACGGATACTCTTTCAGCGGCAAATCGTGAAGCGAGCCAGACGTGCATCCGGAAATTGTGCGTCCAAGCGCTCGCTCGGCCGACCTGCGGGCAGGCAAGGGCGCTGGAAGCCCCGATGCCGGACGGCGGGTGAAGCACCGCCACTGCCATGCGCGCGTTGCTTGCTCCGGCCGGGAATCGAGGTGTTGCAGTCATGTTCTTGGTTCCACATTTCTTTTTTAAGGCTTGTT
>PIVT01000431.1 GCA_003353845.1 Pseudomonadota bacterium | reverse complement strand
CATTTTGGAGTGTCAAAGTGCTAGCGAGCCGTTGCGAGCCGTCTCCCTCTGCGAACCCCTCTGGGGTTTTCGTCACGGGGCGATAGGCGCTGTGGGTGTCAGCGCGGGTAGCGAACCGCGATAATGCAGTAATTGAAATTAAAATTTTAAAGGCAGAAGGGGAGGTCGAAAACCGACCGGCCGATCCGGACCAGATTTGACAAGAAAGCTGAAATCGCCTATGTTGCCCGTGCGTCCCACAGAATTTTATGGGGGAGGGGGGGGGAGCAGGCTGTTAAGGCTCGCGCGCGAATTCTTTTCCAGCGATGCTACTTCATCCTGCAGCGTTGCACGCCACGCATTGAATTCCGTTTGGCGTTGCCCGTCTCTGGAACGTGGAAGGAGCACAGAGCTCAAGTATAATCGTGCGGCGATCGCCAGTTGCAGGCTTCTGCCAGGCTGCTGAACCCGCACGCGATAACACGAGGGGCGGATGAACTAGCGCCAAGCGTAGACGGTGGGAGCGCGGAGCGCATGCATTGATTATCAATCATCTGACGATGGCCACATGCCAATTCAACTTTCTCGTGCATCCTCTCGCGTCTGCCAACAATGCTAGGATGGCATAAATATATACATTGGCTCGGAAGCAAGCAAATTCGGCCCGTCATTCAAAAGGAAACTCACTCGCAACATCGTGAGCCCGTACTTGACACGATTAAACAAGCATGTCTCTTCACGAATCTTTCAGCTTGTTCTTATCATGCGTGATTCGCTATGTACAAACCTCTCAAGAGTCGGCACTTTGAAATGTCACATCCGTGGGGGGATACATCCTCGCCCAGACTGCGCGTCCAAACAAGGATGTCATTTAGTGAGCCGTCACATGTCGTCATCATCGCCGGCCACGTCATCCGCGTCGTCTGCGGCTGCAGCGGCTTCCAACGCCAGGCCCGCCGTCAGACATGGCGCCACAGTAGCTACTGCTTCGCCAATCGCGACCGCGCCGGAGGCGCTGGTCTCTGACGAAGACGACGCCTCGCCGTTGTGCGTCCCAGCAGGCATTGCGGCACACCTTGCGCTCTCTGGCGCTTCCGCTCTCATGCCTTTCATCGCGGCAATCTCCAGCAAGTCGCTGATGGCTAGCTTCGAAGCTTTCTTGACAACCCGCGCGTGGCGTCTGTTCTCCTGCACCACACGCGCTATGCGCATCTCTCTTTGCATGCGCGGCTGAACACACGCGCGTGCCCATACGCACAAACGCAGACGCGCGCAACAGCGC
>PIVT01000145.1 GCA_003353845.1 Pseudomonadota bacterium | reverse complement strand
ACGTTTCTGGCGTTTTTCGGTAGTTGCGTTGGTGCCGTTGGGTTGGTCACTTCGGTGGCCATTCGACGGCGGAGGAGACTCCCGTTGGGGACACCATATTGCTTAAGGCCCTTGGATAACTCCAAGGGCCTTTTGTGTTTCTAGCCAGCCCGCGAGCCTTCTTTGTGCTGATTGTTCCCCACTCTATTAATTCGAGAGGAACAGTGGCAGGTCGGATGTTTCGAGCAACGTGCGAACGTTCTTTCCAAAGCGTCGCTTGACAAGCACGCGACGACAGCTGCTACCGATGGCGATAACTCCTGCGTTCACGTCCATGGCGTAATCGTGCAAAGCCTTGGAAGGCGTGCCTTCACAATGCGCCAGCTTTACTTCGAATCCATGGGTTTTCGCCCAGGCGCCCGCGGCGTCGAGGATTTCCTCGGGCTTCTCTTTGGTTTTCGGCTTTCCAACGCAAACGATGTGAATCTCCATGTCCGGCCAAAGCGCAAGCTTGATGAAACTCTTCATTGTTCGCGCCGACTCGATGGAGCCGTTGTACCCGACCACCGCGCTGCGGATCGATTTCATTTCTCCCGTAATCGTAAGAAGCGGACGCACACCTCCCGCGATTACGTTCAGCAATGCGTCTCGTGGCTCAGGCATCACCTTGTAGTCGAACCATCCCCGCGCTCCCAGCACGCATAGATCGTAATAGCGTGTGAGTTCACTGAGGGCTTCCAGCGGGTCTTTCTCACGTCGGATTACGTTCACCGGAACATTGGCTTTCTTGCACGCGTCCTCGAATTGTGCGATGGCGTCTTCATCCAAGCGATGGCTGCGCTCGATGCGCTTCTCACGCATGCGCCACGCGTAATGCCCCCCGCCCATTGGAACCCCGCCCACATTTGTGAGACGATCAATATCCACCACCGAGAGCACGCCGACTTCGGCACCGTGATGTTGCGCCAGCTGCGTTACACACTTGAGCTTTGAAGGCAGGTCCGGTGTACCCGCCACACCCACGAGAATTCTCTTGATCATTTGCTTGCCCCTCCTTTTGCCTTGTTCAGCGCCTCCGAATACGGATATTGCACGCGGGAACTTGTGACTTCTGGAACTGCTGCACAATCATTGATTGGGACTGCCCGACCTAAAGGAACAACCCAAGTAATTCAGAAACGTGGCGATGCTGTTCGATCGGATGGCGGAGGGGGAGGTTCTTTTGTACGCGGTATACGTTCCTCCTCCCATTACGTATTTTCTGGATGTAATTCTCCTCCTCCAGAACTGCGATAATACGCTGAACCGCGCGCTCCGTAATTCCAACCCGGCTGGCGATATCTCGTATGCGTATCTCAGACTCTTGGGCGATACACACCAAGACGTGGGCATGGTTCGTCAAGAAGGTCCACTCAGTCGAGTCTGTTGATTTCCCTGCACTCAGTTTACTCGTCATTCCTCTGACCCTGCGTCTTGATAGTGTTTGCCACGAAGTTGAAAACATGTTATTCATTACATGAAATATATAGCGCGTATTGTATATCGTACTTAAGACTATGTCTATAGCAAAGTGGAAAGCAAGATTTTTTGCGCTCTTGTGTGCCAGTACGAGGCAATTCACGCAGAGGAGAAGCTGCGAATCGCTGGAGGAGGCCTTGCGCCCGTTTGCACGAAATGTGTGGATTAGAAGTGGTAGAAAACAGAGAGGAGTCCGCGTGTGTGGAACTCTTTGTCGTTGGAAAGTGGGAAGCTCAAGCTCGTACCCACCTCCAGGTTCTTGTTCGAGAAGGGCTTCATCTTGAACCCTGGCGAAATGTTCACAATCGTGGTGCCATCCTCCTCGCCACCGTGCCCATGGGTCGCATGGCCTGGTGCTCCTATTCTCTCAACCAGGCTCCCTTTTGATGCCCTTTGTGCAAGGATGTCTTCCTTGCCTTGCGGGCACGGGGTGCTCCCCACGGAGACGAGGGTCAGCGCGAGAAACAAGGTTGAAAAGCGAAAAACCAGGGGCATTGCTGCAATGTAGCCAGACAGAGATACTTCGCCACGCCCTACACAATAATATTATGAAAATCTAATTTGCAGTCGGTCGTGTTCAGTCATACTGCATCGCAAGACCAATGCCATCGGCTTTGCATTGGGGTGAAGCTCAAAGAAGTTTGGCTATTTGCCTGTTTTGAGTAAATTCAAGTTGTTCATGCGTTGACCGAGGAAGAGTCTCAAGTACTTTATCTGGTCTCTTGGGCTGGGCTGATGTCAGGAAAAATAAACAGACAGGATAGTGGGGTGGGGGCGTTGTACTCATTCTTATCGGAGAGAGGTCTGGGAAAACCCTGGCCATGGGTTCCCTTGGCATTGCAGATGCTAGCGCTCCTGATGGGTCTGGCGCATTCCCCTGCGGCCCTGGCGAAGAAACCTCCCGAGACACTTGATCCGACCGCTTCTTGCGCCACCGGAAACTGCCACACAGAGATTGAATCTTTGCGTTATTTGCATTGGCCTGATCTCATGGCGCCGGGAGAGTGCTCCGAGTGTCATGTTCCCATAGGGGAGACACATAAGTTTCGAGAGCTGGATATGTCGAACCGTTGCCTGCATTGCCACGAGGATCTGAAGGCTCGACTGCTCGCCGAGGAATCCAAAGAGCACACAAATCTGGAGCAAGGCTGTATTGAATGCCATTACCCTCACGGCGGTTCGGGGAAAGCACTCCTCAAGGGAGTGGAAGAAGGAGATGAACGCGGCCTTTGTTTTCGCTGCCACGAGGAGGACATCGCGGAAAAGGAGCACGTGCACGACCCCATCGCGGAAGGTGAATGCACCTCCTGTCATGATCCGCACACCTCGTCCAAGGGGTGGCTATTGCGTGAGGACGAGGGTCCTGAGCTTTGTAAAAATTGCCACAAGGATTTCATTCAGCAGATATCGACGGCCAAGCATCTTCACGAACCCGTGGGAGTGGGATGCTCCGACTGTCATGATTCACACAGCGCCTCTCGCGAAAACCTTCTGTTGGGCACGGCACCTGACTTGTGTGGAGAGTGTCACGATGAGTTGATGGAGACGCTTGAGAAAGTGACCGTAGACCATGAGGCCTTGGACTCGAAGGAATCCTGCCTCGTGTGCCACGACGCACATTTCTCGGAGCATGCGGGAAGGCTCGTGAAGCCGGAGAGGGAACTGTGCTTGAGTTGCCACGATGAACCGGTTATGTCCGGTGATCGGCAACTTCTGGATATGAAACTTCTTCTACGGAAAAATAAAAACTGGCACAAGCCAATTCGCGAAGACGGTTGCAGCCGGTGTCACAAACCTCACGGTGGAAAAATATTTCGAATGCTGGTAAAAGAATTTCCAGAGAGTTTGTACAGTGATTTCAGTGTCGAAAGCTACGCGCTTTGCTTTGACTGCCACAAGGAAGAAATGGTGACGCAGAAACAAACGACGACTAGCACCGGGTTTCGAGATGGCAATCGGAATTTGCACTATCTCCATGTGAATCGAGAGAAGCGGGGCCGAACCTGTCGTGTTTGTCACGATATGCATGCAAGCAAGGAAGAATTTCAGCTACGAAAATATCTTCTTTATGGTAATTGGTGGATGCCCATCAATTTCAACAAAATGGAGAATGGAGGCTCTTGCATGTCGGGTTGCCATCTGACACGGAGTTATGACAGGAACCGCAAGGGGGAATCCAATTGATGAGAGACCCCATTTGGGAAAACAGGAAATTGACACCCGAAAGGGATAGGGCCTCGCGGCACGCGATGCGAGCTCATCCTTTCTGGCTTCAATGGGTGCTCGCCATGGGCGGGGCACTGAGTGTGGCCGGGTTGTTTGTTTTCTACGCGACGTCGGTGGGTGCGGATCATGACCCGTTAAAACTGCATGTGCATGAGCCTTACCTGAAGGAAGATTGTGAAGCCTGTCATGAGGGTGCGGAAGGGACTTTGCTCAAGGCTCCTGAGGGCGGGCTTTGTCTGGCAAGTTGTCACACAGATTTTCTTGGAGAAAAGAAATTTCGACATGGCCCTGTGAACATCAATGAGTGCCTTACTTGTCATCATTACCACGAGTCAGATCACTTCATGCTCTTACTGGTGAACTCGGACGAGCTTTGTATGGGTTGCCATCAGCAACTCGACTTTTCCACAACGTCTCATGTAGAAGGGACGCTCGATCGTACCTGCGTGGAGTGCCACGATCCCCACAGTAGCGAGGATCCGCATTTTTTAAAGGAAGGTGAACGGTGAACCTTGGGGCAGGGGTCTCACTTGGCCATCGGGTCGGCACCATCCCATTCCCTGCCGCGTTCTCCCAAGGGGCGAAATCGGAAATAAAGTTCGGGTTCACCTCGGAGTTCACTGGCAATGCCATTCTTGAAACTCGGTTCAAGAGTACGAATAAACGAGACGATCTCGCGTACATATTGAACGCTTAGAATCTCCTCCCAACCCGCCATGGTCTCGACCCCCTGTAGAATGCTATGGGTGAGCATTCCATCTGACTTCTCCAGTGTCTCTCCCAGTGCAAAAGAAGGTGAGTTGACGTAATAAGAAATACCGTTTCTTCCGTGGCAACCGCTGCAGAAAGCGAGAAACAATACTTCTCCGTCGGTTGGTTCCACGGGGCCGAGCACAATGTTCGGCATGTTTTCTGGTTTAGATGAGGCGAGGGATTCGAATTGAGTGCGAATGAAAAGAAGGACTTCCCGAGCGAGTTCCTCATCCAGGGTATTTCCCCAGGAAGGCATGAGATTCTTCCCTGCCTGAATACTTTGAAGTAACTCGGTGTCATTCTTTGTCAGTCGTTCACCGAAAGCGAAGGAAGGGGCGGCGGGGTATGCTGCGATACCGTTGAAACCGTGACAACCCGCACAAAGCCGCATGAAGATTCGCTCACCTCTGTCGGATCCCTTTGTTGTTGAATCCAATATTTCCTTCAATGGTGTCAGCACCCCATGAATTTTCTCCGTTGTGGCAGCAGGATCTGTTTTTCCTGGAGTTCCGGTCGAGGCGAGCCCCAGCCAAAAGTTGGCCTCTTCGAAGTCATTGAATCTTGCGGGGACTCCGGCAATGGTTTGGGAGTGTAGGAATCCAAGGTTTCGTTGGGCTTGCACGTGTCCTTGC
>PIVT01000430.1 GCA_003353845.1 Pseudomonadota bacterium | reverse complement strand
TCAGCACCTATCCCCTTCGCGTCTCCCAGGGGCCCAGGGGACAGATCTTTGTCAGCGACGCAACCGCTGGCTCCGTGTTTATTTATAAGTACGACCCCCAAAGCAGCACACCGCTCATCGTCGAGCAAGAGCTCAAGGGTCTCGAAGCACCTCTCGGCGTCGCCATCGATCAAAGAAGGCGCATCTTCGTCGGCAACGCTGATCTCAGTAGCGTCGAAGTTTACAATCAAAACGGGCTCAAAATTCGCGACATCGGGCTGGGCACGATTCTGATGCCCAGCGACATCGCCCTCCACGGCAGGCTCATTTTCATCGCCGATAGCTTGAGCAACACCATCTGGGTCTACCGTCCCAACGGAGCCTTCGTCCGAAGCATCACAGCCTGGGAGAATCAAGGCGAACAGCAGTTTGAATTCCCCTCGGCGGTCATGATCACCAAGCGCAATGGCGTAGACGAACTCTACGTCGGCGACCAAGGCAACGGCCGCATTGTCGTCTTTACGCTCGACGGCGAGTACCTGCGCTCCTTTGGCAAGAAGCTGGAGTTGAACAGCGAAGGCGGGTATGGGGAATTTGGCAAGATCCAGAGCCTGGCACTCGATTCCCAGGATCGCCTTCATGTGGTGGACACCTACCAGAACCACATCCAGCTCCTCGATCCGGATAACGGCACCTACCTCGGCGTCTACGGAGACTTCGGCACAGGAGCAGGCGAGTTCAACGTGCCCCTGGACATCTTGATTACGACGGTGGGAGAGGTCTTGGTGACCAACTCTGGAAACGCCCGCATCGAGCGCTTTGTCGAGGTGCCGGCCCTATGACCCTTGCGACCTGGACCCGACGACCTCTCTTCGAGGCTTTGAAAGTATCCCTGCTTGTTGCAGCCTGCCTGATCTTGCTACCCGCCTCCCTGAGTCTAGCCGCGGGGAGCGAGTGCGACCCACCACACGATAAGAGCAACCTCATCGACTGCATCGACTGCCACGGTGGGTTTGGAGGTTACTCTGGCAGCTTGCTTCCGCGCGGCGAAGAGCAGGAATCCATGTGCAAGAGCTGCCACCAACCCTTGGGCAAGGCTTGGAGGCTGACGGAAGTCGGCAACCATGAAGTCAACGGGGGGGCGTTGGTCATCGACTGTGGCTCTTGCCACAACCCGCACGTCTGGGTCCCGGTCACTGATGAACACTCAGGGCAGGAAATGACCAACCTGCGCAACATCCGCACCGACATGGGGAAGTATGTGAGCGGCGCCGTGGAGCCCAC
>PIVT01000429.1 GCA_003353845.1 Pseudomonadota bacterium | reverse complement strand
TGGTGACCAAGCAAGACGCAGGACGGCGATCAGGACGGCGACCAGGACGACGATAGGGGTAGCGGCGGCATGGAGGCTGACAGTCTTTCAAGTCACGGGACCTGCACAAGGCAACGCGGTGACGTAGAAAACGGCGGGGCCGCCGCAAGGGCCGTCGCCTGGCGACAAACCTTGCTGGGCGATGGAGATCAAGGTCCGTGGTAACGAGGCCCCCCCTCTCCCTGGTAGCCTCGATATGATCTCATGCCGTGGCCACTTGCGCTTAAGGCATATGAAGCTGTCCATGTTGACTAACTTTGAGTGACTTTTCGTGCAGCTGATGGTGCTCTAGGTCGGGGTTTCGATGCCCCGAGAGCTGAATCCTCGATTTGATAATGGGTGTTGATCTCGACTATGCGGAGCTCCTTTACGACACGAGCGCCGATTTGAATTCGATCAAAAGCCACATTCTTTTGAAAATGGTGAGTGATTTAGATTGGGGCTTTGTTTGATCTAATTTGTCGCTGATGGCTGCTCAAGAGGTCAGGTTTTAATGTCCCATGGGCTGATATTTCGGCGTTCGGGGGTTGCCGGTCGTGACTCTGCAGGGCCCATGATTAGTACGAGGGCTGACGGAATGATTATCGGGGTCTGCCTTGGGGGTTTGAACAGGGTATTCGCGCTGTGTTGGGGCTGACTTTGAGCGAAATCAGAGCTGGTGGCGGCTCTGGGGCAAGATTTTCGATCGCCGAGGGGCTGAAACCAAGGTGTGTGAGGGGTGCTGATCCTGACCATGTGGCGCCTACTTCTTGCCCGAGGGTCCATGGAATGGCGATCTTGGGGCTACCATGCCATCGGGCGAGGTATGGAAGGTACAGTGAGCTTTCATTTGGTCGAAATTGGCGCTGATGGTGGCTCTGGAGGTGAGAAATTCGATGCTTCATGGGCTGAAACCACGATGTGAGAGGGGTGCCGATCCTGACCATGTTGCGCCTGCTTTTTGCCCGAGGGCCCATGGAACGACGATCTGGGGCTACCATGATTCTAGACAAGGTACGGGGGCTGCGTTGGGCTTTTGTTTGAGCGACATTGACGCACATGGCGACTCTTGGGGTCCGTTTTACGATGGCCGAGGGGCTGAAACCGCGGTGTGAGAGGGTACCGATCTTGGCCATGTGCCGCCTACTCCTTGCCCGAGGGCACATGGAATGGCAATCTGGGGCTACCTTCGCTCTGTTGGAGATGCGAGGGCTGCGCTGGCCTTTTGTTTGAGCGAAATCGACGCTC
>PIVT01000062.1 GCA_003353845.1 Pseudomonadota bacterium | reverse complement strand
GCTGGCCATCGCGGCCCTGGTGCGGCGAGCCATCGAAAAGAAAATTCGATCCGGCGAACTCTTCGTCAACGTTCAATCCAACGAATTCGGTGCCAGCCCATTCCCCTTCGAAAACATGTCAGAAATGGGAAAGCCACCCGCGCAAGGGGAGTACTGTGAGGAGGGGGAGATCCTCGACGGCAATATCGAAATCATTGAAGACGATTCCCGCGACGACCCCTCTCGCAATCGATAAAGTCTGTGGGCTCATGCATCCAAACCAACGCATGAACCTCGATGAACATTTATAAAGTCATACAGTTTAGGAGAGGCAACATGGCCAGTATTTTTACGCAGATTATAAAAGGGGACCTCCCGGGTCAGTTCGTCTGGCAGGATGACGACTGCGTCGCGCTACTCACCATCCAACCGATTCGACCCGGCCACATTCTCGTCATCCCACGGGAGGAGATTAATCACTGGGATGACGTCCCGCCCGACCTGGCTGGACACCTCATGCAAGTCGCACAGAAAATGGCCAAGGCCATCAAGCTTACCTACCCGGCCAAGCGAGTGGGACTCATCATCGCGGGGCTCGAAGTACCGCACACGCACCTGCACGTCATTCCCATTGACGACATGACCGACTTTGATTTTCGAAAGGCCAGCAGCCCCACGACCGAGGAACTCAGCGAAGTAGCGGGATCGATTCGACAGGCGTTGGACAAACTGGGGTGATGCGCACTGCGCCAGCTTCCTTCGATTAGTTCTGGAAGCTGCGCAAGCGTTCGATGCGCTCATCCAAGGGCGGATGTGTCGACCACAAGCTCTTGAAACCTCTACCCGCAATCTTCATCGTCGCCACGGAACGATCGCTCTTGGTCTCCACCAGTTCCACGGTTCCCTTCAAGGCCTCCAGGGCGGCGATCATTTTTTCTCGCCCCCCCAAGCGCGCGCTTCCGGCATCGGCTCGGTACTCGCGATAGCGGGAGAAGGCTGCGATCACAATCATGCCCAAGGCCATAAACACCGTCTGCAAAAGCATAATCACGGCAAATTGCCCCATGAAGCCGAGCCCGCCGCGTCCATTGCCGCGGTCCCGTAAGGCCTGATCGATGCCGAAGGCAATTACGCGCGCCAAGAACATGACAAAGGCGTTGATCACACCTTGCAATAAAGTCATGGTGACCATGTCGCCATTGGCGATGTGAGCGATTTCATGGCCCAGCACACCTTCCACTTCATCGCGGCGCATGCGCTGCAACAATCCTGCAGACACCGCGACCAAAGAACGCGACTTGGATGGCCCTGTGGCGAAGGCGTTGACCTCGTCAGAGGGGTAAATGCCCACCTCGGGCATGGGAATGTTTGCGGCCTCGGCCAGGCGGCTCACCGTCTGCACCAACTCGCGTGCATGGGGATCCGGTGTGGCAGGATCGATGAGTTGCACTTTCATGAACATCTTGGCGGTCCAACGCGACATCGACAGGGAAATAAATGAACCGGCCATGCCCCAGACCAGGCAAAAGACCATCAACTGTCCGTAGTCGATCCCGTATTGCGTCGTGTAACGACCAATCCCAAACACCTGGAAGATGATGGTTACCACCAAAATCACCAGTAAGTTGGTTAATAGGAATAATCCAATCCGCTTGCCCATCACTTCACCTCTCTATCGCTATCTACCAATTTAATTCTCTGTTTTTCTTTTATCGGAACAAGCACCCTGCAAGGCTCAACTCGCAAAGAGGTAGCCGAAATAATAAAGATAGCCTGCCACCAGGCAGCCACCTTCCAAACGACTTAAATAAAAATCACGGATGATCAAGCCCAGTAATACAACACTCGTACCGATCATCACGGCGAGATCCACCGCCACTCCGGTATGGGTCGGAATATGCACGGGGTTGATCAAGGCTGCCGCTCCCAGAACCGCGAGAATGTTGAAAATATTAGAGCCTACGAGATTCCCGAGGACGATATCGCCCTCGCCCTTTCTCGCGGCCGCTAGACAGCTAGCCAACTCGGGCAAGCTCGTCCCCAAGGCAAGCAAGGTGAGCCCGATGACGCGTTCCGACACATGGTAGGCCTGCGCAACACTAACGGCACCGTCGATCAAGGTGTGCGCTCCACCCACCAACATGACGGCGCTCACCACCACACCCACCAGACATTTCGGGCGCAACACGGCCTCGCCACCAAATTCCTCGGCGAACTCCGCTTCCACTCTCGGACTCTCACGCTCGTCACGCAAAAGCAACCAGAGGTAGGGGATCAGCAAGAGCAAGAACAAGCCCCCTACATTTCTTTCCACCACACCAAGATGCAATATGGGTAGCAACATCACGCCAACCAAGATGACAATGGGCATCTCGCGACGCAGAAAACGCGCATGGGTGCGTATGGGTGCGACCATGGCCGTAAGCCCTAAAACCAAAGACAGGTTCGTGATGTTGGAACCCACTACATTGCCAAAGGCCATGGCCGTAGCGCCGCGTTCTGCCGCCATGAGAGTGGTCGCCATTTCGGGCGCCGAAGTACCAAAAGCAACAATGGTCAAGCCAACGACCATGGGACTGATCTTCAACGCTCTTCCCAACTCACAGGAGTAATCAATGAGCTTTTCTCCACCGAAGTAGAGAAGTAAAATTCCCACAACGATCAAGATGGCATCCATTAACATGGTTTTGATCTCATCTTTTCAAGGGCTGTGGCGGATAGTTGATCTCGCACGCGCCCACCCATTCGAAGCAAACTCTCTTCCGAAGCAATTTCTTCCAATTGATTCATTTGAAACCAGCGCAAGTCGTGAGATTCATCGCTGATGACCAACTCCTGTTCCGGCCCGGCGACCAGGCAATAGCGGATATCGTAATGCAAGTGACACGGTTCCTTCCCGCGAGCGGGAATTTCATGTATATCGACGTCGATGGGTATTCGCCTGCTCCCTTCGTCATAAAACACGAAGTTCTGCATCCCTGATTCCTCTTGTGCCTCCCTCAGAGCTACCTGATCGACTCGGGAATCGCCATCTGCGTGTCCTCCAAGCTGCAACCATCGGCTAAGCTTTCGATGATGCGTAAGTAGGAAGTGTTCCCTGTCATAGGACAGAATCCACGCTGATGCGGTGATATGTCCTTCCAAGCAAGAACGCTCAAAGCAATCCGGCCGCCGCTCCACGAAGGACAGGACTCGCTGAACGCGGTTTTTGTCTTCTGGGTAGCGACGCTGATATTCCGTCAAGAGTTGAACGAGGGGCTGGCGTTTCATGCAAGAAAAAAGTTCGCACAAGAGCCCTCAAAGAACCAGGCGGTTAAGGTCACTCGATGCCTAATTCCATCCTTTCCTTTCTCACCGGTTTGAGCGGTGGCAGCCTGGTGGTCTACATCTCCATCTTCGGGCTATTGCTGGCTTGCGGGTTGGGAGTTCCGCTGCCAGAGGACGTCACGCTTTTGGCCGCGGGGTACCTGGCGGCCGATGAGGTGATCACCCTGCCCGGTGCCATCTTGGTCTGCCTTTCTGGCGTCCTGATCGGAGACAGCCTGATCTTTGCCATTGGATGGCACTACGGCCCCCAAGCCCTGGACGCACCCGGCATTCGCACCGTCTTGACGCCCAAGCGAATTATGCGCGGGCAAACCTATTTCCTTGAATACGGCAAAAAAGTGGTATTTTTCGGTCGCTTTATAGCTGGAATGCGGGCGCCCATCTTCCTCGTCGCAGGCATCCTCAAGATGCCCTATCGCACCTTCCTGCTCCTCGACGGCATTGGTGCCCTGCTGAGCGTCCCTCTGCTCACCTGGCTGGGCTGGGAATTTGCCGATGACATTCATCATATTTTCGAAGTTGTCAAAAGCTCGCAGCACGCGCTGCTCTTTGCCTTGGGAATCGGGCTGCTGTGCGTCATCATCCTCGCTTCTTATGGCTACATCGAACGACTCATCTTCGAGAAATCCCTCGACAAAGTCGAAGAGCGACGCGCTCAAAAACAGCAACTTGACGAGTGAGTGCCCTCACCGTCCCAGTTGCCCCGGCTGCCCACACTTTGGTCAAGCGGGAGTGCCCGCTCAGGTCCTGGCGCCGCTAGACCTGCTGTGCCAGGAGAACCGCACAGAACCTGCACCTCTCGTCGAGGGGCCAGCCCTGGGATTCCGCCACCGCGCGCGCCTGTCCGTTCGCGGCCGCATCAATACACCCAAGGTTGGAATTTTTCAGCTAAACAGCCATCAACTGGTCGACATCCCGCGTTGTCCGATCCATCACCCCCTCATCAACCAAGTCGCCCACGCCTTGCGCACAGCCATTCGCAAGAGCGGAACCCAGCCCTACATCGAATCAAGTCACCGCGGTGTTCTTCGCGCGATTCAAATCGCCGTGGAACGATCCAGTCAAAGTGCGCAACTCGTCTTGGTGACGACGGGCAAAACAGCAGAGCCCATCCAGGATTTGGCAACCGTCCTGCGAGAGGAACTCGCTGACAAGCTGCACAGCCTGTGGTGGAACGGAAATCCCCAGCGAACCAACACCCTCCTTGGCTCCCATTGGAAAAAGCTCAGCGGACCTGACGCCCTCTTGGAAAGCATGGGCGGTGCCTCCATTTATTATCCGCCCGATGCCTTTGGCCAGAACCACTTGCCCCTGGCCGAGCAGATTGTCCATCAGGTTCACGCCTGGGTGCCTGAAGGCAAACGGGTGACAGAATTTTATGCAGGGGTCGGTGCCATTGGTTTGGGACTCATCAAAGACGCGCGCAGCGTGACCTTCAATGAAATTTCGGATGGCTCATTGGTTGGCCTGCGCTTGGGAATCGATGCCCTGGAGAATTTGGAAACCGCAGAGGGGCAAAAAGGGTTGCTCAGGGACAAAGTAACGGTGATCCAAGGCCCTGCAGTGGATGCCCTTCACGGACTCGAAGCTGCCGAAATCGTCATCGCCGATCCGCCACGCAAGGGATTGGACCCTCCACTCATCGAGGCCTTGCGCAGCCATCCCCCGGAACGTTTGATCTACGTCTCTTGTGGATTGGAATCCTTCCTGCGCGATGCGCGCAGCCTGCTCGCGGACAACCGCTTCGCGTTGTCGCAGGTACAACCGGTTGCGCTCTTTCCCTACACCGAGCATGTGGAAACTGTTGCTCTATTTGAACGAGGACCGGTGTAACAAGAACCCGGGAATCAGTCCCAACTCGTCGGGGTTTCTCCAAGCTCCGCCTCAAGATTTTCGAGACTCTCCGCTTCCAATACCAAGGCCGTCACAGCCCAGGCGAAACCTGCGCGCGCAAAAACTCCGCGATCTTTGTCTCGTCGTTCGCGTCGTTGCACCTCACATATGCGAAAGGGACCCAGCTTGCGCCGACGGGCCAAGGCATAGGCGCTGCGCAACTCCAGCGCCTCCAACCCTCCCTCAACTTGATCGCCATGCTCTGCCAACAAATTTTCAACCAACTCGGTTTCCAAACCTTTCTCGCGCAATTGGGAATGAATCATGCGCTGGGATGCCCCTCGACGACGCAGACGACGAATAACGCCTTGGGCATAACGTCGATCATCCAGATAGCCCTGTTCCGTGAGCTGCAGGATCACCTCGTCGATCCACAGTTCGGCTTGCGTCAAATCGGTTCCATGAAAGTGACAACTCTTGCGTGCCCTGCGCAGGAGAACGCAACGCATGTTTGCGCGCGTGGTAAAAAAGCGATCCAAGTAATTCAGCGCCCAGCGTTCCAAGCGCTGGCGAGAGACCTTACGGGGCCGCCTCGGGGATTTTTTCGCCACGGGATACGTTGAGGTGTCGTCGATCAAGCGATCTTTACCCTCTTTTTTTCCCTCTTCTTAGCCAAGGCTATGAGCTTTCTGCCGCCAAGAGTGCTTGCACGTATTTTCGAACGCCATCTTCCAGGGAGGTAAAGGGTTTGTCGTAACCTTCTCCTCGCAACTTTTCCATGCTGGCCTCGGTGAAGTATTGGTACTGATCTCGAATCGCCTCAGGCGTATCAATGAAGATGATGTTCTCTGGAACTTCAAGTGTATTAAATACGGCTCGCGCCAAATCATAGAAAGGACGTGCCTTCCCTGTACCGAGATTGTAAACACCGCGTCGAATGGGTTCCTCAAGTGCGAAGAAAAGTACGTCTACAACATCATCGACGAAAATAAAATCTCGACTTTGATGTCCGTCCTCGATGCCCTCGCGATGACTTCGGAAAAGTTCCATCCCACCCGTCAGGCGAATTTTGTCAAAGGCCTGCAAGACCACGCTGGACATTCTTCCTTTATGCCGCTCACCCGGTCCGTAGACATTAAAGAACTTGAAACCCGACCATGCGGGCGGTTCGATTCCCTTTTCTTCTTGCTCCAGCGCCCAGATGTCGAACTTCAGCTTGCTGTCCCCATACAAATTCAAGGCTTTGAGCTTGTCGAAGTTCCCCTCATCGTCTTCGTAGCCTTGCTCGCCAGCACCGTAAGTCGCCGCACTGCTGGCGTAGACCAAGGGGGTGGCATGCGCTGTGGCGTAGTTCCAAATGTTCTTGGAATACCCAAGGTTCACACGGTCGAGAAACACTTGGTCGGTTTCCGTGGTGTCTGAACAGGCACCCAGGTGAACAATGCCGCGAAAGGAACGCGATGCGGCCGCCAACCAATCGAATAAATTTCCGATGTCCAGCTTTTCACCAAAATCAATCCCCGCATGTTCCGTTCGATTGCTGAATTGCTCCACCTCATCCACCGACACCACGGGAATGCCACGCTCGTTGCAGGCGCGAACAAACTGACTGCCGATGAATCCAGCTGCGCCCGTTACCAAGAGAGGAGATTCGTTTTGCTGAGCGACCGACATGGAGAGGTTTCCTTATTACATTCGTTCGCAGGTTCTATTGATCGAGCAAGTAGGCCGCGATCAAGGGGAAGACGATACTGGCATCGGACTCAATCACAAAGCTCGGCGTATCCACATCCAGTTTACCCCAGGTTATTTTTTCGTTGGGAACGGCACCACTATAGGAACCGTAGGATGTGGTGGAATCGGAAATCTGACAGAAATACCCCCAGAGCGGACATTCTTCACGCAAGTCCTGCCGGATCAAGGGCACCGAGCAAATGGGGAAGTCGCCAGAAATACCACCCCCGACCTGGAAGAAGCCAATGGAGCTGTCTTGTGAAACCTCGCGGTACCACTCGACCAGATTGGCCATGTACTCGACACCACTTTTCACCAACTGGTAATTGGACAAGTTCCCTTTCATCACATTGGCCACGAAGACATTGCCAATGGTGGAATCTTCCCAACCGGGAGTCCAAATGGGCAGGTTCTTCTCAGCCGCTGCCAATAACCAGGAATCTTTGGGATCGATCTCAACCTCAGGAGCCAATTTCCCAGAGCGAATCAATTGATAGAAATACTCGTGGGGAAAATGCCGGGTGCCTTCGCGATCGGCAGTGAGCCAGTGTTCCAAGACCAGGCCTTCGATTTTGCGCATGGCCTCTTCTTCGGGAATACAGGTGTCGGTCACACGGTTGAGATGACGATCCAGCAGCGCTTTTTCATCCTGCGGCGTGAGGTTGCGATACTCGGGAAGGCGTTCGTAGCTATTGTGTGCAACCAGATTGAAAATATCTTCTTCCAGGTTGGCCCCCGTCACACTCAGGGCGTGGACTTTGTCGCGGCGAATCAACTCGGCCACGCTAATGCCCAACTCAGCCGTACTCATGGCGCCACCCATGGTGAGGAGCATCTTGCCGCCTTGCTCCAAATGGCGTTCCCAAGCCTGCGCGGCATCGATGACCACCGCGGCATTGAAATGCCGATAATGCTTTTGGATGAAGTCCTTTACACTTGCCATGGCGCAGGGGATACCACGAAATCCGGGCTCTGGCCATGTGATGTAGCGCGGAGCCAAGCTCTGCATTGTTTCCCACGGACCTTCCGTGCTAACCACCCCCCATGCCCCTCGATTCTCAGGTTCTAGCCGCCACACGTCGCTTGTGCAGCGATCTCACCCCATTGCAATTCGGGGCCCCTGTCACTCACGTGTACAACCCCCTGCTCTACGCGCGGCGCTCTCACAACTTGTACGTAAAGCGCTTCGCGGCCAGCGAAAAGAAGGTCATCTTGTTGGGGATGAATCCCGGCCCCTACGGCATGGCGCAAACAGGGATCCCCTTTGGCGAGATTCCCTCCGTGCGCGACTGGATGGGCATTGAAGCCCCTGTGGACAAACCCGACAAGGAAAACCCCAAACGTCCGATTACAGGCTTTGCCTGCACGCGCAGCGAAGTGAGTGGCCGGCGGTTATGGGGCGCCATCGCCGAGCATTTTAGCAGCCCCGAATCTTTCTTCGCCCATCATTACGTGGCCAACTACTGCCCTTTGGTCTTCATGGAAGAAGGTGGACGCAATCGCACGCCTGACAAATTGCCGACCAGCGAGAAGGCCCCTGTGTTTGAAGCTTGTGATCGCCACCTGCGCCGACTCGTAGCACTGCTTAAACCGGACTGGGTGATCGGGGTCGGAGCCTTCGCCGAGAGCCGGGCACGAGAAACCCTGGCCGACCTGATTCGAGAGCAGCACCTACAAGTCGGACGTGTCCTGCATCCCAGTCCGGCCAGCCCCAAAGCCAATCGAGGCTGGGCCGAAGCGGCGACGAAAGAACTCTGCGCACTCGGAATCTGTGAACCAAAAAAGAAGATAAGGACAAAGAAATGAAGCTTTGCTCTTGGAACGTCAACGGGCTGCGCGCCGTACACAAAAAAGGGTTTCTCGACTGGTTCGAGGCGCAAAACGCTGATGTGATCTGTTTGCAGGAAACAAAGATTCAACCGGATCAAGTTCCTGAAGAACTATTGAATCCTTCCGGCTATGCCGCCCATTGGCATTCGGCGGAAAAGAAAGGCTATAGCAGCCTCGTCACCTATTCCAAGAAAGAGCCCGTCTCTGTCCGCTACGGCTTGGGCATCAAGGAATTCGATTGTGAGGGACGAGTGCTCATCACCGAGTTCCCCAAAGTAACCGTGATCAATGCCTACTTTCCCAATAGCCAACGCCTGGGTGCGCGCCTCGACTATCGACTGCGCTTTAACAAGGCCATTCACCGCGCCATGAACAAATTACGCAAGCAAGGGGTGAACGTCGCTCTGTGCGGAGACTTCAACGTGGCCCACCAAGCCATTGATCTGGCCAATCCTAAAACCAATGAAAAAAATGCCGGCTACCTACCCGAAGAACGCGCCTGGATGGATACGTTTCTAGGCGACGGCTACATCGACACCTTCCGTCACTTCTGCGACGAACCCGAGCAGTACACCTGGTGGAGTTATCGCAATGGCGTGCGCGCGCGGAATATCGGATGGCGCCTGGACTATTTCGCCGTAAACCCGGAATTCGCCGACCGACTGAAAGCGGCGGACATTCAGTCCGAAGTGATGGGGTCGGATCACTGCCCGGTGACGCTGCAACTCAAGCGCTGAGTCTTCAGAAGGCTTCAACCCACTCGAAGGTACATGCCCAGCAGCACACCCGTTGCCGTGATTGCGCCTCCCAAGCTACTCACAAAGGTGAACTTCCCCGTTTTGCCATGGGTGGCCCGCAGGACTTGAATGGAGGCGTCCTCTGGACTTTGCGCCTCAATCTTTCTCACCTTGAAAGCCAGCGTGGCTGCGCGAGCCCCTCCCAGGATCATCGCCAAAACAAAGGCTTCATGAATACGCAGGAGAATCACCGACCAGTTTTGCCACTGGTCCAAGTCTTCACGTCCCAGAAAGAAAAGTTTGAGCCCGTAGGCCAGCACAAAGAGAGCGACCAAGCTGCCAGCCAAAATCATGCGCCTTTGATGGCTACCCTCGTCGCCCGCACGAACCTTTGCAATCCCCGAGCAGGCAATGGCCACGATGAGCCACATGTTCACAAGCGCGCCTGTCCAAAACAGCAGCTTTGGATCCATCGCCCTCTCCTCTCAATCGAATATGCTAGGAAGTGGCTTGTAGCGCTCTGCGGTTTCATCGGGTGTCAAGCGAGCCGTCTTTGCGATCCGCCCACACTTATTTGCGTCATCGAGATCTCGTTGTTCCACACGCGTCATCAAGGCGCGTGCGGCGTAATAGGAATCCGACTCAACATTCACCATGCGAACCTTGGTGCGCCCCGTCTCAGGATCGATCATCTCATCAAAACTCATGGGCACGATCAGCCCGCCATACTGCCGAGTCACCATTACGCCCGAGACGCCGTTGAGCAAGAGCCGAACTGCGCCCACGCCCAAGTCGTGAGTGTAATCGCGATCAAAGGCCACAGGTGGCGCACAACGCAATTCATAACCCACATCCTTGGTGCCAATGCGCACATGAATGTCGCGCTTGGCCAGACTGTCTTGCACCATGCGCGCCAACACGCGACCCAAGGGAACATCCGCCAGACGAATATGCCCGTGCTCATCGCGGGGAATTTGATCCAAGATAGACAACTCGCTGCTATCCAACCGATCACCGATGCCCTCAGCCAACACCGCGATGCCATGACGCTGCCCCTGGCTGAGTCGCTTGACAACGGACCCTTCCAGAATGCGCGCCACATCTTCCAAGTGAATGGTGCCTTCGGGAAATTCCTCGGCAATCATGGTGATGGTCGAGCCCGCTGACTTGCCCGAGCCCAAGGCCAGGTGGCCCGAGTTGCGCCCCATGAGCACCACGAAGAACCAGTTGGCCCGCGTGTAGGCATCGTTCATCAAATTTTCCAACACCTGTGAGGCATTGTTCCGCGCCGTTTCAAAACCGAAGGTGGGCAGGTTATTGGGGAGCGGCAGATCGTTATCGATGGTCTTGGGAACGTGGATCACCTTGATCTCACCGTCCGCCGCATCGGCTACGGCTTTGGCCGAGAAGGCCGTGTCGTCACCACCGATGGTCAGCAGGTAATCCACACCGATTTTTTTCAGACTTTCCACCACGGTTTTTAAGTGCTCGGGGTTTTTCGTCGGGTTGGCGCGGGACGTGTGCAACAAGGATCCGCCCACGCGGTGAATGCCCTGAATGGCCTCATGGTCCAGTTTGCGCACACAACTTAAATCGCCTTGTATCAGATCCTCGAACCCGTTGCGAAGTCCCACCACCTTGTGGCCCGATCGCAGGGCGTAGTGTGTAGCAGCAGCAATCACACTATTAATTCCGGGTGCAGGTCCGCCGCCCACCAGAATTCCGAATGTACAACTCATTTACCCGTCTCCTACCAGGTGGGGCTCTTGCAGCCTCTCACCTCTCTCTTTCCAAGACCTCTGTGTAGTTTTTTACCCGTTTCAGTCTTTTTCCGGTTCGGGTTGAGATCTCGTCTTCATGAATGGGCCGCGAGAGTAGCGAATCCAGAAATCTGCCCCATTTTTAAGGCGTTCTTTTATGTGACTGAACAAGGGGCAGCCGCCGGGGGTCCGCTAAACTGTGGTCAGCCGCCAAAGCAAGCCGGTGGTCCCAGAGTGATCCCATTGGGATCAAAGACCCGAATCAAGGATGAGGAAGGAAGATATGAGCGCTATCGGGATCATTCCGGCACGATTTGCCGCCAGCCGCTTCCCCGGAAAGCCCCTGACACCCATTTTGGGCCGCCCCATGATCCAGCATGTCTGGGAGGGCTGCCGCAGCTCCAAACACTTGGATCGCGTTCTCATCGCCACGGATCATCGAAAAATTCGAGAGGTCTGTGAGGATTTTGGAGCCGAAGTCATCATGACGCGGGACGACCACCCCACCGGCACCGATCGCCTGGCCGAGGTCGCAGAAGGGTTGAGCGGAGAGATCGTGGTCAATATCCAGGGCGACGAGCCGCTCATCCAAGGCAATATCATCGACGCCGCCATTGAGGCGCTGCTAGCCGATCCAGAGGCTCCCATGGCCACCCTGGTGCATGAGGCGGAGGGAACCGCCCTGGCCGACCCCAACCGAGTGAAAGTAGTCTTGGACCAACGCAACCGAGCCTTGTATTTCTCGCGCAATACCATCCCGGCCCTGCGCGACCCCGCTCACCGCGCCCATTATTGGCAACACATCGGGCTCTACGCGTATCGACGAGAGTTTTTGGCAACCTTCGTTTCCCTGCCTCGCACACCCTACGAGCAAGCTGAAGCACTGGAGCAATTGCGCGCGCTCGAGCACGGCTATCCCATCGCTGTAGGTGAAATCAGCGGTTGGCATTCCACACCCGTCGATGTACCTGAAGACATTCCCATCGTCGAAAAACTCCTGCGCGAGGCAGGCCGCGCATAATATTCAAACCAAGCCTCTTCACGTCGAGCTTGGTACTGCACTCTTTACAAAGGACCACAGGCAAGCACTTATGGCAGCAAAACGATCTCTCTCACTACGCAGCGGCTTCTTGGGCTTCATGATCGCCTTCATGCTCGCAGGCTGGTTTCTCTATTTCCAGGGCAAGGTGGCCTTCGAACGCGCGGAACAAGTGCGTTACTTGGAGGTGCGCAATTTCGAGGAACTCACGGTAGTCACTATCGGTACGGCCGGCAGCAGCGAAAACCCCTCGCGCCGTGGGCCCGCCGTTGCCGTGGGGCTCGGAGAAACGCTTCTGCTCGTGGATGCGGGGCGCGCCGTCAGCGAAGGCCTGCGCAACGCCTGGATTCCCGTGCAACAACCCGACACGGTGTACCTCACCAGTTTACTGCCCGAAAACACCGTGGGGCTCGACGATCTCTTACTCACCGGTTGGCGAGCGCCACGCGAGAACCCGCTGCGCGTAGTCGGTCCCAAGGGAACACGCGCGCTCGCAGAAAACTTGATCGCCGCTCACCGGCTGGGGATTGCCATGGAGAGTTTGATGCTGGAATTCCCGGCAATCGGCGCAACTTTTGAAATCGTGGAAATCGATGACGACTGGTCTGAGCAACGAGGGGATTTCCACGTACAAGCACTGGCGTTGCAAGGTGGCCCTTACACTGCACTGGCCTACCGCTTCAGCGGCACACAGGGAGACAAGACTCTCGACGTTGTGGTGAGCAGTGCCCATTGGGATCGAGCTCGATTGGTAGAATTTTCACGCCGAGCCTGGGCCATGGTGCTGCAGGGATACAGCGAGCGCAGTGTCGAAGCCGCACTTGTAGCGGATACCAACACTCCCGCCGAACAGGAACAATTGAAACGCAGCCTGGAATATCGACCCAGCTTGAGTGCTTCTGCCGGGCTGGCCCAGGATGCGGGGGTCTACAAACTCATCTTCGTGCGGCTCAGCCCACCGCCCATCTTCGACCGACCCCTACTACAGGAAATCAAGCAGGAGTTCACAGGGGTCGTTGTCCTGGCGGAGGACGGGGAAGAGATTACGCCTTAAGCAGCGCTACTTCTTTTGATTGAACTCAGGGTTACGCATTTCGCCCATGAAAGGCATTGAGAGCTCTGGATTGTTGCCAATGGTGACATCACTCATCCCCACTCGAACCGGGTGTTGCCCCTCTTCATACGTTGCGGAAAAGGAACCGGTAGCCACCACTTTTCTATTCACGCGCAGTTTGTATCGGGTTTCCACAACTCCACCCGAGCCCTTCGCAATGTTGTTCACATCGAACCCTACAGAGGACCATTCTCCCGCTTTTAACGCGTCCAGACTTTGGAGCGTTGCAACCGATCCGTCGAAGCGCTCGAAAGAAAACTCCAAGCCCCCATTCAGCAACCGGAACTGCCACTGCGACCCTTTGCCAGCGATCCATTGCGCAGACGAAGCAGAGGCCGGTTCAGGCTTTACGTCAATGGACAAACACAGAGTGTTGTTGACCAGGTTCAAAACAGGCGAATGCGCGATACGAACGAACCCTTTTGAACTTGAAAAGTCGAAGACGCCTTCCTCCGAGGAGTCTTCCACCTCACCTTCGACCTGCAAGACCGGTTTAATGTGGCCAACCACCTCCCTGCGCCGGTCCATGTATTGCTGACGAAGCTCGGCCACCAAAACCTCATGCTCGTCGACAAGATTGTTCGATTCGCTGGGATCGTTCGCAAGATTATAAAGCTCGACGGGATCAAACCTGGCCGCGTTGGGGATGAGGGTTAGTTTCCAATCACCTTTGCGCACCACCGCTCTTCCCTTGATGGGGAGCAGCAGTGTCGCCACATCGGGTTGGTGAGGCCAGAAGAGGGTTCGCTGGCTTTCTAACCTGCCGTCTTCGACATCTTTGCTGCTCAGGAGCAAGTGAAGAAAGCTGCGGCCGTCGATGGGAACTTTTGATTCCTCTCCCCTGGCGATTTCAAGGAGAGTTGGGAAAAAGTCCACGCTCGTAACTATTTCCGTACGCGTAACACCAGCAGTCACCTGCGCAGGCCAGCGCACGATGAGAGGCACTTTGACCCCTCCCTCATAGTACTCAGTCTTGAATCCACGGAAGTGCGCAATCCCATCTGGATGTTCTTCGATGGTGCCGCCATTGTCGCTGGTGAAAATTACGATGGTGTTCTCGGCCGCTCCAGATTCTTCGAGAACGCGAAGGATTCGATCAACGCTCTCGTCTAAGCCCGCTACCAGCGCTGCATACTTACCAGCCGGTGTGTCGGGGTATTGCTCGGCCCACCGCTCTTGGGGGACGATTGGTGAATGGGGCGCAAAATGCCACAAATTCAAGAAGAAGGGATGGCTCGATTGGCTTGACTGATGAGTCTGGATGATCTCGATGGCTTCCGCAGTCAAGATATCAATCAAGTGGCCTTCGACGATCTCCGGGGCCTCCTCATTGCGCTGGAGCTTCGGTCGATCATATAGACGAAGTCTCGGAAGCCCGAATGGAAGAGCTGCCATCGGCCACCCAAAGTAATGATCGAAGCCAACCCCTTTGGGCTTGTGTTCCTCCAGATCATGTCCCAAGTGCCACTTGCCAAGGTGGAAGGTCTCGTAGCCCGCCGCTTTCAGTTTCTTGGGCAAGGTGTTCATCGCCTGCAGTGTGTATCCGATGGTCGGTGAACCCGTCCCCCCAATCATGGGACCCGTTCCAGTCATAATCGAAATTCGAGTGGGGATGCAGAAGTTTCCCATCGTATAGGCGTTCGTAAACGATACGCCCTCTGCCGCAAGGGCATCGATACCAGGCGTTTGAATCAACGTACTCCCGTAGGAACCGAGGTCATCGTAGGCGAGGTCATCTGCCAGAATGAATACGATGTTTGGCGGGTCCGGAGCGAACCAGGATTTGACAAAGGGGCAGGCAAAGCTCGTCATCACGACTGCGAGCAGAGCAAAACAGAAAGCGAGGCATCGGAATAGTAGAGTCTGGGATGAGTTCGTCTCTGGTTTCATCGTGGACCCTCTCGCCCCAGCGCACGGCAGAAGCTCGTGGCACAGACCTGCTCTCGTGAACTTAGCCAAGAGAGTCTCGGCCGTCTAACCACAGTTTCGGATGAACTCAACCGCGCGCGCATTCGATGACAAATTTTTACAGCAGCATGCCACCCCATTTAATGAAATACGTATTTTCAAGCGATTGAGTTCCCTATCAACAGCCTTGAAATTAATGGCATTTCACGAATTGACATAAATGCTATCTATCCTTGGTCATTCTTCAGCTTATTTGACTAACGCATGCCAAGAGACTCCTCACCGACCTGAACATCGAGGGAGCTATCTACAGATCACAGCCGCAGTGCAATCTACGGACCACGGGCGTACGGACATCGGCTAATCGGAGTTTTTGAGAATGAGCACCACCACCATTTTTAAATGCAAAACGACTCAGGGGGCACCGAGGTGCGACTGACAGCCTCGCTTACTCTCGGGTTGGCTGCGACGTGTCTGGGCGCATGGACGGGTCTTGGCTTGCCAGCGACCTGCCTGGGTGCTTCGAGTAGAACGGCGGTGGCGGAAAAACCCAATATTCTTCTAATCGTCATCGACACAGTCCGCGCCGACCACCTGAGCACCTACGGCTACTTCCGCCCGACCTCTCCTGTCATCGATGCTTTGGGAAAGGGAGGGACGGTCTTCGAAGCGGCCTCCAGCGCAGCCCCCTACACGCGGGCGTCCACCGCCTCCATTCTCACGGGTACATTCCCAAGTGTCCACGGCGCGGTGACCCACGCCGATTCGATTTCCGAGAAAACAACAACTCTGGCGGAGAGACTTCAAGAAGCGGGATACGAAACGGCTGCGTTCCACCGCAACGGAAACATCGCTGAGTCCTTTGGCTTCGGCCGCGGATTCTCAAGCTACGTCGTACCCGATCGCGCATATCTCCGGCAGTTGAAAAAGTCGGGAGAGAAAATTCAGTTCATCCACGAAATCGACGACAGTATCTTGTCAGCCGCGGCCACATCATTTCTCCAGGATCTTTCCCCTGCCTCATCCTCGCCATTCTTCCTTTACCTCCACCTCCAAGGGGCGCACGCCCCCTACACGCCACCGCCTGAACTGCTCTTTGTGGATGGCGACCTGGATCCCGCGGTCGCGGAATTCTACAAATCACCCTTATGGCCAGAAAAAAAAGAGCAAAAGGAACCGACGGTTCTGAGGAAACTTCGCAACTCTGTTGTCGACCCGCGGGCACGCAAGCAAGTGATCGCTCTGTACGATGGCGAAATCGCTTTTTCAGATCGTCAGGTGGGTGTGATCCTCAACGCGCTCAAGGCAACCCCCTTCTACGACAATACACTGATTATTGTCACCTCCGATCATGGCGAGGAACTCTGGGACCACGAGAGCATCGGGCACGGTCGCAGCAATTTTCAAGAAGTGCTCCACGTCCCACTGGTCGTTTCGGGTCCCGGTGTTTTAAAGCAACGAATCCAGGAGCCCGTGAGCCTCGTTGATCTGACACCCACGCTCTTGGAGGCCGCAGGGCTTGAGGTGCTACAGGCACTGCCGGGGCGCAGCCTGCTAGGTATTCTCAGCCAACCCAATCCCCCTCCTGCCCCGACCCCGATTTTCTCCGAGGGTCTGGTCAGAATGGCGGGCGACGACCCTCTGTTCTACCGCTCTCTCCAGCGAGGAAAGATGAAACTCATCCTCGACTTTCGCTACGAGCGGAAGATGCTCTTCGACCTGGCCCGTGACCCTGGCGAGGCAGTAAATGTCATCGCGACCGAACCGCGAACGGCCCGGCTGCTTTTTGAGGAGTTGATCGCCGTCCACCAAGCGAACCTTTCCTCCGCTCTCGGCGATGCTGCTAGTGCAGTCGATATCCCCGCCGAGTTGGAGCTTCAACTCCGTGCCCTCGGATACCTTGGAACGAGTGACGATTCAGAAGCCTCCGAATCCATCTTCTGGCAACCCTTACAGGAGCTGGATCTCAAAGAATCGGGTTTCGTCGGAAACGAGACAGACATGGCTGGCTACCGCTCTGAGATCAACTTTCGGAAGCCAGACTTCCCGGACGAACAGCTGCTCTATGGCTGGAAAAAGAACCGCAAGGGAAAGTCGAGGAAGTTTTTCTCCCGTGCAGGCGTCCGCCTCGCAAAAACTCCCGAGCAGAAACACTGGCGCTGGAAAGGGGTTCTACGGCCGCCTGCCGACGGCCCCAAAACGATCAAATTTAGTATCCGAATCGACAACGGAGAGCCTCTATATCGGACAGTCCAAGCGGGAAAGTGGTTCCGCTGGAAGGGATCGTTGCCAGCTGGTGCAAAATCCTTCGTTCGATTCGACATGGCCTGCGAGAGCGGGGACGATGCGAAACCCAAAATTCAGATGAACGACAGCGTCTCCTGCGGCAAAACGACACTTCTCAAACTCGAATAAACCTTGTGGGCACCCCGTAGTCCCCCGAACAAGCTGCTGGCCACGCCATTGCTGGAGTTAGGGCCAGCACCATGGTATTTTCCGCGAGAGTTGCACGGCAAAGGGGGATGGATGTCTGCGCAGAAAGCCAGTGCGAAAACCGATGCCCGTACCAACGCCAAAGATACACTGATCTGGAGCTTCGGCGGACCCTTGGGTTGCGCGCTCATGAGCGTGTTGGTCGTGGTGATTCCCTACTACCTCTACTTCTGTGTCGCGTTCAACGATGGCATGCCCGTTCCGCTTCCCGGCGCAGACCTCGCCGCCTTCTGGCAAAGCATCATACCCACGTGGACTGCAGCGGGCCTCTACCTGGGATGGATAGCCCTGCAAGTTCTTTTGCAAATCGCCGTTCCCGGCCCGCAGGTGGAGGGCGTGGCACAGCCCGACGGAACCAAGCTCACTTACTGCATGAACGGGCATCGCTGCTTCTGGATCACCCTGGTACTCATCGTCATCCTGGTGAGCATGGGGATCCTCGACCTGAGCACGATCTACCGTGAGTTCGGCGCGCTGCTCAGTGTGGGCGGCCTCTTCGCCCTGGCCATGGGGATCTTCCTCTATCCCTATGGCAAAGCGCACGGGCAAGCCTTTCACACCTCGGGCAATCTGATTCAAGATTTCTTCATGGGGACGGGACTCAACCCACGCATCCCAGCGCGCAGCGGTTTCGATCTAAAACTCTTCTTCGAATGCCGGCCAGGACTCTTCCTCTGGTCACTCTTCAACGCGGTCTTCGCCTGGGTGCAGTACCAAGAGTACGGCTTCGTCTCCACGGCCATGATCCTGGTGAACATCGGGCAACTGCTCTACGTCTGGGATTGCATGCGCATGGAAGCGGCACTCCTCTCCACCATGGACATCCGCCATGAAAACTTCGGTTTCATGCTGGCCTTCGGCGATACGCCCTGGGTGCCTTTCACTTATTGCATTCAGGCCTACTACCTGATTCATCACGTGCACGATCTTCCGCTGTGGGCAGCGCTACTGGCCATCGGGCTCGCTGTCACCGGGCAGCTCTTATTCCGCCTGTCGAACAAGCAGAAGGACACCTTCCGGCGAGATCCCGACAACGCCCTGATCTGGGGAAAGCCAGCGCGCTACCTGGAAACCGAGGTGGGCACCAAGCTATTGGCTTCGGGAACCTGGGGACTCTCACGTCATTTCAACTATGTCGGCGATGAACTCATGGCTATCTCATGGTCCATCCCCTGCCTCTTCGCCACACCTATTCCCTATTTCTATCCCATCTACTTCGCGCTGCTGCTGATCCACCGCGAGCGGCGCGATCACCTACTCTGTTCCGAAAAGTACGGCGAGGACTGGGACCGCTACTGCGAGTTGGTGAAGTGGCGTATTATTCCAGGGGTTTACTAATCGTTCTCAAAGGGGGGAACCCATGAAGGTCTTGCATTTCATTCTCTTGGCACTGGTGGTAGGCACCGGGCTTCCTATTTACTGTCACTACACCACCCACGGCGTAGTGAACTGGATCCAATGTGCCCTGGCTTTCTTCCTTTGGTTGAATGTGGTGATCTGTTACTGGGAGATCTCACTCGGTCTTCGAATCGACTACATCGCCGCAGAATACGAAAAGATCAAGGCGGGTGAACGCGGCACGCGCGGGCAGGTGGTATGGGATTTCTTCAATACCAAGGTCACCCCGTTCAACGTGCTCTCCCCGACACTCTGGGCCCATGTCTGGTCCAGCTACGCCAGTTGGGATGACTCCTACGCCGATCGAAAATCCTTCGGCTTCTTCGCCGATGTGGGCAACGGCATCAGCACGCTGATCCCATCCTTTGTTCTTTTATTGGGCATGACCCACCAGTTCCTGCCCGCACGTATTATGGGCGTCATTGGCTTGGTCTTCTTCTATCAGTTTTTCTATCAGACCTCGCTCTACTTTTTCGCCTACATGTTTAACAAGCGCTACCAGGGCCTAACGGCAGCCGGGCTCATTGGCTGGGTCGGCGGCACCAACGGCTTTTGGATCGCCATCCCGCTCATCGGGATCTATGCGTCACTGCGATTGATTTTTGAGAATAACTTCGCAGTTTTCTTGTAATTTTTGCCTGCGGCAGCCATTGTCAAGCTCGGACGAGCAAGGGGGCATGACGTGTTCTAGTGGGCGAAGTGGGGTTTCGCCGCCTGCTAACAGCGCCCGCCTGCTAACAGACGTGAGGCCATGAGCAAGGTGCAAAGCCACTCAAGCGATTTCAGGGGCGACCGATATCCGCTAGAAAGGAGTTCTCCGCGAATCAGGCGGTATCCAACAAGAGGTAAGACGTAAATATGCATCTTCTCCGATCTCTCTTCCTAGTTCACTTGTCCTTGTTTCTGACAACGGCTGGCCTGGCGCAAGCTGACGACTGGAAATCGGATGAAGACATGGAGCTCCCGGTGGATTTTTCACTGGCGGAACTCATGAACATCGTGGTCAGCACGGCCTCCTACGGCGAGAAGCCCCTTCGCGAGCAGCCCGGTGTCATTACAGTAATCACCGAGGAAGAGATCAAGCGAACCGGTGCGCGGGACTTGATTGACGTACTCAACTTGGTTCCCGGCTTCAGTTTTGCGGGCGAAGTCACCGAGGTGGTGGGTATCGGCACGCGGGGAATCTGGGCCAATGAAGGCAAGGTCCTGATCCAGATTGATGGCATCGAGTTGAACGAAACTCTCTTCGGCACCTTGCAGTTCAACAACCACATCTCTGCCGACCAGATCCGACAGATTGAAATCATCCGAGGCCCGGGATCAGCCATGTACGGCGGCACCGCCGAGTTGGCTGTCATTAAGATCACCACCAAGGGCTCCGAGATCGATGGCGGATGGATCTCCAGCGATTTCTCCTACAACCACGGCGAGGTCAATTCCAAGTTCGATTTCGCAGGGGGCAAGGAATACGAGAACTGGGGATTCTCCCTTGCGGGCACGCTCAAGGAAGGCCGGCGCTCCAATGAAACGCTCAAAGATTACCAGGGCAACACCTATGACATGACAGATTTTTCAGATCTCACAGGCAATCCCCTGTACCTCAACTTCGGACTCAATATCAAAGACCTCGACCTGCGACTCATCCACGACCAATACCAGTACGAATTCCGGGACTACTACGGCATCGTTCCCGAAAGCAATCTGCGCACAGAGATCTTCGACTCCACCCTGGCGTCCGCCGAATACAACTGGCAGGTCAATGAGGACCTGTCCCTTCATCCAAAATTGGTCTACAAGAATCATCCCACCTGGCAGAACAAAATGGCAGACAATGGGTATCGCTGGCAGGTGGAGGCAACGCGTTACCTGGGCGAACTCACAGGGATTTACCATCTTCCAGACTGGGGAGAAGTGTCGTCACTGATGTCGGCGGGCGGCCAGTACTACGAGGATCATGGAAAAGCCCATGACCAGAGCGCAATACCCAAAAATGAGCATTTCGGCGGTGACAGCGACACAGTCGATTATGACAACTACGCGATCTTCGCCCAGTGGGAGGGAGACAGCCCCTGGGCCAACCTGACGCTGGGTGGACGCTATGAGGACCACGAATTCGCAGGCGATGAGTTCGTCCCCCGTGTCGCGGTCACCAAGGTCTGGGACAAGCTCCATGTCAAGGCACTCTACAGCGAGGCCTTCCGAACTCCCAATATCGAAGTGATCCGCGCCAACGAAGGGGCCGGCGACAAAATCACGTCGGAGAAGACCACAGCCTATGAAGCTGAAGCCGGCTACGAGTTCTCCGACTCGGTCTTCTGGGTTTCAAATATCTACTGGGTCGAGGTCGAAGACCCTATTTATTTCGCACCCAGCGGGTTCTACATCAATGGTGATGAGGTCTCGTCCTACGGGATCGAATCCGAGTTTCGCTTTGAGCCTGGCTGGGGATCAATCAAGCTGGGCTATAGCTACTACGTAGCTGACGAGAGTGGTGTGCCCCTCTGGTCCACCGACGATTCCGACAAGGCCGCCGGACTGCCCAACCACAAGTTCACCTACGACGTCACCTATGAGTTCATGGACAGCTGGTCGCTCAACTGCAACGGTTTCATCGGCAGCTCGCGCAGGTCATGGTCCGACCCGGATGGGGATTGGATCGGGACCCCCAAGACCTGGGACTCAGAAGTGATTACCAATCTCTACTTGATGCATGAAAGAGGCCCCTTGACGCTGGGGGTTGGGGTTTCGGATCTATTCAACGAGAAGCAGGAGTACGCACCAGCCTATGACAACTTCTCTGGAGCCATTCCCTCCATGTCACGAGAGATCTTCATCAAGGCGAGCTGGCAGTTCTGATCTTCTTTTTTAAAACGAGAACACTGCTTACAGGAATTTATCGGGGACCGCGAACAGGGCTGCGTACACGCCGAAGGCGAGACCGCCCACCACGCCGATCCAAATTGACATATCTGGGAAAACCAGGTGGCTGATGACCAGACCGGCCAAGGAGAATGCGGCGAGTATCAGGTAAGCCGCTGCGTGGGTCTTGATTTCATGTCCAATGGAGCGGAGGCCCGAGCGTTTTTCTTTCTCGTCGTCCATGAGTTTCTCCGTTCCGAATGGGGAGGAATAGAACGAAGCGGTCGGTCAGTATCTACTTGATCTTGGAGAAACCAAAATCTACTTGATTTTAGTTTCTTTATAAACGACATGTTTGCGGACTACGGGGTCGTATTTTTTGAACTCGAGTTTGTGGGGAGTGTTGACCTTGTTCTTGCTGGTCGTGTAGAAGT
>PIVT01000428.1 GCA_003353845.1 Pseudomonadota bacterium | reverse complement strand
GCTGTGCGGATGGTGCGTGGCGACGTAGTGCCGGTGGCGTTGATCAGGTGTGAGTTTGAGGGGTGGTACGATACGCGGGTGCTTGATCCTGGTTGGGATGTGCCAATGGTCTTGCCGGGTGGGGATTTGGGCCGGGTGCTAGAGGAATATGCTCCGGTGTTCAAAGGAGAAAGACTCGTGAGGATTGTGATATGACACAACGGATTGATTTTGAATTACAGGAGTTTCCTTGCTACCTCGCGCAGGACGAACTGAACTATTGGGAATTCTGCATCGACGTGATCCCTCAGCACCCGCTGTATGGTATCGCGATCGCCAACTTACGCCGTTACAGCCCAACTAGAAACTTCGGCGGCAGCGTGTGGGTCCGCTCCAAAGCCACGAAAAGCTTTGAAGAGTGCATGAAACAAGGCTTCCGGATTATGGAAGGGCTGGCCACTGAACCCCAGGGGGACTTCATGGAGGTAGAGGGCGAAGAGGAACGGTGTAAGGCTTATTACGAGCATCAAGGGGAGTGAGGATATGAAAAAACGGATCAAGTTTAAGGCGCACGGGCTCAAGTGTAGGGTGGAATGTACGGAGAGCGGACGGTGGCATGGGTATGTGAAGGTTCCCAAGGGGCACCCTTACCTTGGATTTATGCCCAGGGGTAAGCGGTGGGTCAAGACTGAAGGTTTCGTCCGCAGCTGCCAGTGTGTTGATGCCACGAATGGCCTCGCATGGATGATCGCCAAGCGTACAGAACAGTTGGACGCATTGGGGAGGGCGCCATGGATGTAGAAACCATAAAGCCGTTCGTGGAGCGGTTGGTGGCGTTGAACGAGCTGGAAAACCCTCGGGAGAAAATCCTGGAGGATGCTCGGAAAGCGGGGGTTGATCCGGTTGCGTTGAATGACGTGGTGAACGTCTTAGGAATAACCCATCCGGATGAATGTGCGGAAGAGGTCCTGGATTGGGAAAAGCGAAAGGAAGAGCGGAAGGAAGCATCAAGGAAGGAAACGAGGAACCTCAAATGGGTCGGGTTAGGTCTGGCTGCCATAGTTGTATCTGGTATGGTGGCAGTGATGGCTGAGATCATCATTAATGAAAAAATCAACCGGGCCAGCCCTGCATTTGCGCAAGGGGACATGGTCACGCTTTCAGCGTTCGGTACCTCCGGAATGGTGATCAAGACCTATTGCCCACAGGATATGCCGTCTTGTCAGTATGTCCTTCGCTTTGGGACGGCGACGTCGGATTGGATTGATGAACGGGAATTGGAGATTGGTCATGA
>PIVT01000427.1 GCA_003353845.1 Pseudomonadota bacterium | reverse complement strand
CTCAGTCCTCAGTCCTCTTAGCTCAGTCCTGATCAGTCTCTTTCCTTCGACATTCGACATTTCTTGTTCGATATTCGCGTGAGTCGCAGGCACACTGCGCTCAGTCTATGTTTTACAAACGGTGCGGTTCAAATGAACCAAATCCTACCTGTGCGGGTCCGTCCCCGTGCAGAAGTCGCTGCCCGAACTCGCATTGCGCGGTACGAAGCCAGTGCAGCTCGGTAACGGGCCGTAACGAAGGGGCCAGGCAGCGATACTCCGGGAGGTGCCACGTTTCGGCCTCCATGGTGCGCCAACCTCCGAACGTTGGTGAAGCGCCAGGGTGTTAACACATACTCTTACTCCAGTCAAGCCGTTACTGGAAAAGGCCATGGGGGTGTTTGGTGACATCGCCTGGAGAAAATGGCGCGGTGTGCTGACCGACGAGGTCCCACATGGTTCCCTATCAGGGATAAGTCCAGGCTATAAGGCAACGCCGAAATGCCTCGATGATGCCATGGCGAGCACGGGGTTATCTTCAACTCTTGCTCCTTAGGGTCTACAGCGTGTCCGCAGGAGGCTGGCCGATGGCCTGCCAAAAGGACACACCTGAGTCAGAATGGGTAATGCCCGCAACTGCACGGGGATAGTTAACCCGGAAGTTGGAGACCTTGCAGGTCTTTCCTCTGCCTTTTCAGGGAGAGCTTCCGGCCTGTTAAAAACGCCCTCAACGTCGTTGCAGACTCAACCCATCAGTGTCACAACGTTAGGAGAATCAACAGTGAAAATAGTGCCCAAGAAGTTTAAAGCCCATTCCCTCACCGGGAGAATTAACCCACAGCTGATGTGGCTGGCTTTTAAAGCCGTTAAAAAGAATCGTGGGGCTGCTGGTCTCGATAAGGTTTCCATAAAGATGTTCGAGAAAAATCTCCAACAAAACCTGGATGCCCTAATGCGAGAACTCAAATCCCGAACTTACAAGCCCATACCGCTAAAAAGGGTGTATATCCCAAAGGGGGGCGGCAAACTTCGACCTCTTGGTATTCCCGCCGTTCGATGCAGGATCGCCCAGGAAGTCGTCAGACGCCTGATCGAGCCTATCTTCGAACAACAGTTTCATGATAATTCTTACGGCTTCAGGCCGGGTCGTAACTGCCACATGGCCGTCAAAAAGGTGTTAGAATACACCAACAACGGTCTCAAGTTCGTGCTGGATGCAGATATCAAAGCGTTTTTTGATAACATCTCTCACAAACTAATTATGCAGTGTGTCGCGGCTCAAATCGCTGACGGCAAC
>PIVT01000426.1 GCA_003353845.1 Pseudomonadota bacterium | reverse complement strand
GCTGGGTTGCCAACAAAAAACTGCACATCCCCCGCATTGAAAGCCTGCTTGTTCCGGGCGCATGTGTCGTCATCGACCTGGCCATCGTACCGGACCGCGTCTTCCCCCAGGGCCTCTACCAGCTGGGTCACATCGTGTTGAAAGCGCGCCCAGATTATAGCCTGATGATTGAGCCCAGAGAAGAAATCGACCGCCGCTTCTAAACGCGGGTTTTTCGTGTCGCACATCTCGATCGGCTCATCGCTATCGGCAACGGCATAGCCGCACGTTATCTGTTGCAGCCGGAGCAATCGGACAATGGCCATGGACCCATCGATCACCAGCCCATTCTCTAGCTCCAGTTGCAACTCATCCCGAAGCTGATTGTACATGCTCGACTGCTTTGGCGTCATGTCGAAATAGCGCTTTGTGTATAGCTTCGGAGGCAGGTCCAGGACGTCATCCTTCAAGACGCGATCGGAGATACCGGAGATGATGTTGTTCAGTTTATCAAGGTTCTTGTAATCAAGAAGCGCATCATACCCTGGATCATACCCCATCGTCCTTTGGGCTTCCGCCCGGGTGCGCCATACCCCAAAGTACGCCTTGAATGCGTAGAAATTACCCAGTTGATGCTTGTGCCAGATTTCCGGAGCAAGGAACTTGACCTGTGAATAAAAATCGAAGGGCTTGTCCCCGGGCGTGCCGGTCAAGATCCGTCGATATGCGGCATATTTTCCACTGGCGAGGATAGCACGGGTCCGCTTTGCCTTGGGAGTTTTGACGTGGTGTGACTCATCCAAGACGTAGAAGCAGCGTCGATTCTTCAGGAACTCCCAGACCGCTTTCTTCCCGTTGCCCGACATCAACCCTTGATAGCTGATCGTCAAGATCGACAGCCCATCATGTTGCACTAGCCTCTTGAACTCGCTGGCATGACTTTTGTTCCCGCTTTTCGACGTCGTCCAGAACATCGTCTTGGTCTTGTCCATGACCCGATCGACCATGTGAACTGGCAACTCGTCGGTGATCCAGTTTCGATGCACCCCGTTCGGTGCCACGACCAAGACCGCGTCGATCTTGACTTTTTCATAGAGGTCGGCAATGGTGTCGATGGTCGGTTTTGTCTTCCCGCAGCCCATTTCCCAGAACAACGCATACGCCTCAAGCTCGCGCGTCTTCTCGAAAATCTCTCTTTGATGGTCGAAGGGGGCAGTCTTAAATTCAAACGCCATGGCGGGACAATGCACATTTGCAGTCCCCTGGGCAAGGTTTCTTTCGTATTGACATTTGTTGGG
>PIVT01000425.1 GCA_003353845.1 Pseudomonadota bacterium | reverse complement strand
TTGCGTTGGCAAGAATGCGCAGCCCAAATTCGCTGGCCTGGGGCGCATCGAAGACAACTTCCAGCTCAATCGTGTCGCCCGCCATACCCTCCCGAACCTGGGTGTCCCCAGACTTAATGATGATGTCCTCTAACTCCTGTTGATGGGTGTGAAGTTGGGTCAATCCTCTCAAAGGCCTAAGCTCTAGCATGCCGTCATCGTCAAGACTGAGTTCTCGGGGCAGCGCTTGAATGCCCGACTGAAGTGTCTCCATCAAACGGTCAAATTTCTTCTTCCGCTCAACACGCTGGTCCACGAATACCCCGGGTGTCGACCAGGCCCACATCACCCGGCGCCCATCAGGGGTGAGCAGCGATTCCGGCGCAAAAAGATCCCACCCGGCCCAGTTCAGGAGCGCATGATGATCAGGCAGGTATTGTCCGTCTTTAAAATCGCCCAAGTAATACCGGGCGCCCCGTCCATGGCTAATGCACAGCATCATCCATTTGTCGCCGAGCTTAAACATGTTGGCGCAGGAGACGTCTTCATCCCTTGCTACGCCCAGGTCTTCAGGGAAATCCGGATGAAACAGTTTGCCCTGGAAGAGCCAGTTCTTGAGGTCTTTCGAGGTGGCGATTGTCGGATCCTCTCCGCCACTGAGGCCGTAATAGGTATCGCCCATGAGCCAGCAGTCGGGATCCCAGTGCCGCATGTCGGCGGGTTTACCGTCGGCGGTTTTAGGTTCGAGGGCCATGGGCTTAGTCCATTGGCTTAATGCATCATTTTCCGCGAATGCAATCTGGTTTCTACCGGAATCCGCGCCATGATAGATGATGGCTGCTTTGCCTTCTTTGGTGCGGATCGCAGTACCGCTGAACATTCCGTGTCCGGTCAATGGGGGCGTCAATACCGTCTCCTGCCATTTCCAATGCACCATATCATCACTGGTCAGGTGTGCGAAGGAAGCGCCGTGACTCTGATAGATATAGTGTATGTGGTATTTCCCCTTGTAGTAGATGGCGCAATTTATATCGCCGGGAACCGCCTTGTCTGGACCGGGGTGCGCCAGATGGTAGGTCAACCAGGTATCGGGAATCGGGTCCGGCATGGCGGGCGTTTCGATTTCGAAGGGCGTGGCGGCACATCCAACCACACAGAACGCCATCAGAAGAACCATGATCAACATCTTCTTTGTATCGTACATTGTCTGTTCCTTATACACCTGTGATTCCCGCATTGTTAATCTTCCCTACGCGCGCAGCGGATAGAGAACATCACCTCGTCTCCTTCTTGCTCTGG
>PIVT01000424.1 GCA_003353845.1 Pseudomonadota bacterium | reverse complement strand
CGCTTCTTGTAGAGAGATCCGAGAGCTTTCTTGTAGTTCTTCTTGCTCACACCAAAACGATCCGATAGTTCCTCGGGCGAGGTCTTGGCGGTGATGGGCAGAAAGCCGTTGTTTCTTGCCAACTGGTTGAGAATCGTCTCGGCGATGCCAGCCACTTTTTCATATCCCGTGGACGTCAGTGACAAATCGATCTTGCCGTCGTCCCGCATTTTCTGGATGTAGCCTCTGACCTTCTTGCCGATGCGCACGTCTTGGAATATTTCATTGTGATAGAGGAAGCCCCAGTGGGCATCGTTGATGATGGCCATGTACCCCAACTCCGTTTCGCGCGCAATGAGCAGTTCCACCATTTGACCCACTTCATAGTCGGCCGGCACCTGGTCGATAAATTTGTTTATGCGGGTTGAGCCGACGATCCGGCCCGAGCCTTCGTCGATGAAGACATAGACAATGTAGGAGCGGTTGGCCTGCAACCTTATTTTCTGTTCGCCAAAGGGCACCAACAGGTCCTTGGGCAAACCCCAGTCCATGAAGGCGCCGACTTTCTCCATCGAGGCGACTCGCAGCAGATTGAACTGACCGACCACTACGTGCGGCCGCTTGGTGGTGGCGATGATCCGGTCTTCGGAGTCGAAATAGATGAAGACGTCGAGATAGTCGTCAGCGGAGCAGTCTTTTGGCGCCTGGTTGTAGGGCAACAGGATTTCGCCCCACTGGTCGTCTTCGCTGTCGAGGTAAAAGCCGAAGTCGACCTCTTTGATGACCGCCAGATTATTGAACTGACCGATTCTCAACATGGCAGGTAATGCCCTTCATCGAATGTGCCCCAAGGGAAGGTAAACTTAGCTTCGCCCCGTTCTTGCGCGAACCGAAACCTAATATATCACACCTGTTGATCTTGCCTGTGTATTTGCGACATCCAAATAACAACTTACGAGCTTCAAAAAGCTGGCCCTGATGCCTGCCTTCATCCCACTTCGAAAACACAAAAAGACCCTGCCATCTCTCGACAGCAGGGTCCCCAATCATCAACCCGAAGGCTGACTGACTAACCTACCAACGGTCGCCGCCACCGCCGCCACGGCCACCGCCGTAGCCGCCGCCGCCGCCGCCACCACCGCGAGGCTTATCCTGGGCCTCGTTCACGCGAAGCGCGCGGCCACCCATTTCCTTGCCATCGAGGTTCTGGATCATCGCGGCCAGGTCGTTGTCGTCGACTTCGATGAAGCCGAAGCCGCGGGGGCGACCGGTCTCACGGTCCATGATCAGCGCGACGGAATG
>PIVT01000061.1 GCA_003353845.1 Pseudomonadota bacterium | reverse complement strand
ATTTTGATTTAATATAGGGGCATCCAATATGAAGGGCGCCTTGTAGGTGAGGACTCCACTGGCCGCCGAGATGGGAAAGTCGCGCCCGAACTCTTTCATCCAGCGCTTGTGATAGAGGGCGCTGGCTTGTTCGGAGAAGTCACTTCGCGCAAACATTTCGTGAATGGTTTGCGCCGCGAGCTTGGCTCCGATCATACCTGTGTGAATGCCCTCACCCGTCAAGGGATCGGTTTGCCCGGCAGCATCGCCCACGGCCATGAATTGTTTGGCCGTGCTGCGTTCGACACCGCCCGTGCGCAGGGAGGCCACGCGCACGCGTTCGAGAAATTCTGCGCGCGGTCCCAAGATTCGTTTGATCATGGGATCTTCCAAGACCTGGTTCTGATAGATGCTGAGCAAGTCTTCCAGTACGGCGCCGCCGCCCGGAATTAAATAAGCGCCCAAGTCGATGTCGTCGTTGTAGTGGCGAAACAAGGCGACGTATCCGGGCATGACGTACATGGGGTACATGAGCACGCCGCCCGACTTAAAGTTGTGAGTCCCGCCCTTGATGTATTGCCTTGAGGCGACGCCTTGGGGGGCCGTTGTCACCACACCCAGGGAACGTGCCACATTACTGGCGGCACCATCCGCGGCGATGAGCATTTTCCCGCGGAAGCTTCGACCGTCCAGACATTGCACGGTCCAGATCTCATCGCTGCCCAGGGTTGATTCTTTATAAGCAGCGTTTTCAATGAGCTCTGCCCCCACCTCGGCCGCGCGTCGCGCAATGGCTTCGTCGCAGATGATGCGCTTGATGGCATAACAACGGGGCATGTCCTCATTCACAACGGCACCCTCGTCGCTTGCGCTGACGTAGCTCTCGCCGGAAGGAGAGATGAAGCCGCCCGAAGTGCAATCCTGTGTAAGTCCCTGCGCCTCTAGTTTTTGCAAGACACCCATCTCTTCCAATAAGTCGAGGGCGGGCTCGCACCAGGCGTCGCCACAAAATTTGTCGCGTGGGAAAGTTGCGCGCTCCAGAAGAGCGACTCGTTTTTTGGGAAAGCCGTTCAAGCCATGGGCAAGATAGTAGGCGGCTGTGGCACCGGCAGGTCCGGCTCCGACGATGATGATGTCATAGGGTTGGGCGTCAGCGGCATTCATGCAGGTGTTCTCCGGTGTTGGGCAGTTTTGCCTCCCCTGTTGCATTCACTAGATTAAGGGAAGTCTAACCTTTCTTAAAATAACCAACGATCCGCGCGAAGATGGCCTTTCGCGCGGCAATGAGATGATAGAGGGTGGCGAAAAGGAACAGCCATGCCAACCAGAGGTGAATGGCAAACATGGCGTCTAGCGCGAAGAGCGGAATACCTCTTTCCCACCAGAGAATGAAGCCGGAGATGGCAAAGGTGATTCCCGCGATCCAAGTGCCCGAGAGGTGAATCTGCCGCCACTGTATCTTCTTCAAATTGAACATTCTGCGGCGAAGATGGGCCCAGTTTTCCTTGCCTCGAAAGAAAGCGCCGATAATGGGGAGGGCGATAAAAAACCCACCCGCCCAATTATGAATCTCGGGCATGTAAAATCCGTAGCGTCCCAGAATGGCAGAGCGGAGTTCAGGGTAAGTGATCAAAAAGCCCGTGATCAGCAGCGCAATGGCCAGTGCGGCGTACCAATCGTGAACCCAGCGACGAATTTTAGAGGGTCTCATCTCGATCCTTCTACTAACGACAGCCCGAACTTGCGTGTGGAGGTTTAGGCTAACTCAGGGCAGCCGGGCGAGTGGGCAATGTAGCTCAGATGCCCGGGGTCAGAAATAGAGCTGTGGGCTGCCCCGGATTGCCGAGGAGGTAGATTCCACCAGGACACGAACAGGTCCGTGAACTCGTTTAATCATCTCAGTTTTAGTGCTAAATAACTAAACCCACTCTTTCTGCCCATGAGGCAAGGCGCTGGCGTCCAGGAGGCTTTTTATGACTACAACCGATATCGAAGTTGGCCTTACCGAAGAGGAAGAGGCCGTTCGTACCCAGACTCACGAATTTGCTCGGGATGTGCTGCGCCCGGCAGGCATTGCCTTGGATCGGCTTGAGAATCCGGAAGACGTCATTGCGCCGGATTCTCCTTTGTGGAACGCGTTGGATCAGTACCACGCCTTGGGCCTTAGCCGACTCATGAATGATGACGAGATGGAACCCACGAAGAAAGCTCGCCTGTTGGCCATTGTGAACGAAGAGTTGGCCTGGGGCGATGTGGGATTGGCCATCACCTTGGGGCTAACAGGTTTGGCGGAACCTTGGATTCGGGCAGCAGGTGATGAAGGCTTGATCAAGCGTTTCTGTAATCCTGAAAGGCCTGCTTTGGGTTGTTGGGCCATTGCCGAGCCCAACCATGGTTCCGACACCTTGTCGTTGACCGAAAAAAGTTTCAGTGACCCCTCTATTAAAGCTGACTGTGTCGCCACCAAAGAGGGTGACGAGTATGTCATCAACGGGCAAAAGGCGGCTTGGGTATCCAATGGCAGTATCGCCGAAGTGGCCATCGTGTTCTGCACCATGGATCCCAGCCAGGGCTTTAAGGGCGGTGGCATCTTTGTCGTCCCCATGGACACCAAAGGCATCACCCGACCGAAGCCCTTGGATAAGTTGGGTCAGCGCAGTTTGAATCAGGGTGAGATATTTTTCGACAATGTGCGCTTGCCCGAATCATATCTGGCTTTGGGTTCCGACTTCTACGCCATCGGGTTACAGACCATGCTGTCCCACGGAAACTCGGGCATGGCGCAACTCTTTGTCGGCGTCGCCCGCGCGGCTTATGAGCACGCCTTGGATTACGCCAAGGAACGCGTGCAGGGTGGTGTCGCAATTTTTGAGCACCAACATGTAAGGTCCAGGTTGTTCAAAATGTTTACCCAGGTGGAAGCGGCTCGCGCCATTGCCCGCCGCGTGGCTACGCATGCGGCCGCCAGTCCCATGCCCAATATTGAGCACTGCATCGCAGCAAAAATCTTTGTGACCCAGGCGGCCTTTGACGTGGCCAGTGAAGCCATACAAATTTACGGCGGTTCTGGGGTGGCGCGCGAGTTCCCGGTAGAGAAACTTTTCCGCGATGCCCGTGCCTCCATGATCGAAGACGGTTGCAATGAGATGCTCAGCATCGTGGGCGGGTCCAAGCTCTAAGCGGCTCTCCAACGCAATGCCAAACGGAAAGGGAATCCCACATGGAATTATCTGAAGCCATCGGAAGGCGGCGGTCCATTCGATACCTGCTGCCTCATAAACCTGTCGAACGTGAAAAGATTCAGCGCATGCTTGAAGCGGCGCGCCTGGCATCGCATTGGGGAAATGTGGGGAGTTTGCGCGCCCTTGTCGTTGAGCGTGACAAAGCTTCGCAAGAAGTATTGGATGCGCTTCCCTCGCCCGTGGGTGGTTTCCAAATTCAATTGGCGCCCGTCATCATCGTTTGGTTTCTCGAAACCGACGCCATTGATCACGCGGGCGACCGCCTGCGCGAGTTGGTGGAAGTGGGCGCCATTGGTTTGGGAGACAACAGGCGCGAAACCCTGGAAAAAACCTTGCTGCCGATCTTTAAGCAATTGGCGCCAGCCATGAAGTTGCCCGGTTTAAACGAACTGGATTGTGGTCAGGGCATCGCCCAAGCCACCTTGGCGGCCTTCGATCAAGGTCTGGGCACGTGTTGCTTGGGGTCCGCGAATCCGGACGGCATTCGTCAACAACTTGGTTTGCCCGAGAGTTGTCGTGTGCTGGTCACACAGACCGTGGGTTATCCCGCCGAGGATTACCGCGCTGGTGGACAGCGTCCTCGCCAACCCTTCGGTGAGCTGTTCTATCTAAACGCCTACGGAGAATCTTTCCCGCGTGATGAAGCTGTGGTGGAGGAGCTAACGCTGGAAGGCATGATCCAGGATTCAAAACCCTACTCCTGGCGAGAAGAAGAGTTGGCTTATCTCCAGCGCGCCTTGGAAATCAAAGGGGATGGCATCGTCTGAGATGACCTGACCCCCGGCAGCCTCGGGGCTAACGCTTCTTTATGGTCAGCATCACGAGGGCCGGTACCAGTATCACGTCAGCCAGGAAGGCCATGGCGATGGTAAAGCCCGTGATGATTCCGAAGTTGATGATGTTGTTCATGGAAGCGCTGAGGAAGACAAAGAATCCCGAAGACAGCGCAATGGAAGTAATGAGTAGCGCGCGGCCGGTGCCCAGGAGCGTTTCGTGAACGGCCTGCTTTACGTCTCCTGTTTCCTCGAAGTTCCGCCGGAAATGATGCATGAAGTGAATGGTGTCATCGACAGCGACTCCAATGGCGATGCTTCCAATGAGCATGGTGAACATGTCCAAGGGGAAGTTGAATAGACGCATGAGCCCCAAGGCTAGAATGATGGGCGTGATGTTGGGGATCATACAAAGCAGCCCCAGCTTGAAATCTCCGATTAGAAGAATCATGAGCGGCGTGATGATGAACAGGGCCAGGGTGTAGGACGTGGCGATGGTGCTGAGCATGGTCTTCATGGTGACTGCAATGAGTTGAATGAGCCCCGTCATCTCGACTTTGATGTCTTGTCCGAGAAGTTCTTGCAGGTGCGGTGTCAAATAATCGAGGTAACTCAAATACTCCATGGAGTCGTGCAAAGGCATCATGAGCGTGACATGGGCTTTTTGGAAACTGGAGTCGACAAATTCCCCCATGTCATCGGAGCCACTGTTTTCAAACAGCAATAGTTCTTGCGCGATGAGCGCTCGCGTAGTGGGTAGGGTGTAGGCCTCTGGCCTGTTTTCATTCAAGGCGCGGTGGGTTTCTTTCATGATGTCGACAATGGAAAGAACCCGTCCCGCCTTGACGCCTTCATGTTCTACTTCATTCAAGTAGTCGATGGCTTTGTCAAAGTTAGCCAGGGTGTCGGGGTCGTAAAATCCGTTTTCCTCCTGGGTATCGAAAACGATTTCCAAGGTGTAGGCCACATCCAACACTTGGCTGGACAAATCGACGGCGTCTCGTGACGCGGTTCCTTCCTTGAGCCAGGTCGTGGGGTTATGGGCCAGGGGCAGGCCCGCAGCGGCAAAGCCGGAAGCGATCACCAATAGCGCAGCGCCGGAAAGCACAAGCTTGGGATATCCTGTGGAAAAATCACCGATCCCTACAAGCACACGATCGATGAAGCCGCTGCCCTCTTTGCGCAGATGTCGAGGTTTGGCTTTCAAGGGGACAATGGCCAGTAAAGCCGGCAGCAAAAGCATGCTGTAGATCAGTGCGAGCATGATGCCGATGGGTGCCGTCATTCCGAGATCCGACACCGTAGAAAGTTTGGCCAGGGAAAAACTGAGCAGGCTGCCCGCTGTGGTCACGCTGGTCATGACGACGGCGAGGCCGGAGTGCCGCAGTGCGTAGCGCAGCGAATCTTCTTTGCTGTTTCCCTGGTCGAGATGGCGAAAGAAGATGGAAAGAAGATGGACGGAATCGCCGACGCCCACGGCCATCAGAAAAGAGGGAAGAATCTGGCTGGTGGGGCGAACGGGTACACCGAAGTGCCCCATGATTCCGAAGGTGCCCAGCATGGGAAGAACGATGGTGACCAGGGGCAAGAGGACTCCGGTCCAGCGATGAAATAGCAAGAGCAGCACAATGCCAATGGCCAGCAGGCAGCCCATGGTAAAGCGGGCCATATCTTCTTCCATGAGGGTGAGCACATCCACCGTGACCGGTGGGATGCCTGCCACGGTGATCTCAAATTCAGGTTGATCGTAACGTGAAACAATTTCTCGGATGGTGCCAATAGCTTCGAGGAGTTCCTGCTCATTGAGAAGACGACCCAGGTTCTTGGCCGAGGGCGCACTCGAGAAATCTTCGGAATCAAAGTTCGGGTCGAATGCTTCTTCCAAGGAACCGGCATTGACATCTTCGCCTGAGGCCGCCTGCACGATGGAGATGACCGCGTATTCCCCATCCGAAGAGAGCAGGGTGTTGCGGTAAAGTGCGTTCCCGCGCGCATAGACCTCGACTTGTTTCAGCTCGGCCTCGCTCAATGGCCAATCTTCCAAGAGGTCCTGGACGATGAGCCGATCGTCTTCGCCTCGCGAGACACGGGCATTCACCAGGCTGTTAATGCGTTCCGTGTGCGGAACTTTCTCTTCGAGTTCTTTGTGCAAGGCCTGCAAGCGGTCGAGAAACTGAACACTGAAGACGTCATCCGAGCGGATGAGCAGAAGGGTGATCTCATCGCTTTGAAATTCGGTGCGCATCTTGCTGTAGACGACGCGAGCGGGGTCATCTTTCTGCAAAAAGCTTTCGACATTGGCTACAATTTTGAGCTTGGGAAGGCCGGCGCACATGAGTACCGTTAAGAGCAGCATGAACGAGACGATGGCCCAGGGGTGGCGGATTACCGTGTGCCCCCACTGATCGAAATACTGATCTACTTGTTCTCGAACCCCCAAAGCTTCTCCGGGCGGTGGATGCGGATTAATTAGCAGAGCATCCCTGAAGTATTTGCGCGTAGGAGCATAGGTTTGCAAACTATGCGGGTCAATTCCTCTTTGCCCATGTGAGGTTCTCCTTGTCACCACCACAAATCCACTCAGACAATAATTCCCCGGGCGAAGGAAAGGATTACATCGAGTTCCTCAGCCGGTTTTTTGAAAACATGGGGGCCTGGTCTTTTGACAACCGTTGGTGGGTGGTTGGGTTCTGTGTGGTCAGCTTCCTTTTGTCAGGCTTTCTGGGCTCCCCCTTTCGCGTTGATATAAGTTTTGAGGCCTTTTTCGACCGCGACGACCCGACTTACGGGGCCTACCTAAAATACCGCGACGATTTTGGATCCGATGAAGTCAGCTACCTCGTGTACCGGGCGCCAGACGATGTGCACGGCCCTTGGGATATCGAGGTCATGCAAAAAATTGCCAAGCTAACGGAAGCCTTAGAGGACGAAGTGCCCTTTGTTAGCGAAGTGACCAGCCTGACCAATGTGGAGTTCATGGAGGGCGTCCCCGACGGGATTGATATCTACGATCTGTTGGATGACTTCCCAGAGACCCAAGAAGAACTTCTGGTCATTCGCAACAAGGTGATGAGAAAGCCTACCTATATAGGAGGGCTTATCAATCAGGATGCGGACATCGGAGCCGTCATTATTGAAATGGAGCTGTCGTCGACGGACCCGCCCGAGGCGCTCCGGGTCGATCCCGAACTCGGGGATCGATTGGACAATGTGTACCCGCAAGTCAGTTATTATGCGATCGAGAAAATTCTAGAGAGGCCGGAATATGAAGGCATCGAGTTTTTTCATGCGGGTGATGTGCCGTTAAACTCTACTTACAACATCATATTGCTTGAGCGAGAACTGCCTCTCATTATGAGCTTGAGCATCATTATTATAGGTTTGCTCCTGGCCATTATTTTCCGTCGAGTTGTCGGTGTGGCTGGTCCCCTGCTCGTTGTGATGTTTGCGGTGGCCGCTTCAGTCGCTGTGATTGGTATTAACGGCTGGAGCATCGACTTCATGTTCGGTCTCTTACCCACCTTGATCATCGCCGTAGGTGTCGCCGATTCGGTGCACATTCTGGCAGAATTCGATGTGGCCTATGCGAAGTTGGGCGATCGCCGCGAAGCCTTGAAAAAAACGCTTTACCTGGTGGGCCCACCTTGCTTGCTCACCAGTCTGACAACGGCCGCGGGTTTTCTCAGCCTCTCCATTTCTCCCGTGAAGACCGTCGCGCATCTGGCCGTGTATTCAGCAGTGGGGGTTTTGGCTGCCTTTATTGGTTCCGTCACGATTTTGTCCGCCTGCCTCTCCTTCGGTAGCAGGACTCCGGAAGGGTCTTCTCGAGAATTGGAACCGGGTGCGGCGGAAAGGAAGTTGGCCAAGCGCAAGGGAAGCCCGCGTCTCCGCGCCATGCTGTTGAGCGTGGCGCGCTTTGATATTAAGTATCGCAACGCCATTCTGGTGGTCTCCGCGGTAATTTTCATCGCTGCCGGCTTTGGAATTGGTAAGTTGACTGTGGATTCGAATTTTCTGACCGAGTTTTCAGAGAAGGTGCCCATACGCCAGGTAACAGCCTATGTCGATGAAGCCATGGGCGGTACCACAGGCGTTGTTTATCTCTTCGACACTGGAGAAGCAGATGGCATTTTAGATCCCGCCGTCCTGAGAGAAATTGAGCGAGTGCAAGACCTCGCCATAGCACATGGAGATGTGGTCAAGAAGACGTACTCCATCGTGGATATCCTCAAAGACCTCAATATGAGTTTTCATGAAGGTGATCCTGCCTATTACGTGCTCCCCGAATCGCGTGAACTCATCGCCCAGTACATGCTCATCTATGAATCGTCGGGCGGCGAGGAAACGGAAGAATACGTGTCGGGTGATTTCTCACGAGCCAGCTTGGAAATACGTTGCAAGCTGGCAGAGACCAGTCGTTACGCTGCGCTGGTCGAGAAGATCGATGCACATTTGGAAGCAAACCCCTTGCAAGGATCCACGGTCAGTCTGACGGGTGTAGGCGCGCTCTGGATCAAGTTCGTCGAGTACATTACCTGGAGCCAGATTCGAGGTGTGCTCATCGCCTTCTCGGTGATCTGCGTAATGATGTGTTTCATCTTCCGCTCATTTAAAATCGGCCTCCTTTCCATGGTGCCCAATATTGCGCCCGTCGTATTGTGTATCGGTGGTATGGGTTGGTTGGGAATCCACTTGGATTATATGCGCTTGCTCATTGCGCCCATCGCCATTGGCATTGCCGTGGATGACACGATCCATCTCATCACGCGCTTCCACCGCGAGTTTTTGCGCTGCGGAAAATACGAGGAGGCCTTGTATGCGGCCATGGAGGATGTGGGAAGGGCCCTCTTTGTGACCTCGGCGATTTTGATCGCAGGCTTCTTGATCAATTGCATCTCCACCATGGACAGTCAGGTGAGCTTTGGCGCGTTGCTATCCATGACGATCTTCGTGGCCCTCATCGCCGATTTCTTCCTGATGCCAGCCATGGTGTTGGCACTGAAACCCTTTGGACCAGAAAGGGACTAGGCGAGTATGTGTGGGCGCTACGGACTCGTGAGTTCAAAAGGAGAGATTCGAGACGCCTTGCCCGTCGAAGCTTTCTTTACCATGGAAGAAGAGTTGGATCTCTCACCTCGTTACAATATTGCTCCTACCCAAGTGGCCCCGGTGCTGCGTCGTGACGAGGAAGGTTTTTCATTGGAGGGAAGCCGTTGGGGGCTGATCCCCAAGTGGATGTGGAAACGCCACGACAAAGAAAGTGACACCTCGGCATCGAAGGAAGCGGGGTTCATCAACGCGCGCGTAGAAACCGCTGCGGAAAAGGCTTCCTTTCGCGAAGCCTTTGCCCAACGGCGTTGTGCCGTTCCCGTGTCGGGCTTTTACGAATGGAAGAAATCGAGCAAGCAAGGAGACGGCAAGCAACCGCATTGCATTCAAATGGGGGCAGGAGCCCCTGCAGGTTATAAGCAGGGTGGTTTGTTTTTCATGGCGGGAATCTATGAGCCCTGGGGAGAGGTTCCGGGTAAAAGCGGTCAACCCAAGAGTTCCTTTTCCATCTTGACCACAGACCCCAACGCAATCCTGCGCGGTATCCACGACCGCATGCCACTGATCTTGTCGCCTTCACAACTGTTACGCTGGCTAGGCTGGTCCACTGCACAGGGCGCTGTGGAAGACAGCGCAATTCCAGAGCCCTGTCCTTCATCGTGGCTTGAAGCGTATGCGGTCTCGACTCGGGTCAACTCGCCGGACAACGACGATTCATCACTCATTCAACCTTTGCAGGAGTCTCTGGCGCTGTCATGAAAATTCCCAGATTTTACGAAGATCAAGCGCTGCAGGTGGGGGCCGACTTGGAGTTGGGACCCGACGCAGCGTCCCACGTCGGGCGTGTGCTGCGCATGAAAGTCGACGAGCAGATTGTGTTGTTCAATGGGAAGGGAGGCGAATACAAAGCGCTGCTTCGGGAGGTGTCGAAAAAGAAAGTTCGCGTAGAACTTCTCGAATGCCGTGAGGAGAATTGTCAGTCCTCACTCGTGGTCGACTTGGGCCAGGTACTCTCAAAAGGACCGCGCATGGATTTTGTGATTCAAAAGGCCACCGAACTCGGTGTCCACCGAATTACGCCTTTGTTCAGTGAGCGCTGCGAAGTGCGCCTGGGCAAGGAGCGCGCGGAAAAGCGCATGGCCCATTGGCGGCAGGTGGCCATTAGCGCATGCGAGCAGAGCGGTCGCAATCTTCTTCCCGAAATCGCTTCCCCCTTGGATGTCTCCCAGTGGATGAGAGACGTGGAAGCGGATGCAAAGTGGATTCTTCACGGGTCTGGAGAGTCGACGCTCCATTGTGATGGAGGTGTGAACTCGTGTGCCGTCGCCGTAGGCCCGGAGGGTGGGTTCAGCGAAAGTGAAATCACTGGAGCCAAAGAGTTCGGCTTCCTCGTTACAGCTCTTGGCCCCCGCACCTTGCGCACGGAAACTGCGCCCCTGGCAGCCCTGAGCATCCTTCAATATTTGCACGGAGACTTACACGGAGACTGGGGCTGAGACTTGAACTGGCTTCCGTCCTGTCGCGCGCTATGGTCCAATCCCTGCGGATCAGGATGGATTCTCATCAGCTGATCTTGTGAGTTAGAGGAATATTGATATGGCAGACAGCGACGCGGAGCGCGAACAGCGCGAACAGATCGAGAACCTGATCGGGCAGTCACAAGGAAATTTAGTTGCCTTCGAATTTACCTTGAGTCTCCCGGGTGGACGTGAGTTGGATAGCAACGTAGGCGGAAAGCCAATGATTTTTCAGGTGGGAGAGGGCGAGATGCTTCCGGCCTTGGAAGAAGAGCTGAAGGACATGAAGCCCGACGAAACCAAGAAGGTGATTCTTCCTCCGGAGAAAGCCTACGGTTTGCACACCCCGGCACACTTCAAGGAGTTTCCCCTACAGGCCATCCCCGCCGAAGCAAGACAAGTCGGACGAAGAGTTGTCTCGCGTGGGCCCGACGGCAAAGAACGAGAAGTCGATGTGGTAGAGATTCGAGACGAGACCGTCGTGCTTGATTTCAATCATGAACTGGCGGGAATGACCCTTCACTTTGATATCAAGGTGCTGGCCAATGACCCGGTGGTGATCTAGCGACTAAGCACTACGGGTTCCCCCTGATTATCAATGACTCCGCTTGATACGTTTCCTTAGTCCCTTCGCTGGAGGATCCAAGGAGAGTGCAGGAGCAGTGCGTTGCCGCTCGGATTCCAGCGCCAATAATTCTGTTTTCAACCACAAATTAGGTTCAACTTCTGCGCTGATTCATATAGGCTGTTTTGCGAAAGAGCAGGAGGGCATCACTAGTGAGCAGTGCATATTATGACCTCAACCCATTAGAAGATCTTTTGGAATACCTCATTGATACGAAACGCATTGAGGGGCTTCATTGTGAAGATATCGCCAGGCACGCTATCGCGTTTGGCGAGGAGAGTTTGTCTCGGGCAGAACGTCAACTTTTCGAGAAGGAAATTCTCCCTCTTCTTGAGATCGATTGCGCCAACTGTCATCTGCGGATGGGGGCAGATGATTTGCATGAAGCTTACCTGCATGAGGTTTGTGCAGGATCGATTTACTGCAGGAACTGCCGCTCTTAACCGCAGCCACCCGGGTTTTGACCAAAAATTGCGCAGCGTTGATCGTTGCGGAGCCTTAAGGCTCCGAAAGCCTGAGGGTTTCTCAAGTTTCCGGCTATGCTTGGCCGATAGGCTTTGCACACCCCCCTCGAAACCCGGAGACTGATCTTGCTTCTTTGCGTACCAAAACGTCACAACCTTACCCCCACATTCCTGATCGCAATCATCGTCGTGCTGGGGGCCTTTTTGAACCTCAGCGCCCCCATGGCTCTCGCGGAATCGACCATAAGTCCGAATTTGATTCCCGACGGGATTGTGAAGGTGCGAGCCATTCACAGTCACCCTGATTATGAATCGCCTTGGCAAAGCAAGCCGGCGCACACGGTTACCGGATCAGGCGCGGTGATTGACGGGCATCTTATTCTGACCAATGCACATGTGACACAAGATGAGACGATGATTGAGGTGATGCATGAAAATGGCAGCCGTGCCTACTCGGCTCGCTTGCTGCAAATCTGCCATACCTGCGATTTGGCGCTGCTCACCGTTGAGGATGAAAGCTTTTTTGATGACATGAAGCCACTCAAGATCGGGGGGCTGCCGAAATTGCAATCACGTGTCAACGTATTTGGCTTTCCCGAAGGGGGAGAGAGTTTGTCGGTGACCTCTGGCATCGTCTCCCGCATTGAATTGGGCTCCTACGTACATTCCTTACAGCACCTTCTCCGCGTCCAGATCGATGCTGCAATCAATGCGGGGAATAGTGGTGGGCCAGTGATTTCGGAGAATCGAATCGTGGGAATTGCGACGCAGGCCCGTAACCGGTCCGAGAACATCGGCTACATGGTGCCGGCTCCGGTAATCAACCATTTCCTGACAGATGTGAAAGACGGTCACTTCGATGGCTTTCCGGAATTGGGAATCGCTGTTCAACCTCTTGAAAATGAAGCCTTTCGAACGCAGATTGGCCTCGACAATTCGCAGGGTGGCATCTTGGTGATTGGTGTTTCCAAGACGGGTTCGGGGGCTGAGTGGCTCCATCCGGGTGACATTGTGCTGGGCTTTGATGGCCACGCAATCGACCGTCGAGGCAATGTCGAATTGCGAAAAGGGCTGCGTGTGGATGCAACGCATGTGGAGATTTCAAAGCAAGTGGGAGAAACCTTGGAAGTTGAAATTTTGCGTGATGGGAGCAATAAGAAACTTTCCATCGAAATGAAAAAGGCGGCTCCCTTGGTCGCGCGACTCGGTGAGGCTCCCGGGCCGCTTTATTACACCTTTGGCGGCGTTGTCTTTCAAGTCGTCACCGATGGCTATTTGAAAAGCTTCCGCGTCTATCCGCCCTACGAATTAACGCGTTACCGGGATACTCTTGCGGGGGGCCCCTATCGAACTGCGCTTTCCAGTGATATCTCCAATCAACGTAAAGAGATTGTGGTGATCTCCTCTCTCTTGGCCGATGAGATCAACCGCGGATATGAGAACTTCTCCAACAGTATCCTGTCCTCCGTCAACGGCGTTCCCATTCTCAGCTTGGCGCATTTGATTGAAGAGATTGAAAGCAGTGAGGCGCCCTACCTGCGCATGGAGTTGGAGAGTGGGGCGGTCATGATTTTCGATACGGCCGAAGTGCGTGAGCGCAATCCCCAGATTCTGGAGAAGTACAACGTGTATCGAGATCGCAGCTTGAGTTCTGACAGCGATGTGATGATGTCGAAATCACGCTAGTCGCAAGATCTCGACACGGGACTTCCTCCGTGCTCGATAGAAACCCCCATTCTTCTCGTCCCCCCTCTTTGTTTTTTGCCATGAGACAAAAAACAATATATGTGTTATGTTGATTCTGAGTATGAGTTGTGGTTAAGTTGTGGTTGGGTTCGGAGCGAGCGCGGGAGGAAGAATGTCAAGTGAAACGAAGCCGTTAAGCGAGGAGCAGATTGCGGTCCAACAGAGGTTACTGGATGCCGCAGAAGAGTGCTTTGCTCAATTCGGGCTCACCAAGACCACCATGGAAGACGTGGCCCAAAGTGCTGGCATGTCGCGCGCCACGGTGTACCGCTACTTCAAAAATCGTGACGAATTGCTGCTGGGAGTGGTTGAGCGCGAGGCCAACCGAACGGCGGTCGATTTAAAAAAGCGTCTGGCCAGTATTACGGACCCCGGAGAGTACATCATAGAAGGCGTCGTCCAGTCCCTGATCGAAATCCCCAAGCGCCCGGGACTCTCCATGCTCTTTGGTCCCGAAGCGGTGGGGTTGACCAGTCGCCTGGTGCTTTCATCGGATCGCCTGGCTGAAATTGGATTGGGTTTGCTGATCCCTGTGATCGAACCGGCGCGGAAGCAAGGTGTCTTGAATGACAATATCGATTTTCATGTCATGATTGAATGGATCTTCCGCATACTAAGCTCCTACCTTACAGTTCCTAGTTCCTTCGCGAATTCCGAGGACGATATGAGGGAGCTTTTGCGCAGCATGCTATTGCCTGCCTTGATCAAATAAGATGATTTACTAAGGAACAGCTATGTCTCGTAAAATTTTAATTGGTTCCGGGGTTGTGCTCGGGCTCATTGTCTTGCTCGTCGTGTCAGGCCTGGGGCAGAAACTTAAACGGGGCATTCTCGAAGCCGCTGTTCACGAAGAGAAGATCGGTGTGAGAGAAATGCTCCTCTTGGAGTATCCGAGTTTGATCCGTGCCATCAAGCGTGGCGGCGCTTTTGGTGGCGAGTTTTCGCATCGGGTCGGAACACAAATGTTCTCACGCGATCCCAAAGCCATCGCCGACGCCTTGGAACTCACCAGTATTGAAGAGTTGGCTCCGCGTACTTGGTTGATCCATTTACCCATCGTCAATGCAGTGCTCTTTGAAACCGATGAGGGATTGGTTTTGGTGGACACGGGCATGGGGCCGGGAGGGCCCGCTTTACTCAAGGCCATGCGCAGTGTTAGCGACAAGCCATTGCACACCGTCATTTATACCCACGCCCATGTTGATCACGCCTACGGCACCTGGGCGCTGTTGGAGGCGGGAGAAAAGCCAGCCATCATTGCGCAGGAAGGGGCTGTCCAGCGCTTCGAACGATACCTGCGCATGCGAGGCTCTCTCGCCAAGTACATGGATCAACCCTTGGAAACCCTGCCGGCCACGCGCGAGGATATCGCCTGGCCGACGCGCACCTTCAAAGATCGACTCGAACTTGTGATTGGTGGAGAAACCTTTGTGTTGCAACATCACAAGGGAGAAACCGATGACCAACTCTACGTGTGGGTGCCGGGGCGTAAGGCCTTAGCGAGCGCCGACTATTATCAGGGCTTCTTGCCCAACGCTGGCAATGGAAAGCGTGTGCAGCGGCACGTCGAGGAATGGATTGCTGCCTTGCGGGAAATGGCTGCGTTGAATCCTGAGGTTCTTTTGCCTGCACATGGAAAGGGGATCACGGAACCAGCCGTAATCCAAGAAAACTTTCAGCTGTTGGCGGATGCGCTGCAAAACATTTTCGATCAAACCATCGCGGGTTTGAATGCGGGGATGCGCCAGGATCAGGTCCATCAATCGGTGGCGCTTCCCGAAGACCTGGCGAATCATCCCAGCTTGAAAGTTCTGTATGTATCGGCCCAAGATATTTCAAAAATGATTATCCGGCGTTACACCGGTTGGTGGGATGACATTCCCTCGCATTGGAGTCCTGCACCTTTGGAAGTAGAGGCACAGGAGATTGTGCGTCTCGCCGGTGGCATGGAGCCTTTACTGGTGCGCATAGGAGAGTTGATACAGACCGATATCCAACTCGCTTGCCATCTTGCGGATTGGGCCTATCTGGCTGAGCCAGAGAATCTGGCGGTGCAGGATATGGTGATCGAGGTGTATCGAGAACGTATTGTGGATCCCGCGAGTAACACCCAAGAGATGCTCACCTATCTGAATCGAATGGTAGAGGCGCGCTCTCGTCAACTCGAGGCAGCTAAAGAGGTAGCGGCTCCGCATTAAAGAACCCGGTTCTGCCCGCCGATTTGTGATGAAAGACTGGAGGGGTGTAGCCCGGTGACGTTCATCAATCGGTGGATCTATGGAAAGCCAAAAGCTTTAGCAGCCTTCGTGCCTGTGGCGCTTTGTGTGGCCTTGGGCTGGTTTTCAATTTCGTCGACCAGCGATGCAGAGCGGGCCTTTTCACCTAAGTCTCTATCTTCAGACCAAGAAAATCTTCCAGCCTTTTTGGAATATCAAACCCTGGTTGAAGAGGCCCTGGTCTGGCGCGTGAAGGTGGTGGAGTTCCTGGAGAAATTAAAAAGAAAGGAAGTCTATTCAGGAAGAGACCTTCAATTGATACACGTCGAGGGAACGGCATCTTATGTCCGAATTCGAGAAGAGTTGCTGGAAAGTACCGAGGCGTATCGTTGGGTCACGGGAAAGAATGTTCAAATTGAGTTCACCCAGGATGCAACGAAAATTAAAAAGAAACGGGAAGGCGTCTGGCCGTTTCGTCGTACTCAAATCAATGTCCAGCTGAATCCCTCGGACGCACAAGGTCGGGTTCTTGTGCGTGAAATGAAGACCTCCTTGGCCAGTGCGCTGATCTTGTATGACAACTACATCCTGGCGATCTCTCAGATACAAGCCATGAGTAAACTTCGAAATATTGTGAACGTGGACAATGACAAGCGAGAGGATTACTTGAAAGAGGTGACACGGAATTACAATCGGGAAGAGAATTTTGAACGAAGCGCACGAGCGATCCACTGGGTCGAGGGGATGATGCAGCACGAGAGAGCGCAGGGCCTGGAACTCGACGACCCGAACCAATACCTCAATGACCTCATTCTCAGCAGCTACACCTATCACCATTTGCGAAATACCAGCGGATTGGATTTGCTTCATGGAGATCTCGTTTATACCCAGCGCGCCCTGAGCGATCGAGTGTTGCAGGTTAAAGAGGAGACTGTGCATGAGATCAGCAAGCTTTTCGGAAACTCAGCAGGTCTGGTGCAGTGGCGTAAGGGAAAGCTTCATTCGCTGACGAGTCGCGAGCGGCGGATGGTGTCCGGAAAGATGAAGCCTCTGGATCTCCTTCTGGAGAAAACTCCCTTTCGCTTGACGGACAAAATGATTCCCGGGCATTGGGGGCATGTCGCGGTGTGGACGGGAACCAAGGAAGATTTGATCGAGCTTGAGGTTTGGGATCAGCTCCCCACGATCTATAAACACGCCAAGGACTATCGAGATTATCGAGGCTCTTCGTTTCAGGACGCGGTGGAGTCAGGGCAGTACATCATTGAGGCCCTTCGCCCGGGGGTACAGATTAATACCCTGGAGCATTTCTTGAATATCGATGACCTGGGAGTGATTCGCCCGAAAGATCTCACGCGCGAACAAAGGCAAAAGTATCTCTTACTTGCCTTTCAGCAGATCGGAAAAGATTATGACTTCAATTTCGATGTCGAATCAGATCGAGAAATTGTTTGCTCGGAACTGGCTTATGTTGTTTATGGAGACGACCACTGGCAATGGCCGACGGACAATGCCATGAATCGCTACACGATCAGTCCTGATCATGTAGGGATGCGAGCGATGAAATCTTGGATCGATGGCCAGTTGACCGAGGCGAGCTTTGATCCTGTCCTGCTTTACCACGATGGGCAGCGTTGCAAGAAGGACGTGAAGCAAACTTTTCAGCAGCTGATGGAACAAGAGTACGAGCGTGTGAGTTGCCGCGGGTAGGGAGTCCCTTATCGCAGGCTGGGTAGACTTTCCAAGACGCGCCGTACGAGTTCGGTTTGTTTGGAGACGCCTGTTTTTTTGAAGACCGACCGAACATGGGTACGCACGGTGTACACTGAGGTGCCTTGGCGCTTGGCGATTTCTTCTACGCTAATCCCCTGCGCGATCAAGCATGTGACAATGGACTCGGTCTTTGTCAGCCCGAAGAATTTCTGAACGATCTCGGGTGGGATGTCGTGGGTCTCTTCCGGTTTGGTGATGAAGACCGTTACGACAGGATGCCCATCAGCAATCTGTGTCGATTGTGGGATGGGTCGAATGAGCAAACTGATGGGAGAAGAGGTGTCGTCATCATTTCCAATACGGAGTGCTGCCGTCACGGCAGGTGTGCGCTGTTCCTGTGTTTCGCAGGCGTTATGGATCAGGCTGCGCAGTTCCTGGCAGCCTTCCTCATCTTTCAATTTCAGCTGTCCATCGACAACTCGTAAACTGCTCTCATCCATGAGTAACTTTTCTGCAGCGTGATTTATCTGTAGGACCTGCCCCGACTTGTCCAAGAGCAACATGCCGGTTGTGATTTGATTGATAACGCCTTCATACACAGCATGGCGTGATTCGAGTTTGCGCATCTTTTCAAAAATTTGGATCGAGCGTCTGATATGAGGGACGAGACGTTCACACAGAGACTTTTCGGGAAACAGGAAATCACTGGCTTCGGTCGAGCGAGCTGCTCGGAGTCGAAATTCCAATCCTGTGGGGCCGTGGATATCCACACCCAGCGCATAGCGAATTCCCATGGGTTGCATGTACTGAGCGTAGAATTCACTTTCTAAGAGTTGTTTGGTATCTGGCACCAGTTCATCGAAGGTAACCGGTTTGCCGGTGGGCAAGTCGATGAAGGGATCCAGCGCGAGATAGCGTATGGAAGACTCGACTGGCCCCGCAGTCTCCCAGTTCTCTCCCTCGGTCTCCCAGTTCTGTCCCACGGTTTCAAGCAAGATGAAACCCTGGTCTGCGTGTGCAGGGCGCCACAAGATAATTCCTACCGTCGAGGCGTTCATGGCCGAAGAAAACACCTCCAGAAAGGAACTCCATGGAGAAGGCTCAAAAGGCCCTTCATAAATGGATTCTAGGAGTTGTTCAAAGGTTGAATCGGCTTCGCTGGCGGTCACAAGTGGTGGGTCCCTCGCTCTAGTCAATATTAGGTAGGAAATAGACTCAAAGCACCATTAATTGGCATTTTTGCCAGTGAGCCAAGAAAATTAGCGCTCAAAATTGGTCAATCTGCGCGATATCCACTTTTTTGGATAAGACATATTCTGGTACTTGTCTTCTGGGGGCGCCTTTTTGAGAGTCTGGCACGGGTGCCCCCCCAACGAAACGGGGAACCAGATCTATGAATACACCAATCAAATCCGAAGCCTTCTCCATCATGACCCAAGCCACGGCCGGCTTGGAAAACCCAGCCATTGATGAGTGGAAGGCACAGGGCGGAAAAACCATCGGATATTTCTGTTCCATGTTGCCCGAAGAGCTGTTCCTTGCGGGCGGGCTGTTGCCGTTTCGAATGCGAGCCACGGGCAGCGAAGGGACGGACGGGGGCGACTCCTACTTCACCAATAATAACTGCACTTTCGTACGTCATTGTTTCAGCGTGGCACTCGACGGTGGATATGACTTCCTCGACGGTGTGGTCGTGATCAATAGCTGCGATCAAATCCGCCGCCTCTACGACAACTGGCTCCACAAAGACATTTCGCCTTTCGTCCACATGGTGGCTTTGCCACGTCAATCGGGACCGGACCAGGTGGAGTGGTATACGGGAGAGTTCCATCGCCTGCGCAAGAGCATTGAAGAGCATTTCAAGGTTGAAATCACCGATAAGGGCCTGCGCGAAGCGATTGCGGTGATGAATGAAACCCGTCGCTTGCAGCGTGAAGTCTACGAACTGCGCAAGCGTGAGCGCCCTCCCATTACAGGGGCTGAGACCATGGCCATCATGGTGGCGGGAACGGCCATGCCCAAGGTTCGTTACAACGAACTCCTGCGTGAGTTACTGACAGAGTTAGAGACCCGAGAACTCGAAACCACCTACCGGGCAAGGATCATGGTGACCGGTGGCATCCTCGACGACCCCACATGGATGGAAGCTGTCGAGGAGGTGGGGGGCCTGGTGGTCACCGACGGTACCTGTTTCGGCGGGCGCTTGATGCATTGCGATGTGGACGAAGACATTGTGGACCCCATGGAGGCCTTGTCCCAGTACTACCTGGCCGATCGACCGAGTTGCCCACGCATGATTGACACCCAGGTAAAGCGAAAGAACTACACCGTGGACCTTGCTCGGGAGTTCAACTGTGACGGCATCATCGGTGAAAAGATGATGTTCTGTGACATGTGGCAGGTCGAACAATTCATGATGACCATGGATCTCAAAGAAGAAGAAATTCCATTTTTGAAACTAGAGCGCGAGTACATCACGAGTGGGACGGGTCAGCTCAAGACACGGGTGCAAGCGTTTATCGAAACGATGGGGAAATAGGGGAGAATCAAGATGACAGAGGCCGCAGAGGTGAAAATCGACGATCCCGGGATCCAGCGCTTTCGCGAAGAGCGGGACCAGTTTACAAATCTGGGAGCTATGATCGGACTGATTGACGATCCAGAAGTAAAACTAAACGTCAGGATCACGGCGTTTGTCGCCAAAGCCCGGCAGAAAATTGTCGATGCCTATGAACAAGGTAGGCCCTTCATTGCGAACAACTACTGCACGGCTCCAGAGTTGGGACTGGCTATGGACCTGCCCTGGTTCATGCTGTTCGACGCACCCTTCACCCTTATGGGCCGGCAGAGCTTGCATGAGGTGATCGATGAGTCGGTGGCCATGGGCCTGGGCAGTGATTTATGCACGGCCATTCGCACCAATATCTACTACGTCGAGAAAAACCTGGTCCCCGTTCCCACGGCGGCCGTGGGATTTGTCTTCCCCTGTGATGGCATGCCCATGCTTCATCAGGTGATGGGGCATTCTTCGAGCAGTTGGCGAGACGTCCCACTGATTTGCCCGGACCCCGCACCCTACTTTGCCGATGGTAATATCGAGAGCATTGATTATTTCGCCAACGAGCTGCGCAAGACGGCGGCTTTCCTGACTGAGCACACCGGGAATAAGCTCGATATGGACAAGCTCAAAGAGGTAATCGACGAGAGCAATAAGCACTACGAGCTGTGGCAGGAATACAACGATCTGCGTCGCGCCGTACCCGCCCCTCATGGTCACTCCATGGGTGGGCAGACCTGTTACAGCATGGCCCAGATCTTTGGTGTAGGGGATCCCGACGTAACAACGTGGTTCCAAGATCTAGTGGACTTGACCGAGGAGAAAGTGGCGGCAGGTAAGGGTGTGATTCCCGAAGGCAAAAAGGAAATCCGTCTTTTCTGGTTCGACTTGAACCCCACCACCTTCGCCGATCAGTTCATGCCTTGGCTCGAAGAGGAGTACGGTGCAGTGATGGTCATGGACATGTTGGGCTATCACGACTACACGACTATTGATACCTCGAGTGAAGAGGAAATCTGGCGCGGTCTGGCCAAGCGCGGGCTGTTTGACACACCCATGGTACGACAATCCATTGGTACGGCCGATGGCTTCGTGAAGGATCTCCATCGTGTTGTCGAGGACTTTAAAATCGATGTTGTGATCTGGCCAGGTCACATGGGTCACAAGGAGATGCTGGGAACCTACGGCATTATGCGCGAGGCGTGCAGGGAACTAGGGGTGCACTTCTTCGATATCCGCATGGATATCTGGGACGACCGTTACACCCCCATCGATCAAGTCAAAGATAAGTTCACACGATTTTTCGAAGCAGCGGGGTACGCATAATGATAGTTGCAGGTGTTGATTTGGGTTCAGCCACAGGAAAGGCTGTCATTATGAAGGACGGCGATATTGTGGGTTACCACATCGCACCGTCCACCAGGCATCCAGTAGAGACGGCCAAGCAAGTGATGGAGGCCGCACTCGATGCTGCTGGTCTCGACTCCATTGAAGCTGTAGACCTCGTGCTCACTACAGGCTATGGCCGATTAAAGGTGCCCTTCGCCAGTGAAAACGTTTCGGAGATTACCTGCCACGCCAGGGGGGCGCACTGGATGATCCCTTCGCTGCGCACCGTGATCGATATCGGCGGGCAGGATTGCAAAGTCATTTCCCTCACAAACAAGGGCATGGTGGGCGAGTTCCTCATGAACGATCGCTGTGCTGCAGGGACGGGGCGCTTCTTCGAGGGCATTGCGCGTGGCCTGGGCACTGGCCTGGAAGGCATCTCAGGTATGGAGAATCAAGGTCCGGAACCCTGCACCATTTCGAACCAGTGCAGTGTATTTGCCGAGTCCGAGGTCGTCACCCTGATTAATGAAGGGAATGATTTCAAAAATATCATTTCAGGTGTGAATCTCTCGGTGGCCAAGCGATTGAAAGCGATGGTTAAGCGCTTGGGTATCATCGAAGGCGTGGCGTTGACGGGCGGTTGTTCCAAGAATGACGGCCTGGTGCACGCCGTGGGTGAACTCATGGGAATCGAAATCAAACGGCTTCCACTAGACCCCCAAATTACCGGCGCCATCGGTGCAGCCATTATTGCTGGCGAGAAGTTTGAACAGGCTTCGAGAACGGTTGCGTAGCAGGGAGCCTTTCGCTGGAAACCTATGACCTGTACATGGAAAAGATCAGTGAGCTGGTCGATGAGATGCGGGCTAGCGGGCACCGGGTGCAGGAGTTTCGTAACTCGGGAGATCCGAGAACACTGATCAACGAGCTGCCCATTCGGATTGGCCCGGATTCACAAAAAGGAATCATCCTGCGCGGCGATACCTACGCTGAATTGGGGAACCCTTCGGCCGGATCAAGCGCCTTGGTCATGTGGACGACGGACACCACGCTTGTGAAGGATGGCCGGGTGACCTTGGTGGGGCCGGACATGGAAGAGGCGGGCACTACTAAGCTGCCTCTCGGGCAGGTGATCATTGTTGGTGGCGAGTCCCTCAGCCGGGCCGAACAAACTCTGTTGGAACAGAAGCAATACATATCGAGCTTGGTTGAAGGTTACATGGTTAAGAGTTCTCCGGGGCGCGTGTGGAGTCGAGTGAGTAAAACCATTGCCGAAAAAGGTTTTGATTTTGAAATGCTTGGAAAGGCATTGATCGCGGTACTGAAAACCGAGATTCCGAAAATCGAATCGATTGAAATTCTCTTTGTAACGTCAGGAAAAAATGAAATAAAGCAATTGGAAGGCGTGGCAGATCAAGTTCGCGTGTTGGGCAAGGCCTTTCGGCGAGACGCTTGGCGAGACAAAGGATTTGACCTGGTCGATTGCACCATGGGAACGGACTGCTCCTCCTGTGATGAGCAACCTACCTGCGATGACATCAAAGATGTGGTGAAGATTCGCAGGGAAAAGAAAGACGATCTCTGGGCG
>PIVT01000144.1 GCA_003353845.1 Pseudomonadota bacterium | reverse complement strand
CGCCCCCACCACCACCGCCACTTCCATCACCACCATCACCACCACCACCACTACCAGCCCCACCTCCACCACCAATACACTTGACACTACCCCGTCGCCACTGGCGTCGCTGACGCCAACGGCGCCGAGGTCGTCGCCGTTGACGCCCCTGTCGCTGCCGTTGATGTCAACGCCGGTGGCTCGGAGGACCAGGTCAGCTTTGACCCCCATCACTCCCCTGACGACATGGAGTGGTTCGTCAGCAGAGTCGACGCCGGCACCGTCACTGGACTCCTCCCCGGCCACTTCAGAAGCGAGCAGCCCCCGTTGGCCGAGAGATCCGTCGGAGGAGGACCTTTTTGGCTTCCTCCACAAGATCGTCAACACGGTGGTGCTCGACTCGGACGAGTCGGACGACGAGGACGCCGACAAGCAGCCCAGCTCGCCATCCACGCCAGCCAGAAGCCAGCTCCCTCCCAACGACGAGGTAAGCACTACTCCCCCAACTCCCAAAAGCACCAACACACGTGGCAACACGGCCAAGAACTCAGGTGGAGGCACAGGCAGGCGCGAGGTAGAAGATAAGAACGAGAGGAAGGGTAAAGGCGAGGGAGGGAACAAGGGGGAGGGGAAGAGCAAGAGCACGAGCACGAAGAAGACACGTAAGCGCGCGAAGCAAAAGGCAAAGAAGCAACTCAGAAAGCAAAACACGCAGAATGAACAAACACAAGAGCTAGCGCAAGAGCAAGAGCGCGAGCTAGAGCAAAAACAAGAGCAAGAACAAGAACAAAAACAAGAGCAAGAGCAAGAGCAAGAGCAAGAGCAAGAGCAAGAGCAAGAACAAAAGCAAGAGCAAAAGGAAGAGGGAAAACAAGAGCAAGAGCAAGAGCAAGAGCAAGAGCACGAGCACGAACTTGGACAAAGGCAAGAACAAGAGGAAGAACAAGAGGAAGAACAAGAGGAAGAGGAAGAGGAAGAACAACCACGAGAACAGGAACAGGAGCAAGAGCAAGAGCAAGAGCAAGAGCAAGAGCAAGAGCAAGAGCAAGAGCAAGAAAAGGCGCAAGAGGAGGAGCAAGAGGAGGAGGAGGAGCAAGAGCAGGAGCAAATGCAGGAGCAGGTGGCAGAGCAACGGCGAGAGCAAATGCAAGAGAGGGAGCAAGGGGGGAAGCAAGGAAGGAAGGATAAGACCGAGGCAAGGCAGGGGCAAGGTCAGAACCAGGGGGATGGACAAGAAGGCACGAAGGTGCCACAAGAAGGCAAAGCCACCAAGCGCACATCAGCGCGTCTCCAGAACCGCGCGGCGGGCATCACCAAGGACCCCACCCCTGCGGAGGCCCTCGCTGCTGCCAGCCAGCGCATGAAGGACCGAGTCAAGCACGGCGATCGGGGCAGGAGGGGCCAAAAAAGCAACAATGGCGCCAGGCTAGAAAAGGTCAAGGCCGCCAACGTCAGCTGGAGCCCTCTGCCGGTCGGAGTAGCAGCCTCACCCATCCCCAGCAAGCCCAGGCCAAGAAGCCGACCCGCTAGCGCCAGGCGTTCAACACCTTCCCCCCGCCAGGCACCACACCGTGGTGCGCAGGGGCCCAAGTCGCTGAAGCATGACTTCGCGCAGGCAAGGACAAGATCACCAATGGACCCAGTTCGAGGCGTCATCGACTTCAACGACGAGGAATACCAGAAGCTGAAGAGGGTGACTGACGCCGCCGCTCAAGAAGCCTCCGACAGCTCCGATCTCCTCGAAGCAATGAGCCGCGCCGAGAAAGCAGCTGCCAAGAAGAAAGACGACGCCAACCGGCACAAGCCGACCCACGCCAACAAGGATAAGCTGATCGGAGCTATGGCAGTGGCCCCCAGCCTGCAGGAGAGCGTATCATCACCCAATCGACAGCGGCAGTCGTTCACCATCGACCAATACTTCGCCTCCCCCACCGCCAAGGATCAGACAATGGCACCGCCAGCTACACGTCATGTCTAGCTCCATCCCTGCCACCACAACGGCCAGCCTCAACGTCAGAGGCCTCCACGCACATGGCCGATCCGAAGGGACGAGCAAACGAGCTAAGCAAGGTAACGTCACGGCGCTTGCACTCAAACACGACATTACTCACATACAAGAAACCAATTTAAATTTTCGGGAAAAAAGATACTTTCGGAGTTTCCTTCCCCCAAAATATTTTACTTACTATAGCAACTTTTCCAAAACCACTGCTGGGGTGGCCACTATTGTCTCCCCCAGCATCAGTCTGCTCTATAACCACAAGAAAATCAACCTCCCTGATTCCCTGCGCGGCTTCGCTTTGTGCATCACCTTTGATGCCAAAGATGGTTCGCACAGTTTTACAACACTTAACGTCTACCTTAGCTCTGTTAGCTTTGCCATCAGGACGCTGCAACTCACAGCCCTGAAAAAGGCAGTCCCCGCTGCCCCCTTTCTCCTTATGGGGGGGGACTTCAACTTTGTTGAAGATAAGTATAAAGACACCTCTACACACACCACACACTATGACAGCACTGGCGATTTTGCCAAGTGCTGGACTAGCTTCAAGGATCACTTCAGACTCAAGGAGGTGATCCAAAATACACACACCTACGTCTCTGACGGGGGCAACCCCGACACTGCAGTTACCTCTAGACTCGATAGGTTCTATATGTCCCACAGTGAGGCTGACTGGGCCACAGTTACGCCTTACGCATACATCCCTTCAATCCCTTTCACGCTCCTCCACTCCTCCTCCGTCAATACTGACGGGGGGAAGAGAACTACACCACACTCTGATCACCTCCCTATCTCACTCGGCTTTCGAGTGGCTAGCGAGGCGGATGAGGCCGAGTCGGATCCTCGGATCCCTCTTTGGATAACCCATGACGATCTCTATCTCCCCCTCTTTGAGCAGCTCTGGCGGGACGTGGCACACAAGCTACGCTCCCATGATGCCTATGCCATGCTCGACTGTTTCAAAGCCTGCATGTACGATGCAGCAGCACAGGTCTCGCTTGCGCAACGCAAGCGAACCAAGACATATCAGACAGAACTCACCAGACTCACACTCCTCCTCAAGCTGCTAAGGCTGGGGGACGGAGCCAGACGAACAAACAACTATACGCACTACAATCGTTTTATCAATTCTCATCCCACCCTCCCTACCGACCCTGACGCAGCACGTAGCGCTATCCACGACCTCCTCTCCGAGGGAGGGGTCGAGGAGCCCGTGCACAAGCCAGGTGCTAGTAGCATACGCAAGCACAACGCACTCGACAAAATCAAAATTCACCTCCCCTCCACACGCACACGCCTGCACGCCCTCCGCGCCACCATGAGCGAAGATCCCAGCTCGGAGCCCAACCACATGGCGCGCGTCGCGGCCAAGTACTGGGCCAAGATCTGGGCAAGTCGCTCAAGGATGGAGGACGACTACATCGACCCAGAGGACTACTACGGCCCCTTCCAGAAGAACATCCCCGACCAGGACGCCCCCGTCATCCCTACCGTCCAGGACATCGACGACGTCATCCTGCGCACCAAGAACACCTGCCCCGGCCCTGACGGCATCCCCTTCAATGCCTGGCGCGTTCTACACATCCACGCTGCCCCTGTTCTCCACCAAGTCATCACGAGTCTCGCTGCTGGTGTCCTCCCCCCGGCTGGCTACAACAACGGCCTGCTCTTTCTCGTCCCCAAGACAGGCTCGCTGCTCCCCGAGGACACGCGACCTATCTCCGTCACCAACGCCGACAACCGCATCATCGCCCAGGCAGTCGTGGTGGCTATCACGGCTGCTATCTACGACACGCTTCACTGGGCGCAGAAGGGCTTCATCTCTAAGCGCGTCTTCGAGGAGCACATCGCCAAGCTCAACGAAGCCTTCTACTCTGCGGTGGAGGACAAGGGCGCGGACAACTACTTCGTCCTCTTCATGGACACCGCCAAGGCCTTCGACTCCATCGACCACGACTTCATCATCGTGGCGCTCAAGCATGCTGGCCTCCCTGACTGGCTCCAGCGACTGGTCAAGGGGCTGCTGCACGAAGTACGAGTCAAGCCCAGCTTCAGGGGAGCGGACCCCATCTGGATTCGCATCATGCGGGGGGTTAAGCAGGGGTGCCCCCTCTCCCCCCTTCTCTTTGTTATCTGCTACGATGTCCTGCTCTGCCGCATCGCTGACATCAAGAACACTACGCCCCTTGCCTGCGCTGATGACCTCGCTGTCGGCACCAAGGACTTCAACCTGCTCTGGCCCGTCATGAGCCTCGTCGATCGGTTTCGCGCGGCTTCTGGGCTCGGCGTCAACGAGGGCAAGACCAAGATCATGATGGCCCGGGAGCTGGACTTGTCGGCGGACATCGCCAAGTGCCCATGGCCCCGGGTCTCCATCGCCCTCTCCTACAAGTACCTGGGTATCCTCTTCGGTCGGCACGTCACTACGGCCGACGTCTACGCACGCTCGATCGCGGCGCTGGTGGATCGCGCGGTCCGCTTTGCACCTGCATTCCGGGTGTTCTCACACTCCCATCGCGTGCTTGCCTTCAACATCTACATAATCACAAAAATCTCCTACATCGTTAAATTCTTTCACATCCCCTTCACCGTGCGCGCCCTCTCCTGCGCGGAGGGGGTCATACAAAACGCGGCGCGCAACCTCATCATTCGCTCGCACACTGCCTACAAATACTTCCACCTCGTCGGGCCCAAAGACATCGTCAGCCCCTGCCCGCCCACGAGGGACTCGTGGGCCCTCTCCATCTCCACTCTAGCGGCGCAAGCCGACCTCAACGAGTGGGAGGGGGTCACGATCTCCCTCATCGACGAAGACCTGAAGGACTCCCTCAAGATCTCCAACCACATCAAGGCGGCCGCCCAAGACTACGTCGCCTACGCCCTGGGCGAGCTGCCCGACGACGCCCCGTTCCAGGCGAGCCTCCACATCAAGAAGGACGCGGCCGCCCAGCGCAAGCACATGTACGGCGTCCTGGTCCACGGGGGCTACAGGGACGAAGTCGACGCGGACCTGGAGGAGAAGCTGGTGCGCCGTGGCCTCACCCACTGCAAGGAACTTGTTCATGTCCTACATCACAACTTCTCCCTCCTTCCATCCACCCTCCCCCCACACTACCGCACGGTCCAGTTCGATCTCCTCATGAACGCCCTCATGACGGAGAGACGCACGCGCAGGTTCGGGCCCAAGGACACGCCAGCCCCCACCCCCGAACAGACCCGC
>PIVT01000423.1 GCA_003353845.1 Pseudomonadota bacterium | reverse complement strand
CTTCAGGTACTCATTGCCAAGACTGAACATTTTATGTCCACGTTAAAGATTTCCGACGTGGCGACGCTCAGCAAGATGTTGGACGACAACCCTGCCATCACCGACGAGTTCCTCGCCACCTTAGATGCTCTATTATCTTCCGGGTGTGGCGTCTCTTTGTTTCGCATCCTCAACCATAGCGCTGATTCGAACATGAACGCTTATGGCTGCAACATTCCAGTTAAGTCTATTGGAAAGAATAGTACGGGAGCGCTATGGGGTGTACGGGATTGGTTTGATGTGGGCGTGATGAAAGCCACCCATGACGAGCTTGAAGATGGACTTTTGGCCAACCTTGCTGACGGCCGCACTGTGGTCCCGAGCCCACCCTACACGCCGAGAAACCCGAGCCATGCCTTCACTAACCTTATCCTCGATGAAGACGAGATCAAGCTCATGAAATTGGTGGCCATGGTGAATAGCGACACGGCTGAGACCCTCCTCAGCAACGGCTACGTCAACGAGAAGTACACCTTGGGCTGCACCGCCCTCTGCCTTCAGCAGGAAGCTCTCGTGCTGGTCTTCACGCTGGTTGCCCGCGGCATGACCTCCAGTGTTGGTACCCTCATCGCGACACGGCTCGCGGAGTCACGCGCCACGCGCAACACGGGCCAGCATCGTATCCAGCCTGTCATCAGTGCCATCATGTGCAAGGCCATTACCGGCACCACCCCGTCTTCCGGCATCCAGGCCCTTCACGACGTGCAGAACTCCCTCCCAGACCAAGGCATCGGTCAGTACATGCATCTCTTTACTGACGCACTGAAGCCCCCTCTCGCTGGCACCGGTGCTGCTGCGGGACTTGCTTATATTTCTCAGCACCAGATCAAGATTAAGAAGGCACTTGGCTCGACGCAGCACCCTCGCCTTCAGCATCTGCGCGATTTCTTTCTCTCCGAGAAGCTGTATGCTACCATGCTCATCAACTTTGCGACTACCGGACATCAATGCCCCACCATTGCGGACGATGTATTTCTTCGTGCGGAGTGGGCCGAACTTGCCACCGACGTCCGGAAGCTCCCGATCGACGACATGGATCTGCCACCCGGGCCTTTGCTTGCCCTCTTCCAGACCCGGTTTGCTACCGGCAAACTTTCAGCGCACGCTGGCTTCGACTCTGATGGCCTTGGCAGCCCGATGTTCTTCACGCTGCCCATCCTTGCGGCCGTTCAGTAGCCTCAGCCAGTTCAGCCCGTTGAGCAACCACCGCCCGTTCAGCCTGATCAGCTACTACAACACGTCCTT
>PIVT01000422.1 GCA_003353845.1 Pseudomonadota bacterium | reverse complement strand
GCACGAACACGTGGGGCATGCCCTCGGATATATCGAGCTTGACCGTCTTACCCGACTGATCGATCGCCTGATAGAGACGGATGAAGTTGCTGAGGAAGATCTCTTTCGTACCGCCCTGGATCAAGGTTGGCGGGAATCCCTGCTTGAAGTCACCGTACACAGGCGAAACATAGGGGTTCTTGTGATCCTTGGCATCAGCGTACGCAAGTGCCGAGGGCCCAAGAACGTGTTCATAGGTGTAGTATGGCTCGGCATCGCGAAGCGTGACGTACGTGTCACCGGTCTCGGAAATATCCGCCCAGGGCGACCACAGCACAAGCGCCGCGGGCATCTCCATACCGAGGTCGCGCATCTTGAGCGTGGCACCCGCCGCGAGGCCACCGCCTGCGGAGTCACCATAAAGGACGATGTCGTCGGCCGTGAAGCCCTGCCTGGCCAGCGCCTTGAAGACACTGATGACCTCGTCGGTCGTCTCCTGCCACCTGGAATGCGGCGCGAGAGTGTAGTCCACCGCAATGACGCGCAGTCCGGTTTCGGCGGCGAAGAACATGGCCGACTCGATCACGGCCTTGGCCGAGTTCAGCACGTATGCGCCACCGTGAGTGTAGACTGCGATCTTGTCCTTGCTGGCAAGTTCCGAAGGCGTCACCTCGACCACGGGAATGCCGGCGATTTCGCTTTCCTCGTAGGTCACGCCAAACGCTGCGGCCTTTTCGTCCGCCGCGGCTTCCTTCGCTTCGTCGTTGGCGTCCTGCACGGCTTTCCAATCCTCGATGTCATCCGGGGCAGGCATTGGCGTTTCGCGGCCTTGCCCCTTTTTGGAAAAGAACGCGCCCCATTCGGGCGAGATCGTCTCCGGGACGCTCGCCCACAAGGGCGTTGCATCCTGCGCAGCCGGCGGGGCAGAGATCTTGCCCGAGGGATCACCAACTTCCTTCGCATCGTCGGCGCACGCTGCCAGGAGTCCGGCACACAACAGAAACGCCAATCGTTTCATTTTTCGTTCCATTTTGACCTCGTTCTGGTTCAGCGGCGGCACGATGGAGCCGTCTGCTTTACTTTCTCCCTTCTGATGCCTGATAGAGAGCTAACCAGGGGTAGCAGGGTTCGTTGTAAAGTGGATTGCGCTTTCATACCTTATTTTCCTGCTACAAAAATTTCGCACTCATTTAACCAGTTCAAACTCATCAGGCTTCCAGGTCTTGTCAAACCAGGGCTCCAGCGGGCCGTACAGACGCAGAAGAACGAACCAGCCTTCTCCAGGAACCGTTTCGACCCAGTTGCTTTTCTTG
>PIVT01000143.1 GCA_003353845.1 Pseudomonadota bacterium | reverse complement strand
GCCCTACCCCGTGGAATTTGGGACCAAACCCGCCTCGACTTACGACGTCAACGGAAATCGTATGGGGGGCGGAAACGTCCAGATTGAAAAAATTGCGGGTGGGGGCGTCCGCATGACCGTGATTAATGAGCTGGACTCGGTTTCACGCCACACCCTGGTAGCCGAACTGGGACCCACTGAAAACGGTGCATTCCTTCAGCTCTTAAGGGAAGAGGGAAAAACGACCAACCAGCAGGGCGAACTCATCGGCGTCAAAACCCTCGATCACCGCAACGGCCAACTGGAGTGCCAGGGAGGGGACAACCTCAAGAAGAGCCTGGTTGTGCCTCTGCCCGAGGACGACCGCACAATTCTCGTTCCAGGCAATCTCTTGCTGCGGCCCCTGGTCCACGGGGAAGAACAATTCATCAACTTCCAGTTCGCCACTTGCAGCGGTATCGCGGGTCGACACTTCATCAATGTGCGCGGAGAGCTGGCCAAACCACCGGCCGGCAAGTTCGACACGGATCAAAATATCGCCAAAGTAGATATCCAAGTAAATCTCGGACGTATCTTGAACCGACTTGTCGTTCCATTGCTGCCGCGGGTTTCCTTCTGGTTCGACGCCAATACCACGCAATGGCTGGGTCATCGCTCACCCACCTACAAAAATGGCCCGACGGTAATCACCGTGCGCAACGAGACCACGGCCGACGCCTTACTCAAAGGCAGCAGCATTCACCCCGCCACCCCCCCTGTTTCACTAGAACCCGCCTATCAATAAAAAGGCGCAATAACCAAGAGAACCAAAAAAAACTGGCGTGAACCCTAAACCGAGTTCGCGCCAGCTTTCATTGCCGAGACTGTCAAAACACTTAGCCTGGCAAAACCTCTGCCATGGCTTCACCCATGTCGGCCGGGCTTTCTGTGACGACAACGCCCGCACGCTGAAGGGCTTCCATCTTGTCGGATGCCGCACCTTTGCCACCAGCGATAATGGCGCCTGCATGACCCATGCGCTTGCCCTTGGGTGCCTTCTGTCCTGCGATAAAGGCGACCACCGGCTTGCTCATCTTGGTCTTGATAAAGTCCGCAGCCTCTTCTTCAGCTGAACCGCCGATCTCACCGATCATCACCACACCTTTGGTCTCGGGATCGGCCTCGAAGAGTGCGAGGATGTCAGTAAACGTGCTGCCCACCACCGGGTCTCCGCCGATACCGAGACACGTGGACTGACCGATACCTTTGCGGCTGAGCTGATCGATGGCTTCGTAGGTCAGGGTTCCCGAGCGGGAGAGTACACCGATGGAACCTGGCATCGTAATCTGCGCCGGCATGATGCCGATGCGACACTGATTGGGTGTCACCACACCCGGGCAATTCGGACCGACCAAGCGCATGCCCGAACCCCTAATGGCGTCCTTGGCTCTTGCCATGTCCAGAGCAGGAATACCTTCGGTGATGCACACGCCCAATCCAAGGCCGGCTTCAGCCGCTTCCATCACAGCATCCGCCGCAAAGGGAGGGGGTACAAAAATGACCGAGGCATCTGCACCCGTGGCTTTTACAGCGTCAGCGACAGTGTCGAAGACGGGAACGCCTCCGATTTCTTGTCCGCCCTTACCAGGAGCTACACCACCAACGATCTGAGTGCCGTAATCAAGGGACAACCCCATGTGGAGCTGACCCACTTTGCCCAAACCCTGCACAATGAGCTTCGTATTCTTATCGCATAAAATGGCCATGCCTAGTTTGCCTCCTTCGCCGCAGCTACTGCCTTTTCTGCAGCGTCTCGCAAACCGTCGGCCGCGGTGATATTGAGACCGGATTCTTTCAAGATCTTCTTACCAATGTCAGCGTTGTTTCCCTGTAACCGAACGACCAAGGGGATGCTGAGTTTCATCTCGCGCGCTGCGGCCACCACACCTTCTGCGATGAGATCGCAAAGAACGATACCGCCGAAGATATTCACCAGGATCACCTTCACACCGGGGTCGCGCAGAATCAGCTTAAAGGCTGCGACGACGCGATCTTTATCGGCCGTCCCACCCACATCCAAGAAGTTGGCAGGCATACCGCCGTACAGGGCAATGATGTCCAAGGTGGCCATAGCCAACCCGGCACCGTTCACCATGCAGCCGATATTGCCGTCCAGCCCGACATAGGACAGGTCGTGCCCGTGCGCCTCTTGCTCACGCGGATCTTCTTCCGTGGGGTCTCGCAACGCGGCAATATCAGGGTGTCGATACAGCGCACTGTCATCGAAGTTGATCTTGCAGTCAGCAGCGATGATGTCGCCGTCGCCCGTCACCACCAAGGGATTGATTTCCATCAAGCTGGCATCTTTCTCCATGAATGCCTGATAAAGACCGCGCAGCGTCTTCTCTAATTTGCGTATCTGGCCGATATCGAGGCCTAATGCAAATCCGATCTTTCGACACTGATAACTTTGGATCCCTAAATTGGGGTCTACCAGTTCGGTCAAAATCTTCTCCGGTGTCTCGGCGGCCACCTTCTCGATGTCCATGCCACCTTCCGTTGAAGCAATGATCCCGATCTTCTCGCTGGCGCGGTCCAAGAGAATGGCCAGGTAGAGTTCGTTGGCAATGTCGACACCTGCTTCGATGTAGCACTTCTGAACCAACTTCCCTTCGGGACCCGTCTGATGCGTCACCAAGGTCATTCCCAAAATCTGCTCGGCATAGGTAGCCGCTTCCGCGGGCGACTTGGCGATCTTTACACCGCCACCTTTTCCGCGACCACCAGCGTGAATCTGTGCCTTGACGACCGTAATGGGTGTACCCAATTCCTTCGCAATGCTTTCAGCCTCAGTGGGCGAGGTGCACAGCTTTCCAGCTGGCACCGGCACACCGAAGGAGCGAAGGACTTCCTTTGCTTGATACTCATGAATATTCATATTTTTTAAATCTCGATTTGATCAACGAGCGTGCGCACGTGGTCAACAGAAACATCGAACTGTTTGCGCTCATCCGCGGTCATTTCGACTTCAATAATGCGCTCTACGCCATTGGCGCCGAGCACGCAGGGGACACCGACATACAACCCGTCCACTCCGTACTCGCCTTCCAACAGGCAAGCACAAGGCAGTACGCGCTTTTTGTCCTTGATGATGGCTTCCGCCATTTCGATGGCTGCAAGCGCCGGAGAAACAAAGGCCGAACCCGTCTTGAGCAAACCGACGACTTCACCGCCAGCTACCTTGGTGCGTTGGCAAAGTTCCTCAATTTTCTCAGCCGAGAGCAGCTGGGTTACAGGGATTCCGTTTACCGTGGTGTAACCGACGAGCGGCACCATAGTATCTCCGTGGCCACCCAAGACCATGGCTTGTACGTCTTGAACCGACACATCGAGTTCCCAAGCGACAAAGGCGCGCAAGCGTGCCGAGTCGAGTACACCCGCCATTCCCACAACACGATTCTTGGGGAAGCCCGACACCTGCTTGAAGGTGTAGACCATGGCATCCAAAGGATTACTAATCACGATCACCGTGGCTTCAGGTGCGTTGTCGCGAACACCTGCCGCTACCTGCTTCATGATCTTCAAGTTGGTGGCCAACAAGTCGTCGCGGGACATACCTGGCTTGCGGGCTAAACCGGCCGTGATGATCACAATATCTGAGCCGGCGATATCTGCGTAATCATTACAACCGCTGATATTGGAGTCCGCCTCCAGCAGTGGAGCCCCTTCTGCCATGTCCAAGGCTTTGCCCTGCGGCAACCCCTCGACCACATCGAAGATCACCACATCACCTAATTCATGATAAGCAGCCTGCTGGGCCAACACACCACCGATGTTACCCCCACCGATAAGGGCGATTTTTTTTCGCATGAAGTTATCTCCTAGTGAAGAATCAAACGTTCCTATTCAAAGTTTTTGATAATGGCGTCGCCGAACTCGGAGCACTTGAGCAAAGTGGCACCTTCCATCAAGCGCTCAAAATCATAAGTCACGTGCTTGGTGGCAATGGCCTTGTCGATACCATTTTCAATCAAGCGCGCCGCCTCGGGCCAACCCATGTGGTCGAGCATCATGACACCCGAAAGGATCACGGAGGACGGATTCACTTTGTCGAGACCGGCGTACTTGGGTGCCGTTCCGTGGGTAGCTTCAAAGATGCCGTGGCCTGTTACGTAATTGATATTGGCACCCGGAGCGATACCGATACCACCCACCTGCGCAGCCAAGGCGTCGGACAAGTAGTCACCATTCAGGTTCATGGTCGCGATCACATCAAAGTCCTTGGGTCGTGTAAGAACTTGCTGCAGACAGATGTCGGCAATGCAGTCCTTGACCAGAATCTGACCCTCGGGAGGTCGACCATCACAGTCATCCCAACCCACAGCGCGGCCCTGGAATTCCTTGCGCACCAGTTCATAACCCCAATCACGGAAACCACCTTCGGTGAATTTCATGATATTGCCTTTGTGCACCATGGTGACGGACTCACGCTTGTGCTCAATGGCGTATTCGATGGCCGCACGAATCAGGCGCTCAGTCCCTTCCCGAGAAATACACTTGACGCCGATGCCGCTACTTTCTGGGAAGCGAATCTTGTCCACACCCATTTCCTCGGTCAAGAACTTGATGACCTTCTTGACTTCAGGCGTGCCTTCTTGCCATTCGATACCTGCGTAAATGTCTTCGGAGTTTTCTCGGAAGATCACCATGTCTACAAGCTCGGGCTTCTTCACCGGGCTGGGGACACCCGTGCGATAAGCCACGGGACGCAGACAAGTGTACAGGTCCAATAATTGTCGCAGCGCAACATTCAAGCTGGTAAAACCACCACCGATGGGAGTCGTGAGCGGGCCCTTGATGCCAACGAGGTACTCTCTAAAAGCTTCGACGGTCTCATCGGGCAACCAGTTTCCCGTTAGATTTTTTGCTTTCTCACCGGCGAGTACTTCCATCCAAGCGATCTTGCGCTCTCCGCCATAGGCTTTCTCTACAGCGGCGTCTAAGACGCGTACTGATGCAGCCCAAATATCAACACCCGTTCTATCGCCTTCGATAAAAGCGATAATCGGGTTATTGGGTACGATGAGGTTCCCCTCAGCATCCATGGTAATTTTTTGTCCGTCGGCAGGTACTTGTATTGAACTCATGTTCACCTCTTAGTGTAGTGGCTCGGCGAAGCCGCTTAGCCGGATCCGGCCAAGGCGCACTTCACGATCTTGTTTTAACAGTCCTACAACAAACTCAACGGGCTCTCGCTTTCATCGAGCACCGCAATAACATCGACA
>PIVT01000421.1 GCA_003353845.1 Pseudomonadota bacterium | reverse complement strand
GGTATATCCGGTAACCGGCCACAGCCTCATTATCACTCGACGCGCTCCAGGACAGATCGACTTGGCTGCCCGATATGGCGAGGGCCTGCAAATCCTCAGGAACACTGGGGGCCACCGTATCAACCGCCGGCCTCGCGCCGTTGTGGAGTGAATCCACCTCATCAACACTCAAGGCGCGATTGAAAATCAACAAGTCATCGACACTGCCGTTGAACCAATCAACGTTATTCGAATTGTTGCCGATGGTGATCGTGGCAGAATTGCTGCTAAGTGGGCCGCTGACAACAGCAGTGCTGTCGAGCTCGCCGTCGACATAGATCGCCAACGCACCATCGCTATAAGTCACCACCAGATGATACCATTGCCCCATCACCGGAGCGGTATTCGAACTCAGATAACTTGCACCGGCAGTTCGAATGCCTGCGCGAAACGCACCCTGCTCATAACGAATCATGAAGGGGGTGACGTAGATGCCCTTTTGGAGAATGGCCTGACGGCTTCCGGTGTCTGACAACACCTGCACCCACATGGCCACTGTCAGCTCGTCGCTCAGGGCAAGATTGCTATTACCCAAATCGACATGATCATCTACACCGTCAAAGCTCAGCTCACCGCCGGGCGTCCAAGCAGGCCCATTGACCAATGTGCCCGTATTCCCGTTGCCACTCAAATCTGCCAACGCCGTGCCCGCGCCTTCGTCAAAGTCCCAGTACCCCATCAGGCCGGCCCCGGAAAATGGCACATACGAATAACCAATGGTTTCTATCGCCGATGCATTGCCGGCAAGATCTTCGACCCCGCTGACCGTCAGCACATAGCTCCCTTCGCTATGGCTTGACGTCTCAACGTAAACAGTGCGGTTGTCACCGCCCAGAGAAGCAGCGGCAACAACAACGGGGGCGGTGACGCTATAGTTCACGATGGATTCGGCGGAGCCGATCTCCAGCGCTTCGTCAAAGACGACGGTCAGACCGGTCTCGGTTGCCCTGACGGACACAACCGACGGTGGTATCAAGTCCTGATCCGACAAGGTGGTAACTTCGACAGCGCCGGACAAGGCAGACTCGTTGCCATTTGCGTCATATGCCGACACCGCGTAATTATAAGAGGTCAGCTCCGAAACACTGCTGTCGGTAAAGACAACCGTATCCGTGGTACCGGCATGTAATCCATCGCGGTATATCCGGTAACCGGCCACAGCCTCATTATCACTCGACGCGCTCCAGGACAGATCGACTTGGCTGCCCGATATGGCGAGGGCCTGCAAATCCTCAGGAACACTGGGGGCCACCGTA
>PIVT01000420.1 GCA_003353845.1 Pseudomonadota bacterium | reverse complement strand
ATTCACTTCGTACTCAATGGTTGCCATATTGTCGACGTCGGTTCCGGCGCGCGTACCGGCTGCCAGCGCATCTTGCGCTCCCAGCAGGCCTGCGGCCAGGGCCAACACCGCTACCCATAGTTTTCTTGCTTGCGATTTCATTTCTTTCTCCTTGGTTCTACTTGTGTTGATACTTTCGTTAGTTGGTTTAATTTTGATTTTAGTTATGCGTCTCATGAGAAGGTTCTCCTCTTAGTTGAGACGAGCGCGAAAACTCACGCTCTTCTCGCCCGACGGAGGAATGGCCTTCACCATGGTCCATCGAATGTGTGTGTAGTCTTTGGCTTCGACCGCTCTGGGCGCGCCCGACTCATCCATGACCTTCAGCTCACCTTCGGAAGCAAAAGTCTCACCACCGTCCACAGAGAACGTGATTTTCACGTCTCCGTTGGTGGCGCTACCGAGCACATAGGTCATGTGAACGGGGATGGGGTCGTTGATCACGACACTCTCGACCTTTTGGTCGGAGGTGTTCGTCGCGGTGATCGTGTAGACCACCACGTCGCCTGGGACGACTTTGTCGGCGACGACAAGTTGCTTCGTCTCCGTGCCGTCCTCGGCGATGACCGTAACTTCTTCCTGGGCCACTGCTTTGAGCGTGACTTCGCCAGCAGCGAAAGCCGACGAGCTCATGAACAGACCACCCATGACTACGAACAAAGTTATGAATTTAAACAGCTTCATTTCTTCTTCTCCTTAGTCTCTACCGATCAGCTGGGATCGATTTGTGCATCAAAAGTGATGGTCTGCGCAGGGCTGCCACCGGCCACATTGCCGAGATCAACACTGACCTCGCCGTTTGCGCCTGCACCAGCGTCATGCTCACCCGCGTCCAGATCTCCAAGATCTGTGAGGGGTGCGCCGCCCAACGTGAGCGTTCCACCTACGTAGATTGTGTCTGTTGGAATACCGTCCGTTACGACCAGGTTGTCCGCGGTACCGGTACCGGTCACCGTCACGATGACGGTGTATCGAATGGTCGCCCCGGGAACGGCCAGCGTTCCAAAGGTCGGGTCATTCAGGATGACGTAGGACTTGTCGACGTCGACAGCGACAGAGGAAACGATGTACTCGCCCTCGTCGTTGTCATCGCCACCGGTACTACCGACGACGGCGATGGTGCCCAAGTCACCTGCACCAGCGAGTGAATCACCCGGTGCACCCGTGAGTGTTTGTGATTCCGCTTCGAGGTCCACTGCACCCACGTCGCCGTCACCCACTGTGGGCGTGGCGGGAATGTCGTGAAGCAGGAACACCGT
>PIVT01000419.1 GCA_003353845.1 Pseudomonadota bacterium | reverse complement strand
GCCTGTGCCAATCCTTGAGGAATTCATTTGAGGCCTAACAGTCCTTCACAAGGTCTGAAAAATACCCCTACGCATCATGATTTTTCTGGGTCGAGCTGAATGGGTCTCTGCCGGTGGTTTCCTGAAAGGTTAGGTAGAAGGTAAGAGCCTTCGGCGGGCCTAATACAACCCCAGTACTCGCACCTGCTGTAGCATTCCACCTGGTCTGCTACTCCACCTATCGGCGCTTGATGAGTCTCCTGGAATCACCCTAGGATCGTCATTGCAGTGCCTGTCGGCAGGTCCCCTCTTTCTGGTCGGTTGGCAGCAGCACTTCCACATCTCCCATCCCGAGACAAGAGCAAGGGTGAAAGGGAGGGCGTACTGGGCAGCTGCGGCGTTGGCTTAACCGACTGTCCGGGGGTGGTCCCATCTCCGGCGAGGCCGGATGCTCAATCCATACTCCGAGTCAGTCAGGTCCAGAGATCCAGTATCTGTACGTAGGCGTTCCTCTCCGATCAAAGCTTCCAGGTTTTCCGAGTGCGATCCACGTGTCACTGCTTCACAGGGCGAGGGACACCGGCGGTTTCGAGCCACCATTAAGCGAGAGGCTTGGTGCAGTTCCACGACCCCTCCTCCTGGGTAGCCGATTGGCTGCCCGTGGCCATCGCTGGCAAAGAGGAGGGCTGCAGCATCACTTTGCATCCCAGCAAGCTGGTAGTTTGGACCCACTGTGGGGTCCGGCGTTCAAATGACGGTAAAAAATGTTCGGGGTCGGTCAAAGGTGTTTGGACGTAAAAAATGGACTGCAACCCCACCACCACAACAATTGGCAGGAAAAAGCCCCGAAGGTTAGCTTTGCGGGAATCTCCTCGTAGAGGGGACAGAGCCATAACCCGCACAAGGGACAGTCGTACCCGACGAGGAGTTTCAACCACGTCTTTGAAAAAAGAAAAAAAGAAACCTGGGCGCCATTTTGGCTGGCCGTTTTGGCCGAATAGGCAGGACCGGGTCGGTCTCACAACGTCACATGGTGGCGGGATGCTCGCGTCTGGGTGGGGGCACAGGGGATCGGATGTCGCTCGGACGGCAGCGGTGGCATGTGACCACGCAACAGCATGGGCACTACCAACGGAAAATGAACTGATAAGATGTGATGTGTAAAAACAAGATACTTACCTGCCCCCACCCATTTGCCTGCATACACAGCGCATTGGAAGGGTGTTGTTTACCTGTTTGAGCGGTGCGGGCGCCTCCGGTGGCCGGCGGGCGGAGCACTCAGGGCCCCGCAGCGGAGGGTCGGAACGGGCCTCGTTGGTCG
>PIVT01000142.1 GCA_003353845.1 Pseudomonadota bacterium | reverse complement strand
CCTTTCAAGTTGGCCCAGCCCAAGCCGGCGCCTTCCAAGTTGGCATCTTGCAAGTTGGCATCTTGCAAGTCAGCATCTTGCAAGTTGGCATAGCGCAAGTTGGCACCTCGCAAGTTGGCATCTTGCAAGCTGGCACCTTCCAAGTTGGCCCAGCCCAAGCTGGCACCTTTCAAGTTGGCACCTTTCAAGCTGGCATCTTGCAAGTTGGCCCAGCCCAAGCTGGCACCTTTCAAGTTGGCATCTTGCAAGTTGGCATAGCCCAAGTTGGCATAGCCCAAGTTGGCATAGCCCAAGTCAGCACCTCGCAAGTTGGCATCTCCCAAGTTGGCACCTCGCAAGTTGGCGCCTTCCAAGTCAGCACTTCGCAAGTTGGCACTTCGCAAGTCAGCACCTTGCAAGTCAGCACCTTGCAAGTCAGCACCTTCCAAGTCAGCACCTCGCAAGTCAGCACTTCGCAAGTCAGCACCTCGCAAGTCGGCACCTTCCAAGTTGGCACCTTCCAAGTTGGCACCAGCAAGATCCTTCATGCCCAAGCGAACCAAGATCCGATCCTCGGTTTCATGTTTCATTGTTCGCTCCACCCCTTCCACCCTCCGCCCGCCCGAAGCACGTTGCGGCATGCGCTGGCCGCTTGGGATCCATTCGAGAGCATCGGCAACCGTTGCAAACGTTCGGGCGAAACCTTGGCCAACACTGGAAACGGACCGTGTGAGCTTCCATGCATGGATCGGCTGGCTTGGGTCATGGTGCACACGTTCGAGCCTCCAGAAGAAACCATGAATCCCCGCTGCGTCCCGCCCATCATATTCCCATGTTTCGGGCCAGCCACGATCTGTTGAAATGTGGGTCCAATCGGAATCCAGGGCGTTTGCGTTGAATCGGCTTGCTTGCATGTGCTGCTCCCGCTTGCTGTCTTGTGATCCACAATATCACGGGGTGGGTGGGTTGTCAAGATCTTTTTTGTTGCTCGGGGATCAACCCACCCAAGGCATCGCTGCCCGAATCTTCACAATCTCCCCAGATTCAAGCAAGGCCACCCTTGAATCAGCTCCACTCAAGTATGGGAACCAGCGCTTCACCTGCTCTTCCACCTGGCCCATAGGATACGAATAGCCACACTGCCAGGTGAAATCGATCCGTCGGCAATCATCATCGGACAAAGGATCACCATCCTCATCTCTTCCGGCTTCAACGTGGTATCCCGCGCACAGATCGAACGGAACTGTATATTCACCATTGGTTTCGGCGAAATATGGCCGGCTATATCCGCCGCGCACATCACATCCAGTGTGCACGTAAAGCACAACAACCGCATCGTCGGCGTAGACCCAATTGGCTTCGTCTTCGTTTCGGGTCCAGACCTCCCAAATGTAGACCTGGCTTAGGTCATTCTCAACATTGTAGACGTTATCCCGAGCATGCTGGTGGTAACCTTGGCCAAGCATGAAGGCGTCGCCCAGAACGAACCAGCTGCTTTCATCATCCTCCGTTGACATCACATCAAACTCAGCATTCAGATCGTCGCGGATTTCAAATGCCTGAGTCAAGAAGTGTGCCGTTTCAATCGTCGCAGAACAATCCATCCACCGCTTATCCCAAGTGACTGCAGGCTCGGCTAGCTCAACCGGAGGTTGCTCATGATGCCTTCCATAAGCATTGCCTGAATCAAGAAAGTGGCTTCCGGTGTCCTCACGAACGGCATCAAAAAAGGTTCGGGCTGCTGTCATGATTCGGCTCCGGTGGTTGTTCTTGTCTTTCTGGCTCCAGACTATCAAGCTATTTTGGGATTGTCAAGATCTTTTTTGTTGCTCGGGAAGGTTACCTTCGGTTGGAAAGGTTGCATGCCTCGCAGGACTCCTGATCATCCTCCACCTTCCGGCAATGGTCACACGGAACCGCGTCAAGCGGCATGAATTCCTCACCAAAGCCGCATACAGAACACGTCCGGCACAATGTCGCGCTTGAGCGGCAGTACTTGACATGATGCTCATGAAAGCCACACTTGGGACACTTTTGCTTGCCGTTGTAGAATTCCACTTTTAGCTATCCTCCGTCGCCTCTTGTTTGCTCTGAAAGTTACTCGGGAAATAAGGCCAACGCTCTTGTGATCCACGATAAGAAACGAGCAGCTGCTTCCTTGATCCAACCCCATAGATCTGTTTGGCCCTGGATTGAAGTTCGGCCATTGAATCACGCGCGATTCCACACTGGAGGACCCATTCCTTGATTCTTGGTTCAAGCCCCCACATAGGCATCACGTCGGCGATAACCTCATATTCAATCCGCCCATTTTCGTGGCTGTGAATCATCAATCGAACATTTGCAAGTTGAATTGAGCCCGAAACAATATTCATGAACAACCTCCTGCAATCTGAACACCATTGTATCGCAGGCAGTTCAACTTTTCAAGATCTTTTTTTGTTGCTCGGGAACAAACGGCTCCGCGCCCTCACTTCGTTCGTCCGCTCCGCCAGACACCGAACTAACCAACCGGATTGCTCGAACCGGTTCCCATCACCATTCCTCAATCCGTGCAAAATCGTTCCGGCAAAGGTTGCCGTCATCCCAACTAACCCAGCATAGATCACTTCGATTTCTGTATGAAAGCGAATAGCTGGCCGATCACCATCATCCTCACAAAGCCAGGCTGGCGCTTCGAAGTTCTTTTCTTCTGTATGATTTAGAGCATGAGCGGCGCCGTGATCACTCCAGCAGCCGCCAACAACGTCGCGAACCATGTGGCAGACTTTGCAAATGTTCGGGTTCATGGCCATGCTTTCCTTCCTTGTTCGTTTCGGTGATCACGGCGGCTTTGTCAAGAATGCACCGGAGCATGCTCAATTGACATATCTTCGAGGCTTTCGAAGAAACCGAACCTGGCTACGGCTGCTTTCTTAAGTTCGGCCAAGTTTGCATTTGCTTCGCTGTGTGAAGCAAAAACTGCAAGTGGCGTTGTTTGGCCAGCGCTCCGGCCAAATGTATTTCCGTCGCTATAGTGACAAACCACAACATACGCCCACGCACCCATTGACTCAGGCGCTAGAAAAGAGGCGTTGTTGCAGCTATCTGGGTGGCCGAAACCGTCCGGATCACCGCCAAAGCGAAAAATGCGCCAATTGCTTGAACAATCTTCTCTGTACCAATCACCAAAATCGTCTTCTGAATATTCCTCATGAATGGTTTTGACATCCCAACAAACCCAAATTCGTTCGCCAATGGCCATGCTTTCCTCCCTTGCTGTTGTGCACTTAGATTAACGTGGGGTTTGTTGCTTGTCAAGTCTTTTTTTGTTGTGCGGGCTTAGATCCCCGCGTCAATCCGGCTGGCTCGCTCCTCCTCTCCTTGTGCGTCGAGCCTCAAGTCAGGATGTGACACATGAACAACCACAAGCGGAAGATCGTCTTGAGCAAGAACCATCACAGGCTCATCCCAGATACCACCTGGGGTGGGGAACAAAGCTACGATCTGCCAGGGGCCAAAGTCTCCATGAAATGTGTCGCTCAAATTCTCCATGCCCTCGACCATCATGTACCGGCCAATCAAACGTTGATTCATGTCATTCATTTTTTTCAGCCCTCTCAGCGTTTCCGTGCCTTTGCAGCCTTACGGAGCCGGCGCTTTGCGTTTCGTCGAAGCTTGCGACCCTCTGGACTCTTCGCCCTTGCTTCGGCAATGGCCAAGCGTCGCTCGTCAACACGAAGCTTGTTCGAAATGCCGAGGTCCCTCGCGGCTTGCTCCAGTGCCTTGCCTTTGAGGTTGCAGCGAAACAGATTCTTTGTGTTGGCCATGGTTTGTTTCCTTTGTTTGTCTGCTTTCAACGATATCGAATCAGGATGGAAATGTCAAGGGTTCATTCAAGGAAGCTTGAAAAGAAAGTGTGACTCTTGTCTCTGAGTTTTGTGATAATACTTTACGATCCAACCACTTGGGCAATAAACTTCCCGAACCTCCTCGACAATACGATCGTTGAGTTGCTCTACATTGACTCGACGTCCGTCTCTGCCTTCTTCTTCGGTCCACTCACTTCCTCGCAGCCGAGTGTTGATCCAATCGACTAACCCACCCCGGCCATGAATATCTACCGTGTGTACACGAATGTCTTCTGGTCTAACTGGCTTCATTGTTTCTTGACCTTTGAACAAAAGATCTTGAGCCTGTCAAGAAGTTCGGCCAAGCAAACGTATTCTCGCTTAAAGCGCTTCATTCCGAACCCCTTTCGCTTATTGATGCCCAAGTTTACCACGGCACTGAAGAGATGTCAAGAGATTATTCCGTCAAGTCGAAAATGATTTCCTGAAATCCCTCCGGCGCCACGTCTGCAACCGAAATGCTATGCCTGGCCCAGCTCCCGATCAAACCACGTGGGTCATCCCCACGAAAATCCCCACCTCCTCCGCCATTTCCTTCACAGGTCAAAAGCGGCAACGGATGAATCCGCCATTCGCTTGAAAGCTTGATCGACCGATACTTGTCCACGAATCGCTTTGCTGTGTGGTTGACAACGAATCGAAAGTCAGAAGAGCGAACATGCTCCTCCAATTTAGTGCCGAGGATGAAAAGATTCGCACCCGCGTCGACCTCATCTGGCTCATAGTCACCAGCCCAAACGATCTCATGCTTGTACCATCGTCCACCGGCGGCAAGCAAGGTTTCAACTGCACCCACGAAGTTATTCCCAATCCATGAATGCTCCATTAGCTTCAAACCATTGCCGTAACTATGTGAATAGAGATTCTCAAGATTATTCAAGCTTGTTGGATTGTAGTATTGTCCCATGGTTCCTTCTTCCTTATGCGAAAAGCAGATAGGAGATAATCTCGCCAATGCACCAACCAACAAAAGCGCCAGTGATGCAGTAACCAACCAAGATTAAACGGTCTTCGAATTTATCAAGTTTCATCAGTGCACTGTCTTTCCTTCAAGAAGAAAGCCACCCTCGCAAAAGATCCGTATCGCTTGCACGAGAGTGCAGATTGAGCCCAACGGATTTCCCTACACACTCGGGTCCATCGACGGTCCACTGAACGAAGCCAGCTGTGATCGGCTTGGCACCGATAAGCCTTGCCATCACAACATGCTCCACACACGATGGAAACGTCACAATAACATGCATTACACCGGCGATCTCTTCAAAACAGATATACTTTGTTCTCTTCATGATCAATTCTTGCCTTTGTTAACCAGAATGTCAAGTGAATTCTGTCGATTATGCATATAAAATCGAAGCCAGGAGCCTCGGAAGATGCTCAACCCATACCCAAGGCAGCAT
>PIVT01000418.1 GCA_003353845.1 Pseudomonadota bacterium | reverse complement strand
GGCTGTTTGTGATGACATTGAAGTACTCCGGCCGGGCCTTTAGGTAAGTGGTATGGAAGTCGAGCCAAGAGACGTGGTCTCGGCTGCATGAGGAAGCGTTCCGGTATTTCGGTGGTTGCACCCAATATGTGACGTTGGACAATCTTAAGGAAGGCGTGATCAAGCCCGACATCTATGATCCGGAGCTCAATTCGTTGTATGCCACGGTGTTGGAGCACTATGGGGTGATAGCGGATCCGGCCAGGGTTGCCGATCCAAATCGAAAAGGGACTGTGGAAAATGCGGTGAAACACACCCAGACAACCGCCCTGAAGGGACGCCGATTCGACAGTATCGAGGCCCAGAACGATTGGCTCATGCACTGGGAAGAGCGCTGGGCTGCGCCACGGATCCATGGTCGGGCCAAACGTCAGGTGGCCGAGATGTTCAGGGAAGAAAAATCGTATCTGGAGCCCTTGCCCTTGGCCCCATTCCGGTATTTTGAGCAGGCGACACGGACGGTCTATGATGACGGCACCATCCAGGTGGACAAGGCCTATTATGCGGCCGGCCCAGCACCATTGCACAGCCAGGTGGTGGTCAGGATCTATGATGATCAAGTCGAGATCCTGGATCCTGAGCGTATGGAGGTCATCCGTCGTCATCGAAAAAGCAGGCGGCCAGGTTCGTTGCTGATGAGACCGGAGGAGCGAATCTTCAATCCCTCCCGGGAAACGGATAGATTGTTGGCCCGAGCCGAAAGGATCGGTCCACACACCTTCTCGTTATGCGAGATGTGGTTTACCGAAGAAGGTCGAACCGGTCAACGTCGAATGTATGGCCTGATCAATCTTGTCCGGCACTTCCCGGCCCGTCACGTGGAGAAAGCAGCTGAGCTGGCCAAGAGAAATGGTCTGAGAAGCTCCAAGGCACTGCGCCGGATGGTGGAGAGTATGGCGGCGCAAGCCGATGAAGCACAATCGGGCCAAGACCACGATGGGTTGACCCAAGAGCATCCGTTGATTCGCAATGGTGAAGACTACGCGGCTTTCTGGAACCAACATGCGGCCCACAGAACTGCACCGGAACAACCGGTTGGGGACAATAGCTCTTGTGGTGGATCGGAAATCGTTACCCGGGACAATCTGGCGCAAGTATGGCACCAGGCGAGCTGGCTGCGGGTGATAGAAGTCTTTGATTTACAGATAGATAGCAAGCGGCGCCACCGGGACGATGAGATCTGGCTCAAATCGCCATTTACCGGAGAAGCAAAGGCCTCAATGCACGTGAGCTTATCGCAGAATATCTTCAAGGACTTCAGCA
>PIVT01000417.1 GCA_003353845.1 Pseudomonadota bacterium | reverse complement strand
AGTACCGCGTGACCCGCGCTCTTGCGCTTGGCGTAAAGCTTTTCGAAATCCTGGTAGCCCAATAAGTCCGAGGTGTGTGAAAAGACATGAACTATCCATAGATTTGCCTCGTAGCGTCCGGTCAGCGATCTGGCATACTCAATAGCTCTATGGCTATATTCGGAGCCGTCAACTGCTAATAAGATGTTCTTAAACATTTGTTACCTCCTCTTTTCCTTAGCGATGGGCTAACATAAATGGTTATAAAGATAGCAGTTATACGCAACGGGGGCATCAGCAGTGCCCCGTTGTTTGGCGCCTCCACGTGTGGCGCAAGAGCTTCATCGGCGGGTCCTCACCCTGAAACTGCCAGTCCCAGGACTTCTCAATGAAATAGCACTCAATCATGGTGCTGGTGACAAGAGGGTGCCGGGCCAGACAGCGAGCGATGCGCCAAATCAACTTGGGGTTGGTGTACAGACCGCGCAGCATCCTATCCATTCGATAATCGTTGGCGATCTTATAGCCCAATGATCCGTCCATTTCCGCATGCAGCGAGAAATAGGGTTTAGCACACTCTTCCAACTGTCCGTCGACTGGATAGTATCCGCCCATCCAGTTGTGTAACAGGCTGAAGTGTCGGCGATCCGTACCGCGTGGTTGGCGATACCACGGGGTCAACAGATATTTCGGCTTGACCTCGCGTTTGACATGAATTGCTGTCGTGACGTAGCGAGCCTCGATCGCCCTGGGATCGAGCACTTTGTGAGCGATGGCAAAAGACTCATTGTAAATCGGTTTCATCCTGTCGGCTTGAACATCCTCAGGTTGCACCCAATGCTCCAAAGACCCGTTCGCAATCACACCGTCGAATTGCCCGTGCCACTGGGTCGCCTCCAGGAGGTCTCGATACGTGCAGCAGTAAACCTGCAAGCCGTGATCGTTGCAATATTTCACTTGCTCCGGCGATATATTGACGCCCACCGCAAGGGCACCCCGCTGCCACGCAAGTCTCAACAGGTGTCCGTAACCGCAGCCGATCTCCAGCAAGCGAAAGCCGGGATGGTTGCAACCTACCTGATCGAGAAGATAGTTGAGCTGCCGCTCGATTCCCTCCTCGAGCGTCGTGTCGGTTGGCTGAAACTCGCCGTCGGCAAGATCTCGGATCCCCACCGCCTCGGCGGCATGTACGAGTGTGTAGCAGAGTTTTACCAGCCTGGTGGGCGCGAAACGCGAGGTGGGTTGGGGAAACGCCATCCGCGCGGAAGAATCAGATATCAATCCATGCTGCACTAAGCTCATTTTACTCTCTAAGAACGGCATGA
>PIVT01000416.1 GCA_003353845.1 Pseudomonadota bacterium | reverse complement strand
AGATGGATATGGTCGTTTCGTCGTTCGTTGGCACTTCTTTTGCCTTCTCCAAGTCGCCTTGGCATAAATACCGGCGGGAATACAGAGGGGGGACAACAAGGGGAAATCACTTTTCTACACTCCTCCTCTCACGCGGGGCCGCTGTTGGCGCGTTTCGCGGGAGGACTTCGGATCCTTGGCTGGGCCCACTTCGCTGTTGCCGTTGTTGTTCTGGTTATCGATGCACTCCATGGCGATTGGCTAACAATAATGATCATACTTGCGCTGCGGGTGAGCAACTTCCGCTGTTCGTGCGCTACGTGCGGGTGGAGCAGGTCCGCACGGGGTCGACGCATGATCTGTCGACATGTTAGCCCACGAGCATGGGTCTCGTGTGTTCCGTGTACTTACTGGTGGGTAAACTTCATAAACCAGGTACTTTCTTCGTCTGATGTCGATTTCCAAAATATACATTCGTGGCTGTGGGCCGCACTTCTCTGCGATAAACTCGGTTCACATCATCGGTGATGTGACAGCAATGCTCTCGTGAGCACGCTCTAGACGTCCGCTGGATAGGCGGACTCAGGGTGGAGTAACCATTCGGTATCAAGGACGCTTTCCATAGTGCGTCCGAAATTATGTGGTGTCACTGCCCAGTGTTCCACTAAACCCTCCCTTCCTGACTTGTTCAAATCGTGATGCGGGAATTAAACGTAGTTAACTTACATACGTTGACTCAACCGCGCCGTTCTTCTCGTCGTGCGTCTTTCAATCGGGTTGTCTCAACAATAAAAGTGATGAGCACTGCCACCCTTTTGCGAGCTGTCTCCTGGGCATTGTCCCTACGAGGCTCGTACCTCTAGGACACCTTACGGAGCACTGCTGCTCGCCTTCAAAAGCGATTGACATTTTCCTCGATCGATTTCCGTGTCATGCAGATCTAATTCGCTGAGATCGCCTTTTCGAATATTTAATCAGAGGTTGGTAGCGATAGCGCCTTTCGAGGCCGAAAGATTCGATTCTCCTCCGAGATGATGAACTCGTGGAAGGTGAATCTCCTCCTGATCGTTGGCCGTGGCGATTATGGCAATGACGTTCTCAGGACAACCCTTAACCGCGTCCATGATGGAAATCGACTTGTCACCGTCCCCCCTCTACCCAAAGGCCCGGAGGGGAGGGGGGGGCGTACGCTTCTACCGAGCTTCTTCTTAGATGGATATGGTCGTTTCGTCGTTCGTTGGCACTTCTTTTGCCTTCTCCAAGTCGCCTTGGCATAAATACCGGCGGGAATACAGAGGGGGGACAACAAGGGGAAATCACTTTTCTACA
>PIVT01000141.1 GCA_003353845.1 Pseudomonadota bacterium | reverse complement strand
GCTGATGCTTTGGCACAACGGACGTCGGCTCTAGGGATTGTGGATGATACGCCAATGGACTTGGATATCGCCGATCAATGCAGAGAGGTGCCTTCGGGCCAACCCGCTCACATTGAGGAGACAGAGGACTCTGAGGGGGCCTACGGACCGAACCCTTTGTGGTCGGACGCAGCGAACCTCGCTCTGACTCCAGGCGAAGGCCTTGACATGGGCGATATTTTCCAATCCCCGGGTAAACGGTCTGTTCCCGACGATAGCGACGTAGACTCGGTGGAAGCCGACGCTATGCTTGCAGAATCGGAGGACGAGAACCTCGACCTGGCGGAGTTGCGACGTCGCGACAGAGAGGCGAGGCGAGAGGCTATGCCGATCGACCCAATAGGGCGCCAGTATACTTTTGAGGACAACAAGTTGTTGGCCCAAGAGACACTGCAGGCGCACCTAGGAGCCCCTGAAGTGACCAGCACTCCACCCCCTCCGCTCCCGCTCTGCAGACGAACGTCGACAGAGCCGGCGAAGCAGAAGGAAACACCACTGCCTTTCTCCGACTACGTAGAGAAATACTACGCTACTCGGATGTGTACCTTGAGAGGGTCAAACCTCCCTACGGAACCAGCTGGCCCTAGGGCCATGAAGAAAGGCACCGTATTTCCTAGAGGGGATGAATCCGGCAGGTGCTACGACGCAAGTCGAAGGTTTTCACGTGGTGCTCCAGAAGTGGACCCAGAGTGGGAGTCTTTGCAGTCACCGCACCCACAGTCGATCGCGGTGCCTCCAGCGGCCTTCAGGAGACTAGAGGAAGATGCCCGGGACATGGTTCTCGGTTCATCGTACCTCGACGTCATGATGGCAACTGTACGGCACCATCTGGACCAACTGGCCTCTTCGGAAGCCATAGGCCCAGAGATTCGGGAGTGGCTGGCACGAATCAACTCGGTGACGGGGTCTATCTCCCGAGCCGTTGAATTCGAGCTCAGGACCTCGAGCACGCTAGAAACAAATCTACGTCTGTTAAGGCGGGACGCGTTTTTGGCAACGCTCGACCCTCCGCTGGATAATTCCCAGCATCGACTCGCCCGAGCCACGCCCCTATTCTCAAACCACCTGTTTGGGGAGAGTTTAGGGGGCTGGCTCGAGACCCTTGCTCGTGAGAGACGGGACGCCGAGGAGAGAGCCATACGTAAAAGTACGGCGAAATCCTTAGTCAAGATTGCCACACCTGGCCCCAGAGGCACAGGCAAGCCTACTAAGGCCGCTTACACCAAACCGACTGGCAAGCCGAACGCTAAGGCGCAGAAGCAAGCCAACCAGTCTGGTGGGAAGAAAAGCGGCAAGAAAGGCAATAAGAAAGGAGGCAAGAAAGACAAGAAACCGAAGAAGGATCCCTGAAGGTTTCTTGCCGGTCGTCCCATCCTCAGAGCTCTCAGGCGCAGGTATCCCCAGCGGTTTGGGAACCAAAGTAGGCTGTCGATTAGCCGAGTTCGGTTCCGCCTGGGAGCAAGTTACGGACGACGAATTCGTAATCCGTACTCTGAGGAAAGGGTACTCTATACCATTCGGCCCCGAGAGACCGACCCTGTCGCGTCTCGCAAGGAAATTCGTTCCTCCTACAAAGGAACCAAAGAGAACAAACTTCCTGGCCGAGGTACAGAAGCTGTTGGACAAGGGGGCTGTAGAACTAGTACGGGACCACGAGAGCCCGGGGTTTTACAGCCGAATATTCTTAGTCCCCAAGAAGGACGGAACGTTCCGACCCGTGATAGATCTCAAGGCTCTGAACAAATATATAGATGTACCCAAATTTCACATGGAAACGACGAAGACCATTTCTCTGGCCCTCCGGCCATTGGAATGGACAACGTCGCTGGACCTGAAAGACGCCTATCTCCACGTACCGATCGCAGAGACGTCCAAGAAGTATCTGCGATTCGCGTTCGGAGACCAAGTCTATCAGTTCAGAGCCCTACCGTTCGGCCTAGCGTCAGCACCCCAGGTGTTCACGCGGCTAGTACAGGCATTAGCGAGCTACTGCCACCGGAAGGGAATAAGACTCCATGTGTATCTGGACGATTGGCTCATCCGCGCGCTCTCGCGCGTGGACGTGCTCCGGCACACCGAGTTCCTACGTCAACTTTGCCAAGATTTAGGCCTAATTGTGAATCTGCCCAAGTCCAATTTGTCCCCAAGCCAGGTTTTCATCTATTTGGGGATCCAATTCGACTTGATTTGCTACCTCTGTCGTCCCTCGGAAGACAGGTGGCAGCGACTCCAGGCGCTTCTTCGGAAGTTCCTGGTGAGCAGACATATGTCGGCAAAACAATGGCTATCGTTGATAGGCTCACTGACCTCCATGGACACGCAAGTGCCTCTCGGCCGCCTGCACAGGAGACCAATACAGTTCGCTCTCGCGGACAGATGGTCTCGGACTCAAAGTCTAACGGTCCAAGTTCCAGTGTTACCTCGAGACAGAGAAGCACTCGAATGGTGGACCAGCAGGGAAAACGTGATGCGCGGTCAGTCTCTCATCCCTTTTCAGGCCCAGGTGACGATGTTCTCCGACGCCTCAAATATCGGATGGGGAGCCCATATGGACGGCAATCAGGTGTCAGGCCTATGGTCGGACACACAGAGAGCATTCCATATAAACTGGCTGGAACTGCAAGCAATATACCTATCGCTCAAGCAGCTCCGCTCAGAGGTGGAAAACCGACATGTGCTAATCATGTGCGACAACCGGACGGCGATCGCCTACCTGAACAAACAGGGAGGAACGCGGTCCAAACGGTTGACGTCATTGGCGGTAGAACTATGGACGTGGTGTGTACAGCACAACGTCACTACGTTCGGCCGGCACATACCGGGAGACCAGAACGTCCTCGCCGATCAACTGTCTCGCAGGGGTCAGGTAATAGGCACGGAATGGTCACTTCACCCAAAAGTAGTTCGGGCCTTATGGGCGAAATGGGGGACACCCCATGTGGATCTATTTGCGACCTCGGTGAACACGAAGCTACCCAGCTTCTTCTCCAAGGGTCCAGATCCGGAAGCCATGGCAGTCGATGCTCTTGCCCAGTCTTGGGACGGAGTTTGGGGTTACGCTTATCCACCCACAGTCCTTCTCCCGAAGGTACTGAGAAAGATCAGGACGCACACGTGCGAACTCATTGTCATAGCGCCGTGGTGGCCGAACAAGGAGTGGTCCGTGGATCTCTGGGAGCTAAGCAAAGAACCGCCAGTTCGTCTACCAGTTTGGCCCAAACTACTTTGCCAACCGCTGTCGAGCAGGTTCCACGTGAACCCGCGAGTGCTCAACCTCCACGCCTGGCTGTTGTCGCACGATACGTCAGCTCCCACGGGTTCTCACAACCGGTCGCGGAACGAATCGCACGGGGTAAGCTTCGAAAATCTTCTCTGAAGGTTTACGATTCACGCTGGAACATCTTCACGGTATGGTGTACTGAGAAAAGGCTTGATCCCTGGACCTGCCGGTCTACTGAGATAGCCGATTTTCTGTTTCACTTGTGGAGAGACGTTGGTCTAGCGTCGCGGACGGTAGAAGGTTACCGATCTGCGATAGCCTCAACACTCCTGAAAGTTCAGAATGTGGACATAGGGAATGATTCGAACCTCTCGGCGTTAATACATTCCTTCTACTCGGATAGGCCTATAACCCGACAGATTCTACCTCGGTGGGATCTGTCGCTGGTCTTGACTATGTTAAAGGCACCGCCGTTTGAATGCCCATTGCACCCAGAGACAGTAGACCTGAAACTCTGGACTTGGAAAACTTGCTTCTTGCTAACGCTGGTCTCAGGCGCGAGAAGAAGCGAGATCCATGCACTGGATCCTGACCGGATACAGTACAGTCGGGATCAATCCCGAGTGACACTGAGACCCAACCTGGGCTTCATGGCGAAGAATCATGTAGCACGAGACCCGGCTACAGCCTTCAAAGGATTTACAATCAAGGCACTCGACCAGTCCCTACCCGTTTCTACAAGGGTATTGTGTCCGGTCCGAGCCCTTAGATGGTATATCAGGAGGACCAAGGATATGCGAAAGGCGGGTTCACGTTTGTTCCTTCCGACTAACACATCCTCGTCCTCCGGCGTCTGCATCAATACGATCTCGTCGTGGATGAAACAGACGATCCTGATGGCCTATAAATTGGCCCAGACAAGTTCTGGAACAAGCCAATCGATTAGGCCAAGAGGCCATGAGATTCGAGCTTTCAGTGCCAATAGATGGCAGGCTTTACGCAATGTCAGTATCACAGACATTCTACGATCTTGCAGGTGGAAATCAGTGGGAACATTCACGGAGTTCTACTTGCGAGACATGACGGTCTTTGAGGACGGTATGTACGCATTTGCAGAAGTCTCGAAAGCACTCGCCTAAACTCACGCCATACGGCCGTGTCGGTGACAGTCCGATTAATGTTCTGAGGCCTACCCGTGTCAGGGTGGTTTTACAGCATTATCCAAAGGACATCCACTGCCGCACCATAAAAGTACCTTACTGGCGTTGGTTTCACACGGTTGGAGGAGGAATCTGAGGAGAAGGTCTATGAGGCCCAACCTCCAGATTTGATACAACGAACACAGTGGAGACGCGGTAGCTCACTGCTGTAAGTAAGTGTATCTAGCTTCCTACTCAAAGGCCATATATAAAGACCTCTATATCGGTTGTCCCTGACAACCAATTGTGCGGTCGGTTTTGGCTCCAGTGGTCCACAGGGGACAAAGTTATGCTTATACAACGGTTGCCTAGAGCCCGCCTCCACCATGTTGGTATATCGGCTAATGTGGTTGAAGAGGTAAGTTACTACGCAATAAATCCGTGGAATTTTTAGTAATTCCAGTATTTATAAGTATACTTACCTCTTCAACCACGACGAGGCCCACCCAACCAACCCCGCCTCTTGACCGTTGTCGCACTCTTATGTCTGCATCGGAAAAGATGAGGTTGCTGGATCCAAGTTTTGGACATTAGAAATGATATCCTTTACAGCGATGAAAACTGTTTCTTCCTCACTCTGAGGTTTGCAGATGCTGATATGATTTTCATCAACGGAAACAGTATCTTGTTCTTCATTGTCTCCAGGGATGGCACTTGCTTTTAGCACAACATTGTCATGCACACCGCGAAAATATATAGTTCGTGGCCGATTACTAGTTTTTAGCCAATCGTCATGTAGTTTGCTGATAAACTCATTCAGCGGTTTTAAGTCTCCAATCTGAATATTGTCGGACACAATAGAAGCAAAGGTGGCTGAATTAGCAACAGTCATGACTGTTAAAA
>PIVT01000414.1 GCA_003353845.1 Pseudomonadota bacterium | reverse complement strand
CGCAAGGGGGGGCGGGTCCGCGCGTCGCGCGTGCTCGCGGGCCCGCCCGTGCTTCGAGGCCTGGCCAAGGCCGCGCTCGTGAAGGACTGCGGCGAAGCGCTCTACGCCGTCAAAGTCTGTTCCTACGCGCAAGGTCGTTACCTCTGGTTTTGGGCTAGTATCTAGTATCTCAATAGACCACCAGCGCCAGCGCCAGTGCCAGCACCAACACCAGCGCCAACAACCCCGGTGGCTCGCAGGGACCAGGGGACTTACAACCTTAATCCATTTCGCCAGAGCTTCGGGCACTCGCCACCCCCCCGCACCCCCCCACCCCCCGCCGCCGCCGCCGTTCTTTCGGGAAGCGGGGCGTGGACGGGGCAAGGGCGCATGCTCGTAGGACAGCTCGCACACACCGCAGCGTTCAAATACTGCGATGTCGAAATGTAGCAAACCCGCGATGCGCCTAGGCCAGAAGAGGCTCATGGCTGTGGCCGATAATTCCCGGCCCATGCGACGCGAGGCACCTCAAATCGGCCAGCGAGTCGCCGCTGACGTTCTCTCTCCCCTCCCCCCAGAGAGGCCGTGCCCCGCGCGATCTGCCTGTGACATGAAACTGAACAACCATATCTAGCTTTACATTATGAATGAGAGAAACAGCACTCTTACCGCTTCATTCACTGTCAAGCAGATTCGCAGTAAGAAGGACATTGCGTCATAAAGAAAAGCCGTGGTAAATGGATCTGAAAGCCGCGGGGTGGGCCAAGGAGACTCAGATTGAGCTCTTGGGCAGACACGAGCAAGAAACTTACAACGCAAACATCAGACAACTCGCATGCGTGAGCGAACGTTCGAATAGGCGCTGAGCACACATCTGGGTGGGCGAATGCTTCATCGTGTTTCGACGGTGGAGATGTTCGACGACAGTAGAGATCTATGAGAGACCCGGTTCCGAAAAACATGATGGATCATAAAACTGTACCAAAATGAAGCTTGAATCATCTTTGTCAAAATGAGCGCAATGATAGGTTAGAATCACACTTATGTCTAGCTAGAAAGCTTGAAGCAAAACAAATGACGAACGGCGAGATCTAAGAGATCGATAAAACCCCTGGTGGAGATCTCGACGAGGGGTGCGGGGCACGGCCCCCAGCCAAAATCGAGCTCGTGGTGCGGGAGCCTTCTGAGAGGCAGAAGCTGTTTACAGCTGTAGCCTCGCAGAAAGGCGAACGCTGGGGAGTGATTCGTTCGAGGAAGTCGACCTACTCTAGGAGAACTTGGTGACAAAAAAAGGGAACTTTCATCTGTTGCCGATTACCCCTGTAGCCATGCGGTTTA
>PIVT01000011.1 GCA_003353845.1 Pseudomonadota bacterium | reverse complement strand
CACGGTACGCTTGCACGTACACCGGATTTCGAATCCGGCGCCTTCGACCAACTCGACCACCTCTCCGCGGGGGCCGCATCCCTGGCAGGGATGGGAGGCGGGAACCTAGCACGCTCCTGGCGCAGGGGTCTAGGGCTGGGTTTGAGCGTCGTGCTGTCTACTTCTGCCTGCTATTCGTCGCCCATCCACACGGTGAGCACGGGGCAGTTGGCGGTGTGGGAGACGCGTTCGGCGATGCTGCCTTGGAGCAGGTGTTTGATGCCGCGGTAGCCGTGGGTGGGCATGGCGATGAGGCCCACGTTGTTGGCTTTGGCTTCTTGGACGATGACTTCGGGCGGGTAGCCTTCGCTGGCCACGGTTTCCACGTTGTAGCCTTGGTCGCGCAATGTGGAGGCTACTTCTTGCAAGTTCTTTTGAGCGGCTGCGGCGGCTTCCGCAATGTAACTGGGCAAGATGGGTACGGCGCTGGCCAGTGAGGTGAACTCGATGGGCAGGTGGTAGGCGTGCATGAGCAAGATGCTGCTTTCTCCGTCATTGGGCTGGATGCCCAGCACGTGTCGCGCGGCTTCGAAGGCCCGGTGGCTGTGGATGGAGAAGTCCATGGGCAACAAGATGCGTTTCAGGTTGCCGCAGCGAGCGATTTTGTCGGGGTGGATGGTGATGACGGGTACGGGCGAGTAGCGCACGAGGCGTTCGGCGGTGCTGCCCAAGAGTGCATGGGTGAAGCCTCCGAGTCCGCGCGTTCCCGCCACGATGACTTCGGCACCGTTTTCCATGGCCAGGTCGATGATGCAACGCGCGGCTGATCCCACACCGAATATGGGTCTGACGGGAATGCCAACTCGTTCTTCTAATTCCATGGCGGTTTGTGTCAGCTGGCTGCGGGCAGCGTCTTCGAGGTCGGTGAGCAGGCTGGGCGGCATGGGCACGGCGCCATCCACGGGCAATACGGGTAGGCTGGGGTCGAAGGCTCTCACCAGGAACAGTTTGGCGCCGCGTTTTTTTGCGAGCTCGGCGGCCCAAAGGGCGGCGCTGGCGGCGGTTTCAGAGTGGTCGGTGGCAACCGCAATTGCGGCGAGGGGGGTCTCGTCGGCCTTGGACATGGGTGTCTCCTCGGTGGTTTGTCGCTTTCTATGGGTTCTCTTCTCTACCTATTGTTCAAGACTCGGCACCAGATTCCAAGTGTCAACGGCATATTTTCAACGCTTGATTATTAGTAAACCTGGTTCAGCTTCCTTCGGGGGCTGACTTGCCTCTTACTTGCCTTGTGCCGGGCCTTTGTCCGAGATCTGTTAGTTCGGGAAGCCATCGGGTATGGCGCGTGCGGCGGCAATGGCCGCTTGGCCGACGGCCAGCCCGCCGTCGTTGGGTGGAATGCGGCGGTGAATCAGCGGGGTGAGCGAGGCGGCGTGCAAGTGCGCGTAGAGCGCTTCGAGCAAGTGTCGGCTTTCGAAACAGGCCCCCGTCAGCACGACTTGATTGAGGTTCTGTTCTTCGGCGGCATGAATCACGGCACCGGCCAGCCGGGCGGCCAGGCGTTCTTGGAAGCGTCGGGCAATGGCGCTGGGTGATTGTTCCAGGGCGTGTTCTTCAATCAATTGGCGCAAGATGTCCGTCACGGGAATGACGTTTTTGGCATTGTCGATGCCGGCTTCGCTGCGACCTCGGTTGGGGGCAAACTCTGCCAGGGGTCCGTCGTCGCGGCCTGCCAGGGTGTCCAAGGCATGCACGGCTTCGCCTTCGTAGCTGATGCGATCGGCGGCATCCAGTAGGGAGGCGGCGGCGTCGAGCAATCGACCACAGGAGGAGACGCGCGGCGTGTTGATGCCGCGTCCGAGCATGCGTTCCAAGCTGGCCACGGTGCCGGGGTTGCGGCGTTGATGCCAGGGCAGGCGGGGCGCATCGGCGTTGGGGAAGCATTTCGTCAACCAGATGTGGGCGGCTCGCCAGGGTTCTTTGGCGGCATCCATACCGCCGGGCAATTCGATTTCTTCAATATGCGCCAAGCGTAGATAGTGGGCGTGAGAAACACGCATGAGTTCGCCGCCCCACAGCGTCTGGTCATCGCCCCAATCGGCACCGTCGAGCACGAGCGCCAGGGCTTCGCCTTTGATTTCGTTGTCGACCAGGCAAGACACCGCGTGGGCGTGGTGGTGTTGAATGGGCAGGGTGGGGGTACCCAGGCCCTGGGCAATGCGCGTGCCCAGGTTCTCGGGATTCAAGCCGTGGGTGACGTACTCGGGGAAGATGCGCAGACGGTGACACATTTCAGTGGCGAACTGCACCAGTGCGTCGGCGCTTTCTTCAGCGATGAGGTTTCCGATGTGCGCGCTCAAGTGGATTTCGGAATCGGCAAACACGGCGGGCGCACAACGGTCGTCACTGCCCATGGCCAAAATGGGTGGCACGCCGTCAAAGGCGTGGCCCAGGGTGAGCACGGCGGGTGTGGTGCTGCGCGATAGGCGCAAGGGCACGGGGCCCAACTTGGTGCTGCGGTAAATGGGGTCGTCGCTGGGGTGTAGGATGTCGCGATCGTGCTCAAGCAAAAGGTCGGCAATGTTGGAGAGTTTGGCGTGGGCATCGTCGTTGATGTGAATGGTGGGCTCGTTGGTGAGGGTGGCCGAGCACAGCAGCAGGGCTGGAAAGCGTGCGGGATCTCTTGCGGGATGGGTGTCGGGTCCCCACAAGAGCATGTAGTGCACGGGACAGCAGGGCAGCACCAGGCCGATGTTATCCGTGCTTGGCGCAATGCCTGAGGAAAGTCCCATTTCACGACAACCTTGATCGCGTTGGGGCACCACAACAATGGCGCGCCCCGGACCGGTGAGCAGTTCTTCGTCTTCGGGGCTCATGACGCCCAGTCGCCGCGCCACTTCTAACGTGGGCACCATGACGGGAAAGGGTTTGGCGGGAAGTTCGCGCCGCTTGCGCAGTTCCATGACGGCGTCGTGGTTGGTGGCATCCACGGCCAATTGAAAACTGCCGTAGCCTTTCACGCCGATGATGGCGCCGGAGCGCAGCGCTTCGGCCGCTAAGTCTATGGGGTTGTCGTCTACGTGGACGCCGTTGGACAGACGCCCGGTATATTGGGGTCCGCACTCGGGACAGGAAATGGTTTGGTCCCAGTAGTGGCGACTGCTTGGCGACTCGAATTCAGTGGCACAGTTTTCACAGGGTTCAAATCCAGCAAAGGAGGTGTGCTCGCGGTCGAAGGGTTGGTCGCGCAAGATGGAATGGCGCGGCCCGCAAGCGGGGCAGTGCGTAAAGGCGTGGCGATAGCGCCGTTGGCTGGGGTCGAAGATTTCATCCACGCATTGCGGGCAGGCGGCGATGTCTACAGGCGTGCGCGTGCGTCCGGCCAAGCTGTGCAGTTGGCTTTCGGCGATACGAAAACCGCTGCCGCCGACGCAAGCGGTGCTCTTGCAAGTTTGGGTTTCAATCTGTGTCCCGGAAGGGGGCTCTTCTCGCAGGTGGGTTTTCCAGGCTTCGAGCTTTGGCTCGTCGCCTTCGAGTTCAATCCGTATGCCTTCGGTGGTGTGAAAGACCTGGCCACTGAGGCCCAGGGATTGCGCGGTGCGTTGCGTCCAGGGGCGCAAGCCCACGCCTTGGACGACACCTTTCAGATGAATGATTTGCCGAACCCGGGTCATACGATGCAGCCTTCAGTGTTCCCTAGAACTGATATTCAGAGCAAATCTTGTTCTCAAATCTTTTCTTGCGTCTAATGCCTTTTAGCCGGAGGACCGTCCGCGAGCAAGCGCATGAGGTCCGAGGCCGAAACAATACCTTCGAGTCGGTCACCGGTGGTGATCAATATGCGGTGGATGTGCCTCTCCAACATTTCGTGTGCCAGCTCATTGACGTGGGCATCGGGCGAAGCCGTAATGATTTTATGAATCATGGCGTCGCGCACTTTTTGGTCTTGCATCAACTCGATCACTTGTTTGCCAATGCCAAGGTGAGTAAGGCCCGCACTGCTGAGGCGAGGTGAGGTGCCGTGCAATCCGACGTTCTGATAAAAGTCGCACAGGTTCTCGGCGAAGCTTTCGTTCACGGCGTGGATACGAACCAAGTCGGAGCGGGAAATCACTCCTACCAAGTGACCGTCTTCGACCACGGGGGCACCACTTATTTTTTCTTCCAAGAATTTGGTTTCGAGATCGACGAGGCTCATCTCAGGACTAACGGTGATGATCTCGGTGGTCATGATATCGCGTGCGCGTAATGACATAGCATTCCTCCCAAAGGTTGGGTTGACTGCGTCTTGTTGCGGAGGTCAACTATCGCGAATCTTCTCCCAAAGCGCCGCTAGCCCAATTCGTTGCGCCCGTAGGCTTTTGGGTAGTTTACGCTAAGAGAGCTCCTCCAAGCGCTGGAGATTTTCACGATCGCCAACGACGACCACACGGTCGCCTGAAAAATGCTGTGGTCCGGGCCCGGATTGAGCTGGATAGGGCTTTCCCCGCGCGCATGAATCTTGATCTTGGGGTTGGCTTCCTTGGCCGAAAGCGCGGCAAAGACGTTATCCGAGTCATTCTGCATGGCGAGAACAAAAATGCCGTATTGGCTCCGGGCTTCTCTGGACAGCCTGGCCAAAGCCGAGGATGCAGGCGTCAGAAAGGAAAGGCTAGTTGAGTGACGCAGTGAATCCTTCGTGCTAGGGTCCGCAGCAATCGCGTGGTCGGGTTTCTGAGGCTGCGTAAAAATACTGATATTCAAGGCTTTTCTTGAGTAAGGTTTCGATTCAAGCGCCTTGTTGAAGTACATTTTTTTAGGGAGATCTGTGTGTCGAAAGACGATTTGATTCAAGTAGTAGGAGGGGTGCAAAAGATCCTCGGCGGTGGCCGATACGAGATTCTCTTGGATTCAGGTCAGACCGTTACGGCACAGCTTTCGGGCCGTATGCGTCGCTTCCGCATCCGTGTAATTCCCGGTGACCGCGTACAGGTAGGCCTCTCCCCTTATGACCCCACGCACGGTTTCATCACCTTCCGCTTGCGCGAGGGACAGGACGAACCAACTGCTAGCTAGCTTGTCGAACTCGCTAAAGCTCCTTTCTCTAAAGTCGCACTGCTTCTATGGGCGGCTGAAACTCCATCTCTTACAACGGCTCCACCCCGGTTTACACATCCACCCCAAGGCCAGTCCTTGTTTTGCAACGGCGGAGTTTCGCTTGGCGCCCGGCGCTGAGTTGCAGATTGACGAGGGCGTCGTGACGGAATGGCGGCCGGGCGCCTTGCGCTTTGACCTGGGCGAGGGCGCGCGCGTGCACGTGGGCCGCGGCGCTTGGTTGCGCACCGATGCCGGGCCCGTGCAGATTGTGGCTTTCCCCGGGGCTCGTGTTGTGCTGGGGCCCGGGTCCTTCTTGAACGGCTGCTATCTCAGCGCCAAGGAATCGGTCACGCTGGGGGAGCGCGCCTTTGTGGGCATGGGCAGCCGTATTTTTGATGCGGATCAGCACGATTTCGACGCTGAGCGGCTAGAAAAGGTAGAACCTGTGGTTTTAGAAGAGCATGTTTGGGTGGCTTCCGATGCCACTGTACTGCGAGGGGTCCGAATTGGCGCCCACAGCGTTGTCGGGACGCGTTCCGTGGTTACCCGCAGCGTGCCCGCCCATACCCTGGTGGCGGGGGTCCCGGCCAAGGTTTTGGGCAGCGTCGGGGATAGATCGGGGGCGCGATAATTTAAATTTGTTGTACACTCCGGCGCCATCGCACCCGAAAATGAGGTGGGATCGGATCTCCAGCACTTTTAGGGTCGCCGGAACGGCGTAAGACCGCTACGATGCGCGCCCAAAATCACCATAACACCTTAGATTTATTGTAGTTCAAGGACCAGAGACCATGGCAATCGAAGACCTTTCCACGATCCGAAATATCGGGATCAGTGCTCATATTGACTCGGGGAAGACCACTCTCACCGAGCGTATTCTTTTTTACACCGGGCGAATTCACGCCATTCACGAAGTTCGCGGCAAGGATGACGTGGGTGCGACCATGGACTCCATGGAGCTTGAGAAAGAGCGTGGCATCACCATTCAGTCCGCCGCTACGGCCGTGGATTGGAAAGACAAGCACATCAATATCATCGACACCCCTGGCCACGTTGACTTCACCATTGAGGTGGAGCGCGCATTGCGTTGTCTCGATGGTGCCGTGCTGATTCTATGTGGTGTGTCCGGCGTGCAGTCCCAGTCCATGACCGTGGACCGCCAGATGAAGCGCTACAGCGTTCCGCGCCTGGCCTTTATCAATAAGCTCGACCGCTCGGGTGCGGATCCCTCCAAGGTGATCAGCCAGGTGCGCGAGAAGCTCCACTTGAACGCCGTGGCCGCTCAGCTGGCCATTGGCTTGGAAAATGACCACAACGGTGTTGTCGATCTGGTCACCATGAAAGCCGTCTATTTTGAGGGCGATAACGGTGAGAACATGGTCGAGAAGGACATTCCTGCGGACATGCAGGACGATGCCGAAGCGCACCGCGAAGAGTTGCTCGACGCCATTTCCATGCACTGCGATGAACTCATGGAAGCCATGATGGAAGAAAGGGTGACCGAGGAGTTGATCCACACGGCCATGCGTAAAGCGGTGCTTTCCTTGGAGTTCTGCCCTGTCTTTTTGGGATCGGCATACAAGAACAAGGGCGTGCAGACCTTGCTCAACGCTGTCGACCGCTACTTGCCTGAACCCCGCGACATCACCAACACCGGTGTCGACCTGGACAATGACGAGAAGATAGTTGAGATCCTCTCGGATCTCACCAAGCCGCTCGTGATGTTGGCCTTCAAATTGGAAGAAGGTCGTTATGGCCAGCTCACCTACTGCCGCATTTACCAAGGCACCCTGAAGAAGGGCGACTTCATCTTCAATGCGCGTACCGGCAAGAAGGTGAAGGTGGGCCGTTTGGTGCGTATGCACTCCGATAAGATGGAAGACATCGATAGTTCGGGAGCGGGCGACATCGTGGCCTTGTTCGGAATTGATTGTGCGTCGGGTGACACCTTTACCGATGGCAAAACCAATGTGGCCATGAGTTCCATGCATGTTCCCGATCCCGTGATCTCCTTGTCCATCAAGCCCAAGGACAACAAAGCTTCTGACAATATGGGTAAGGCTTTGGGTCGCTTCGTGCGCGAAGATCCCACCTTCAAGACCAAGGTCGACGAAGAAAGTGGCGAGACGGTCATCGCCGGCATGGGTGAGCTTCACCTTGAGGTCTACATCGAGCGCATGCTGCGCGAGTACCAGTGTGCCGTGGAAACCGGTGCACCCCAGGTGGCCTATCGAGAAGCCATTTCCCAGAAGGCTGAGTTCAACTACACGCACAAAAAGCAGTCCGGTGGTTCCGGTCAGTACGCGCGTGTGGCGGGTTACGTTGAGCCGCTAGAGGATGACAGCGAAGAGAACTTTGAGTTCGAGAGTAAAATTCGTGGAGGCTCGATCCCCACCGAGTACATTCCAGCCTGTGGCAAGGGATTCCAACAGTCCATGGCTGAAGGAAAGCTGATTGGTTTCCCCGTGGTGGGTGTGCGCGTCGTCATCAACGACGGTCAGTCCCACTCCGTGGACTCTTCGGACATGGCCTTCCAGTTGGCGTCAAAGCTAGCCTTCAAAGAGGTGTACAACAGCGCCAAACCCGTCGTGCTTGAGCCCATTATGAAACTTGAGGTCGAAGGACCCACCGAATTCCAGGGCGCTTACGTCAAAACCATCATGCAGCGCCGCGGCGCCATTGCGGGTACGACGGAAGAGGACGGTTTTGTACGGGTCACGGCCGATGTGCCTTTGGCTGAGATGTTTGGTTACTCCACGGACTTGCGTTCCTGTTCCCAGGGTAAAGCCGAGTTCACCATGGAGTTCGCGAAGTACGCTCCCGTTCCCCACGAGGTACAAAAAGACCTCGTAGACAAGTACCAGAAAGAGCTCGAAGCCAAGCGAAAGTAGTAAGACCCCCAGCCTTTCAAAAGAAATTACATAGGAATTAGTTCAATTTGGACGCGGCGGTTGGCCTGTCGACCTTCAGCCGTGCTGTTGTCGGCGATGGGGTCTCGCTTTCCCATACCGTTGGTATGCAGGCGAGTGTTTAGAACGCCTTGTCCAATCAAGTACTGGCTCACGCTGGCAGCGCGCCCTTCGCTCAGGGTCTGGTTGTAGGCATCGCCACCGGTGCTGTCGGTGAAGCCCACCACGTGGACGCTGGTTTTATCGAACTTCTTGAGTACTTGGGCCACGGAGTTCAGCACGGTGTAAAAGCTGCCTTGAACGGAGGGGCTATCGGTGGCAAAGGTGATGTTGCCCGGCATGTTCAGTCTGATGTTGTCGCCAACGCGTGTGACGCTGACGCCCGTGCCCTGAAGTTGTTGCCGCATCTCGGCTTCCTGGTTGTCCATGTACTTTCCGGCGCCGGCCCCCGCTGCAGCGCCCACACCCGCGCCGATGAGGGCGCCTTTACTATCTCCGGAGACCACGGCACCAATCACGGCTCCCGTAATGGCTCCAATCCCCGCACCCTTGGCTGTGTTGCTTGTCTTCGATTCACCCGTGTAAGGGTCAACGGTGGTACAGGCGACTGCAAATAAGAGAAGGAAGGCGAGGCTGAGAGTTTGTTTCATGGTGGCTGCTCCAGTGAACCTGTTGAGTAGGGCCAGGGCCCGAAAAATTTGGAAGACAGATCATAACCTTAACCCCTGAGCGCGGCAGGGGTTGCGAAAAAAAATCGCATGCATTGCAGTGGCGCAACCCCCTTGTAACCCCTTATGTTTCATGAGGATCTTTTACTTCACCTGGGGGATGTTGACGCCCTCAATCCAAGATGGGCACAACGCCATGTTTAAAGTCTCTGTGATGCCCATTGTTCCCCCCAGAAAGGGGAACCGCCGTTGGCTCTGTTTGCTCTGCGCCTCGGTTTTCCTCCTCCCTTTGGGAACTGGCGCCGAGGAAGTCGCCGACAAGGTCGAAGAAACCGCAGCTGTCGCCGAGAGTGCTGTCTCTGCAGAGGATGCCGGCCGACGCATCGATGAATTCCATCTGGCCTTGCTGGAGGTCATGAAAGTGGCCGCAGCCTTGGGATTTGATGGCCGCGCAAAACGCTTGCAGGAACTTCTACCGGCATACATCGACCAGGGTTACATGGCGAAGAAAACCTTGGGACGAAAATGGAAAAAGCTCACAGCCCAGCAACGAAAGGATTTTTTAGAGGCCTTTTACGTGCTGAATGTCTATTCCTACGCCGATCGCTTTAGCGGGTATTCAGGCGAAAAGTTTGAAACTCTTTCGAGTGAGCTGGACGAACAGGGTGACGCCAAGGTGGAAAGTCGGGTCGTGATCATGGATGGTGATCCCGTCCGCTTGCTTTATCGAATGCATATTGTCGACGGTCGTTGGCTCGTGAAGGATGTGTACTTGAACGGCAGTGTGAGTGAAATGGCTTTGCGTCGGTCTGAGTACTCTTCGATTCTAAAAGCGGAGGGCATCGACGCTTTGATCGTTGCTCTTTGGGCGAAGAGCGACGCGATGATGAAAGACGACATGGCCGATTCCAAAGCCATCAGCAAAGAATAGGGCGAGGTTCTCGTGAGCAAGTGGAATCATCTGGAAGAGCAGCTCGCGAGTTCCATAGTGAGGTACGTCGATTTCGTGCGCCGGAACGCCGCGCTCGTGATGGTCGTCTATCTGGTGTTGACAGTGCCGCTTGCATACTGGGCGGCCACGCGATTGAGCGTCAACGCGGATCTCGAGGCCATGTTTTCACAGGAACAGCCTCAGCGCATCCTGCGCACCGAGATGTACTCCTCTTTTCCTTTTCTGAAAGACACCATGATCGTTGTCGTGGATGGCCCCTCGCAGTCGGTTGTGCGAGAGATGGCTCGGGATCTGGCAGAGGAACTGTCCGAACGCCCGGACTTATTCACGGACGTTTTTCTTCCCGATAGCCACCCGTTTTTTCGGCGCAATAGCTTGCTCTACCTCTCTCCCGACGAGTTGGATGACATGGCCGATCAATTGGCCACCATTCAGCCGATACTGGTCGAGATTTCAGCAGATCCTTCCTTGCGGGGATTTTTCAACCTGCTCCAACTCTCCGTCGATAAGGGAGACGCGCTGGGAGTGCAGTCGAAAGACCTGGATGCCACCATGGGAAAACTGGCGGACACCCTGGAAGCCAGTATGTCGAGCATGCCTGCGCCTTTCCCATGGGATGAAGCGCTGTCTGGGAAATCGCTGTCGAAGTTGGATCGCCGCCAGGTTCTTTTTGTTCAACCTGTTGCGGACTACACCTCCGCCCAGCCCATGGCGGATTCAATCTATTTTCTTCGCGAACGGGCTGTCCAGCTAAGAGAAGAGTCTCCGCAGTACGATCTTCGCCTGACGGGTGAAATGGTTTTGGTGCACGATGACGTTGGCGCCATTGAAAGAGAGGCCTGGCATGTTGCGCTGCTCTCTTTGCTGCTCGTTTCCGGAGTGCTTTTTTTCGCCATGCGGTCCTGGCGTTTGAATATCATTATACTGGTGACCATGTTGTTGTGTCTGATCCAGACGGCTGGCTATGCCGGGCTTTGCATCGGTTCGCTCAATATCATTTCATCGACTTTTCCCGTGCTGATCATCGGCCTGGCCGTCGACTTTGGCCTTCATTTTTGCATGGGGTACCAGGATAAGATCAACTTGAATCTGCCGCACAATAAGGCCTTGGAAAGCGTGGCCACTCACATCGGCTCTTCCTTGGTGCTGTGTGCCTTTACCACATCGATTTCTTTTTTCGCCTTTCAGGTGACCGACTTCAAAGGGGTGTCCCAACTGGGCTTGATTTGTGGTGTGGGGATGATGCTGGCGTTGATCGGTGGGTTGACGGTTCTTCCGGCGCTGTTGACATTGTGGCCCGGTGAGTTGAAGCCAGAGCCTGCCAAGCCCTTGCACCCGGCGCTGGTTTGGCTCAGCGGTTTCCCCGCGCGTGCCAGACGTCCCGTCACCGCCTTCGGGTTTTCGCTTGCAGTGCTTGCAAGTTTTGCGCTGCCGTTCTTGCTCTTCAATTCCAACCCCATTGATGTCCGCGACCCGACCACTGAATCGGCGGCTCTTTTTTCAGAGCTATTAACGGAAAAGTCTGAAGTGTTATTGAGCATGTACTTTCTGGTGGAGAACAAGAAAGAGGCCGATACGAGCATTAAAGCCTTGGAAAAGCTCAGTGTTGTTGGCAAGGCTTTCTCGATTTACAACTTTGTGCCGACCGAGCAAGAAGAGAAGCTGGAAATTCTTCAGGACATTTCGGATTTCTTTCCGGACTTGCCTCCCAAAGACCGTCCCAGCTCCAGAGAAGATGTGGTGGCGATTCAGGATTTTGCTGACTTTCTTAATGTGCGCAGTAGCGATAGCGACGTAGCGCGGGGGGAAGGGGAAGTCGCCTTGAGTCGGCGTTTGAATTTCATCCTCGGGGCGTTGGAACACAACGAATCACCGGGTCGGCTATTGCAAACCCTGCGTGAAAATCTGATTGAGCCATTGGCCATCGGTATCGCGGACTTGCGCGAACTGCTGGGCGCGCAAGAAGTGACCTTTGAGGATCTGCCCGAGGGACTATTGCATCGATTTGTTGGTTTGAATGGAGAACTGCGTGTCGTGGTGACCCCGGCCTACGCCTTGGACAGCGATGCTCCCCGCCGCCGCTTCTATGATGACGTTCGAAAGATCGCTCCCGATGTGATGGGAGTGGGGCCCGAAACCTTGGAGACGGGGGCCATGGTCGCGTCCTCCTTGCGCAATGCCTTGATTGCAGCCGTGATTGTAATGGTGATCTTTCTAACTGCGCTGTGGCAGCGAATAGGGGATATGGCTTGTGTCCTCTTCCCCCTGCTTTTGGGGGGCTTGCTAACCTGTGCCACCATGGTTCTTACAGGCATGACCTTTAATTATGCCAATGTCATCGGTGTGCCTCTCATGCTGGGCATTGGCATCGATACCGGGATTCACTTGGTGCATCGCTCGCGTGTGGAAGGGGCTCACGGGGAGGCGCTGCTACGCACCGGCACGACGCGGGCCGTTATTTACAGTGGTCTTACAACCATGGCGAGCTTCGGTAGCTTGTGTGTCTCCACCCATTTGGGGATGGCCTCCATGGGGAAGACGCTTTTTACTGCAATATTGTTTATCCTTCTAGCGAACCTGGTGATCCTGCCGGCCCTGCTCGAAGGAGGGCTGCGCAAGGAGCCCTCTACGGAATAAATTGGAAGCCTATGATGCAGCGGAGTGGAACAAGGAGGTCGGCTGGACAATGCCTGACCTTGTTGGGTTTGCTCTGGTTGCTGATGACTTCCTTGGGTTGTGTTTGTGGTTCTGTGAAAGAATCTGTAAAAGGTTCCGCGCAAGAGCCAGTGCCAGAGGTAATGTCAGCGCCGGTACAAGAGGGAGTGGAAAGCTCCGAAGCGCCTGCCGACGATGGTTTGGCCTTGGAAGAATTCGAAGAACCGGTAGATCTCGAGGACGAATTTGACGAGGACTTGCCACCCGCGGCCGATCCCTACGAGAGAAGAAATCGCAAGCGCTATAAGTTTAATAACAGGATTGAACGCTGCTGTGTGGACCCCTTGGCCAGGACCTATCTAAAAGTTATCCCAGGTCGTGTGCAGAACAGCTTTCAGAACTTCCGACAGAATTTAGGTGAGCCTCTTAATTTCGTAAATCAGTTCCTCCAGCTACGTTTTTCCGACGGCACGGTCTCGACGAGTCGCTTCTGCATCAATACCACCATCGGACTCCTGGGCCTCTTTGATCCTTCGACCAAGATGGGTTTGGAGGAGATTAATTCCGATTCGGGGGAGACCCTGTTTCGGTATGGCGTGCCCAAGGGGCCATATCTAGTGCTTCCCTTGATCGGTCCCTCCACCGCGCGCGATGGCCTGGGCACCTTTTTCGATTTTTTCCTGCGTCCAGACACCTACTTGCTTACACCGGCCACCCAATTGCTCTGGGTGGGTGGAGAGGGCGTGATGCGCAAATCGGAAGTCATGGATCAGCTAGAAATACTGCGCAAGAACTCCCTGGATGAATACGCCATGATCCGAAGTGCGTATCTGATGGATCGGATGAGCTGGTTGCGCGGTCGGGAACTGACCGAAGAAGAAATCGATACCTTGCTGTACTTTGAGTAGAGAATGCTTGAGTCGAGAAGAAAAGGCGCGCAGGATCGAAACGCCGTGTCGGTATGAAGAAATTGCTTATGGCCCGCGATAAAGGAAAAAGTGACTGACATGAGTATGACGCCAATGACTCCTGCGAAGTGCCAATCTCCCGTCAAAATTGTGGCGACGCTGGGCCCTGCCAGTTCAGATCCTGAGAGCTTGCGGGAGATGATTCGCGCCGGGATGAATATGGCCCGACTTAATTTCTCCCATGGTACACGCGAGGAGCAGCGTCAGCGTGTCCTGGCATTGCGCCAGATCGCCAAAGAAGAAAATACCATTGTCGCCATTCTTCAGGATTTATGCGGTCCCAAGATTCGCATCGGGAAAATGGAACCCGATTCGCGCTTGCTCACTGGCGACGATTTTACGCTTTTTCTGGGCGTCGAAACGGGCCACTCCGAAGCTGCTTATGTGGATGACGCGCTGTTCTTTTCGGAATTGGAGGTGGGCGATCACTTGCTGCTGGCCGATGGCATGGTGGAGTTGGTGATTGAGAGCCTGGATGAAGAACACGCAGAGTGCAAGATCTTGGGCGGCGGCACGCTTTCATCGGGCAAGGGCATTAATGTGCCGCGCGGCTTGCTGCGCCGCGAGGTGCTCTCCATCGACGACCTGAAAGACCTGGCCTTCGGCGCTGAAATCGGCGTGGATTGGGTCGGTGTTTCCTTTGTGCGCTCAGCGGAAGATTTGCGCTTTGTGCGCGGGCAGCTCGCCAAACTCGGCAAACAAACACCCCTCATCGCGAAAATTGAAACCGCCATGGCGCTTACCAACATAGGCGAAATCTTGGATGAAACCGACGGCGTGTTATTGGCCCGTGGTGACCTGGCCCTGGAAACGCCCTTTGAGCAAGTTCCCATCGTGCAAAAGGAAATCATTGAAAAGGCTCATCGCCGCGGAAAACCCGTCATCACGGCAACGCAGATGTTGATGTCCATGGTACAAGCTTTCCGCCCGACACGCGCCGAGGTAAATGACGTCGCCAATGCGGTGCTCGATGGCAGCGATGCGGTCATGCTCTCCGAAGAAACGGCCGTGGGGAATCATCCCGCCCTGGTGATTGAGGTCATGGCGAAAATCGCCAGTCATGCAGCGAGAAGTGTGAGGACCCAATTGCGCGATGAGGACGGGTTGGAGCCAGAGTTGGTTGAGATGAGCGTGGCTTCCAAAGCGGCTTGTCAAATTGCGCGCGAACTCAATGTGCGCGGCATCCTCACTTGGACAGAAGGTGGTTTGGCCGCGCGCTTGCTCGCTCGTAGCAACCCAGGCATCCCCATTATTGCACCGACGCTGGATCGGGAAACGGCGCGCAAGCTGTCCCTTTTGCGCGGCGTAGTTCCCGTGTATGCCCCCGGATTTGAAGTCGAGCCAGAAACGATTCTTCGCTACCTGGGTGTGGGTGATCAAGAAGAGGGTTCTCTGGTGATCTTCGGACATGAGCGCGGTAGCGATGGGAGTCGGCTATCGTGGATACGCGTTGCTCGCCTATCGGATGCGAGGACCTGGGTTCCCCACCGAGACTTTCGAAACGAATAAAACGAATAAAAAGAATAGAGAGTGGTTTAACAGTCGGATGTATTAAAAGTGGTGGTACAAGCCTGCCTGAATAGTCCGGGTTAAGGGCTCCCCTGGGCGAGCCGCAGCGGAAGTTCTCTCAGACGTTGCCTCGTCACGTGAAACAGCGCGTTGGCCACGGCGGGGGCGATGGGGGGAAGGCCGATTTCTCCAACACCTGAGGGAGGGGCATGGCTATCCATTAAATACACCTCAATGGAAGGCGCCTGGTGGATACGCAGCACGGGCGCATCGTGGAAATTGCTCTGCACCAGGGCACCGTCTTGAATGGTGATGGGATCCATGAGGGCGGCTGAGAGGCCGTAGAGCACCGCCCCTTCAATTTGCTGCTTTACGAGGTCGGGATTAATGACAAATCCACAATCGACGACGCACACCACGCGCTCCACCTGAAAGTCCGTGCCGGAAATCGAGACTTCGGCAATTTCGGCAACGACGGAACCAAAACTTTCGTGTACGGCCACACCTTGGAGGCGGCCTCGGGGCGGCATTCCCCAGTCGGCTTTTTTGGCAGCACGTCGGAGCACACCTCTATGGCGTGGGTGGTCCTTGAGTGCGGCGAGACGGAAGGTGACAGGGTCTTCTTGGGCTTCATGGGCCAACTCATCGATGAAACTTTCCACCACAAAGGCGTTGTGCGAGTGCCCGACGGATCGCCAAAAGCCTTTGGGGACGCCGATATCAAAATGATGCACACCCACTTCAAGATTGGGAATGGCATAGGGGATGTGAGCGCCGTCGCTCATGGTGGGATCGACACCCTTGATCCACTCTTTGGCTTTGCTGCCCGCAGCTCGTGACATTTTCGTGGGCACCCAGGTGGGGAGTGCGGCTCCCAGATTGGGGAAGATGGTCTCGACGAAACTGGGAGACACAAGCTTGTGTTCCCAGGCGCTAAACGCCCCGTTTTTATCTCGTGCCGCGCGCAGCTTGTGCAGCGTCGCCGGGCGATAGAAATCGTGCTTCAAGTCGTCTTCACGCGACCAGATCAACTTTACCGGTTGGCCGAGCAGTTGCTTGGCGATGGCGCCCAGTTCAGCGGCGAAGTCCACATGACCACGACGACCGAAGGCTCCGCCCATAAACGTGGTATGCACCTCCACTTGTTCCTGGGGAACCTCGGAGTAATGTGAAAAGATGAGCCGCAGCACCGAGGGGCTCTGGGTGGGTGCCCACACTTCGGCCCCGTCGGGGCGGATGATCGCGGTGCAGTTCTGAGGCTCCAGGGTGGAATGGTGGGCCAGAGGTGCGGCATAGGTGGCTTCCAGCACTTCCGACGCTTGTGCAAAGGCCTTGGAAACGTCCCCGTGCCCAGAGGTGTCACTGGGCTCGCCATTGGCCAACTCCAGTTCTTGGCGACGCCGGATTTCGGCGGAATCGACACCGGCCAAGGGGCCTTTATCCCACGTAACTTCCAGGGCTTCCGCCGCTTTGCGCGCTTTCCAATACCCGTGGGCTACCACCGCGATGCCCGAGTGGATTTCAAAAATGTCGACCACGCCCGGGAATGCCAGGGCGGTCGTGTCGCTGTAGCTCTCTACTTTGCCCCCAAAATGAGGGCAGCGCACAACCACTGCCGTGAGAAGACCGGGCAAGCTGCCATCGAGGCCGACGTCCATTCCGAACAGGGCTTGCCCCCGGCACTTGGCGACGCCATCGGTGCGTAGAAGGCTCTTGCCGACCCAGCGATAGTCCTCTTCTTCTTTTAAGCCAACTTTGGTTGGCGGCTTGAGCGTGCGCGCCGTGGCCACCAATTCTCCGTACTGCAGTTGCTGTCCGTTGGTCTTGTGAATCACCACACCGTCTTCCGTGCGGCACATTGCTTCGTCGACGCCCCAGGTCTTGGCCGCGGCGGCAATCAGTAAGGCGCGCGCCGTTGCACCGGCCTGGCGCAGGGGGTCCCAACCGGTTGCGACACTCATGCTGCCACCGGTGATTTGGATACGCATCACCGGGTCGGCGTAACCGCGGTGCACGCCGGCCATTTCAATTCGCATGCGTTGGGGATCGAAATCCAATTCCTCACCCAAGATTGTGGGGAGTGATGTGACCACGCCTTGGCCCATTTCCGCTTTGTCCAGTTGGAAGATGACTTCTCCATCGGGCGTAATCTGTAACCAGGCATTGGGTTGAAAACTTTCCGGCCGTGTATGGGGGAAGGGGGCTTCGTCTTTGAGTTGAAACCCGATCAAGAGGCCGCCGCCCACAACGCCAGTGCCAATTAAAAAGGAGCGTCGTGTAATCGTCACGAATCTTCTCCTTTGGTTTCCGCTTGTTCGAGCCTTATTTGTGCAGCGTGATGAATGGCCTGGCGAATGCGTGGGTAGGTGCCACAGCGGCAGATATTTCCCTGCATGGCCACATCGATCTGCTCGTCACTGGGTTGGGGGTGGGTGTCGAGCAGAGACCGGGCAGACATGATTTGCCCGGGTTGGCAGTAACCGCATTGAATGACGTTGGTTTCGGTCCAGGCGCGCAGCAGAGGGTCTTCGCTGGGGAGGCCTTCGATGGTTGTGACGGCTTTGCCCTGTGCGGCAGACAGTGGAAGCTGACAGGAGCGAAGGGTCACCCCATCGAGAGAAACCGTGCAGGCGCCGCACAGTCCCTGGGCGCAGCCAAATTTCGTACCGGTCAGGCCCAGCGTGTCACGCAGGATCCAGAGCAAGGGCGTCGTAGGATCCTCGTCGACGCGTTGTAGGACACCGTTGAGTTCGAACTCAATCATCTCGGGCAAGCGACCTCCTTCGGGCTGGGTCTCGAAGGTAGTCTGGATTGTGGTTTCGCATCAGAAGAATTTAAAGAATAGTTTGAAGAGCGCAGCTACCCGTGGCGTTAACTTTCCCCGATTCCAGGCATCGCCCGCTTTCTTGATGACTTCCCCCTGTGTGGGGTAGGGGTGGATGGTCTTGGCGATCTTGGATAAGCCCACCTTCGCACTGATGGCCAGGGCCAATTCGCCGATCATCTCGCCCGCGTGCTCGGCCACCAGGGTGGCGCCCACAATCTGGTCACTGCCCTGGCGCACGTGCACTTTGAGAAAACCTTCGTCTTCGCCGTCCAAGAGGGCGCGGTCGACCTCACTCAGCGGAATCTGGATCGTGTTCACGGCGACGCCTTTGGCTTTGGCGTCATGGGCGTACATCCCCACGTGGGCCACTTCAGGCGAGGTGTAGGTGCACCAGGGGATGATCAGGTCACTCAGCTTGGCTCGGCCGAAGAACAAGGCATTCTGTACCACAATGCGCGCCATGGCATCGGCGGCATGGGTGAATTGATAGGGCGAGCAGATATCGCCCGCAGCGAAGATGCGTTTATTGCTCGTGCGCAAGTGGTCATCCACTTCCACGCCGCGCGCATGGGCTCTGACACCGGCGGCTTCCAGCCCCAGGTTTTCGAGATTGGGCGTGCGTCCCACGGCGACGAAAACTTCATCGACGGGCAACTCATGGGCTTGGCCATCGATGTGGTAGTGCAGGATGCGTTCTTCGCCGCGTCGTTTCACTTCTTTGAGGCTGGCCGAGGGGATGTAGCGCACGCCGTCACGCTTCATGGCAGCTTGTACAATGCTGGCTGCATCGGCGTCCTCCCGCGGCAGCACGTGCTCGCCGATATCCAGCACGCTCACCTCACTGCCAAAGCGCGCAAAGCTCTGGGCCATCTCGCAGCCAATGGGCCCGGCGCCAATGATGCCCAGGCGTTTGGGCAGTGAAGTTTGATTGAAGAAATTTTCGTTGGTGAGATAACCCGCTTCCTTTAGCCCTGGAATGGGCAGTGCGGCCGCGCGGGCACCCGTGGCGATGACCGCCTTTTTGAAGCGCAGCGTCTGTCCGCCGACTTCCAGGCTGTCGGGTCCGGTAAAGGTTGCGTGACCGATGAAGACATCAATGCCCAAGTCGGAAAAGCGTTGCGCACCATCCACCGGGCTGATTTTTGCGCGCAGTTTTCGCATGCGCTGCATGGCCATGCCGAAGTCACCCGGGCCTGAAATGCTCGGGCCACCAAAGGTTTTGGCCTGGGCTGCGGCGTGCCAGGCGCGCGCGGCGCGAATCACACCTTTGGAAGGCACGCACCCGACATTCAGGCAATCGCCCCCCATGAGGTTGCGCTCAATAATGGCCACTCGCGCTCCCAAGCCGGCGGCCCCGGCTGCGCTGATCAGTCCGGCCGCGCCTGCGCCGATGGCGACAAGCTGGTAGGTGCCTTTGGGGGTGGGATTCTTCCAGTGGGGGGGTCGTACCTGGTGTAAGAGTTCCGTGTTGAACTCATCCATGGGTGCGAGACCGGGCAGGTCGTTTTCAGGACTCATGGTCGGTGGCCTCCTGTAATGCCTTCCGAGCCACGCGCGTGACGTAAAGCGTGATGAAAACAGTCACCGCAAGCCCGAAGAGCAAGAAGGTGATTTCGAGGGGGCTCTTGCCGCTTGAGCTGGCCGTCGTCGACGCGGCATCGCCCGCAATGCTGATGACTTCACCGGCCACTTTGCCCAGGTAGACATAGAGCAAGGTGCCGGGAATCATGCCAAAGCAGGCCAGGGCGTAATCGCGGAAGCTCACCTTGGAGAGTCCGAGCAAGTAGTTGAGCAGCGTAAAGGGGAAGACGGGCGACAAGCGCAGCAAAAAGGTGATTTTGAGGCCTTCTTTGCCAATGGCCTGATCCACCGAGCGGAATTTCGGATGCTTTCCCAGGCGCGCTTCAATGCTGTCGCGCGCGATGTAACGCGCGATGAGGAAGGCCACGCAGGCTCCGAGGCTGGCGCCGATAAAGACCACCAGCGTGCCTTGCCAAAGGCCGAAGAGGGCACCGGCGGCCGCAGTGAGCAGAGATCCCGGAACAAAAGCCACCACCGCCAGCGCATAGCCGAACAAAAAGACCACAGGTGCCAAGGAGCCCAACCCCTCCACCCAAGTGTTGAAGGTTTCAATCCCTGCAGCGATCTCTTGCCCTTTGGTGGCCAGGAGAAAGACCAGTCCCAGAAGCCCGAGGGCCATCAAAAGGGTTTTGGGTTTCCAGCTGCCTTCCGTCGCGCCTGCGCTGTCCGATTCCACATAGCTCATGTCATCTCCGCTAGGCGAGGGCTCCGCCGCAGCCCGAGCCCGCACCCGCCGTGCAGCCAAAGCAGTGATTCGCGGTGGCCACGGAGCTGCTCGTCAGTTGGCTGAGATCATCGAAGTCCCACAGCGTGCGCTTGTTTCCGCTCAGGGGAATCTCAAGCATCTGGTTGAAATCGCAGTCGTACAAGCCCCCGTCATAACCCACCGAGAGTGTTGAGCGACACATGAGTTTCTGCACAGTGTGAGGATTGAAATTGTCTTCCAGTAAGTTGAGGTAGCGGTCGAGTTGGCCCTGGCGCTGCAGGTCTTCGGCGAAGCGATCGATGGGCAGGTTGCTGAGGCTGAGTAGCTGGTTGAACTCAATATCGAAGAGCTCTTTTAACTCCTTGCGATAATCGGCTTCGAGCTGTGCTTGGGCTGGCGGCAGAAAAGCGCCACCCGGGTTGTAGGCCAGATCCAAGCTCAGGGCCGGGGCTGGGTTTCCGTTGCTGTTGGCTTTCGCATAGCCAAGCCGATTCAAAAGGCGCAGGGCTTCGATGCTCTTGTCAAAAACTTTGAGTCCGCGCTGCTTTTCGACGTTGGCCTTGCTGTAGCAGGGCAGGGAAGCCACGATTTTGACGCCGTGATTCGCCATGAACTGCGCAGTGTCTTCCTGTCCCGCTTCAAAAAGCACCGTGAGGTTGCAGCGGTCAATCACTTCTCGCCCCAAGCGCCGTCCACCTTGGACGAGCAGGCGAAAGTTCTCATTGAGTTCTGGAGCGCCGCCCGTGAGGTCCAGGGTTTGAATTCCGGGGTTGGCTTCCAGCAATTCCAACACGCGTTCCGCGGTCTCGCGCGTCATCTCTTCCGTGCGTTTGGGGCTGGAGCCTACATGGCAGTGTCGACAAGCCAGATTGCAGCGCTTGGTGATGTTGACTTGGAGGATGGAAACCGGCGTGCGCAGCAAAGGCCATTGGCCATGCTCGGCCAAGCGAGTTTTAAAGCCATTTTTGGGTTCATACGCTTCGGGAAGAACGTGCAGTGCGCCCGAAGCCATGCTCTCTTGTTCGTTCCTCAGCAACAGCTTTCTCCTGTGTCCTCGGGTGTGGACACGCCGCAGCAATCCTCGGCCGTTTCCGTCGTCGCGGCGTAGTCACTGCCCTTGCTCTCGCGCGGGGCACGGCTCGTGCTGCGCTCACAATCAAACAAGACGCGCTGGTCTTGTGGAATGGCCACGCGGGGCTCAATGCCGATGACACTATCGCCATAGGGTTCGCCCGTGAGTTGGTCAAAAGTTCTGTCGCACACGGCCACGCGCTCGCCGCGTCGCAGGACGTGGCCGTCGTCGTCTTCCACCCACTTCCAGGGACCTTTGTAGATCAGCGCCTGGTTGGCTTCGAGGCAGGGCCGCGCCTGGCCTTTGACGGCCGTCACCGTGACCGAGCGGAATTCGATGCCCTCCACGGTCTGCCAGGGCTCACTCTCCCACTTGTCCAGGGCAATGCCCAGGAAGCCCGTGTTTTCGAGTTCGCTGAGCAGTTCCTTTTCGTGAAAAGCGCCCGAGATGCAGCCGCTCCACAGCGTGGCGTCAGCGCGCAGGACTTCGGGCACGACCTCGTCACTCACGATGTCTGAGAGGGCGATGCGTCCGCCGGGTTTGAGCACGCGATGGATCTCTTGGATGAGCTGGGGTTTGTCGCTTTCGCGCACCAGGTTGAGCACGCAATTGGAAACGACAATGTCCACGGAGTTGTCGGGGATGAGCGTGTTCTTGCGGCGCAGTTGCTCCGTAAAATCTTCAAAGGTCGACAGGCTGAGGGCGTCGTTCACGGGGTTGGCTTTGAGCCAGGTCTCCACCCGGTCCAAATCCAAGGCCAGGTCTTGGATGCGCCCGCGGTGAAACTGGACATTGTCATAGCCGAGTGCTTCCGCGACCTTAGGGGCGTTCCCTCGAGCCAATTCGAGCATGTCGTCGTTCATGTCCACGCCAATGACGCGACCCTCAGGGCCTACAATTTGAGCGGCGATGAAACAGATCTTTCCGCCGCCACTGCCCAAGTCCAGCACCGTCTCCCCCGGTCGCACATAGCTTGAGGGGTCGCCACAGCCGTAGTCTCGCTCCAAAACTTCCTGGGGAATGATCTCCAAGTAGCGCGTGTCGTAATCCACCGGGCAGCACAGGGCGGCTTCACGTTCTTGCGCGCCGTTCGAGTAGCGCTCGCGCACAGAGCGTTCGACATCCAGTGTGTCTGGATCCAGTGTCGCTGGGGCTTGCGAGTTGCTCATGAAATCTCCTCGTCTGCAATCTGTGTTGGGTCCATGGGCCTGGGCGGTAGTACAACATAGGATGCCCGATGCCGGGAACAGTTCCCATGTGGGAGAGATTTTCTCGCCATCATGGGCTGACTTGGGTTGTCGACAGAGATTGAAATGGGGCCCGGGGCAGAGACTAGGAGGGGGTTTGTTCTTCCAGTAACGCGTCTAAAACAGGCCAATCGATGACGCTTTGCCCGGCAAAGGTTTGAAGCAGCAAGAGGCGATCCTCGGGACCTTCGCCTGCCAGGAAGCTCTTTACAGTGGTGCGCAGGCTCTCTTCAGGCGGTTGGCTGGGGTTGCTTTCCTTGAGAATGCCTTCTTCATGCTCCAGGCCCACGGAGTCCAGCCAGTCGGCCAGCAACGCCTTGCGGGTTTGCAGGAAGTACACGGCCAGGATTTCCTCGGCGATCTCGTTGGCGGTTACGCGTGCCAGGGCCCGCCGGATGGTCGCGGCCTTTTTGGCGAAGGGGAGTTTGTTGATATAACTGGGCCGGGCGTTCATGCTGGCGGCGGCCACTTGGACGGCCTGCATCAATACGCCGGGGGACTCTTCGCCCATGGCTTTGAGAAGATCTGCGACGCGTTCATTGCTCATCGCTGCGAAAATTTGAAAAGCGCGCATGGCCCCTCCTGAGAACTGGGAAGTTGTTCTAGCATGGCCAGATGGTTCGCGCTGTCCTTTTTGACCTCGACGATACACTCATCGAATCCACTTCGAATTACGTCAAGACCATGTGGCGTACCTGCGACAACCTCGGCCTGGCCCGACCGCCCGAAACGCTACTCCAGCAGGGCTTCGTGACCTGGCGGGATCACGTGGAGGCCATCTTCCCGGAGGTTGTTTTCGAGGTGTTCGCCAAGCAGTATCGAAGGCACGCCCACGAGATCCCCTATCTGGCGATTCCAGGGGCCCTGGAAACCTTGGACGCCTTGGCGGATCGCCAGTTGGGTGTGGTGACCAATCGCGGAAAAGACCTGTGTGGATTGCGCATGAGCCAGGCGGGGATCGGTCCCGAGCGCTTTGATTTCATCCTCACCTTGGAGGATTTACCGGGGGCCAAGCCCCATCCGCAGGCCCTGGAACCCGCCGTAGAACGCGTGGCTCCCCTGCCGAGGCATGAGATCCTCTATGTGGGAGATCGGCCCGAGGATGCGCGCGTAGCACAGTCTGCGGGAGTTGGTTTTGTAGGCGTTTTGACGGGTGTCGTGGGCCCGGAATCCTTTGAAGAATTGGGGATTCCACGCAGCGACATTCTGGATTCCGTGTGCGGTTTACCTTGCTATCTGCGCAAAAGGGTGGTGACTTGCTAGTTAGCTGCGTACCCGAGAAAAGCCGTGGCAATTCGCCCTGTAAATCTTTCTCAGGTCTTTCGCTGAGAGGACGATGGAAGGGAGGTTATGGAAATGTCCCCCCGACGCGATTTGAATAGTTGTGATGACCCGCGCAAGCTGCGCGAACTCCTGAGCCGCACCCAGCACACGGCCGACGAACACGGCGTGACCTGCGTGGTGGTAGGCATGGCCGGTGCGGAAGGCGATCTTCTCTTCCCTGAACTTGTCGCCTTTGTCGAATCCACCCTGCGTATTGAGGATGCCATCTTCCGCATGACGCGCGAGCGCGTGGTGTTATTCCTGGCCGACATCGACATCAAGCAGAGCGAGGCGGTGTTGGAACGAATCTTTTCAGATTTTGCCCAGGACTTTCCCTCCAGCAGCATGCCGCCGGTGGACCTGGCTTATTATGAGATTGAACCCGAGCGACCCAAAGAGGCCATGGTGAAGGATGTCCTGCCCTTGCTTTTTACTCAGGCCGGTCCCGTGGTGAAGGAAAACCTGCATTAATAGAGCTCACGGTCTTGGGCGAAGTTCCTGAACCAAGGCATCTTCGAGTTGTTTAAACTGAAACTGAAAGCCCGCCGCCATTGCGCGCGCGGGCTTTATTTTTCGACTGTCCAAAAGTTCATTGGCCAAGTCCCCCAAGACCAGGCGCAGCAAAATAGGTGGGACGGGCAGAAACGTCGGCCGGTTCAGTAGCCGACCCAAGGTGTGAGAAAGTTCGAGGTTGCGCACGGCTTCGGGAGCGACTGCGTTGATGGGTCCTCGAAGTTCTGAGTGTTGGATGGCGAACGCAATCAAGCCGCACAAGTCATCCAGGTGAATCCAAGGCACCCAGTGCTGGCCACGGCCAAAGGGTCCTCCCAGGCCCAAGCGAAAGGGCAGCAGCATGCGGGGCAGGGCTCCGCCGGCGCGCGACAGCACAATCCCGATGCGCAGGGAACACACGCGCACGCCAAACTCCTCGGCCCGAGCGGCTTCACTTTCCCAGTCGCGACACACCTGAGCCAGGAAGGTGTTGCCCATGGGTTCGGGCGTTGCTTTGAAAATCGACGATTGCTCGTCGATTTCGTTTTCCCCCTGATCGCCGTAGATGCCGACGGCCGAGGCGCAGATCAGCGTGGCCGGGCGTTGATCCGCGGGCAGTTGGGCGATTTGATTCACCAGGTTGCGCGTGCTTTGGATGCGGCTGTCGCGCATGCGTAGTCGGCGGGCGCGGGTGGGGATGCCGGCAAAGATGGGTTCTCCCGCCAAGTGGACGATGGCCTGGGTGTTGCGCACGGCCTGTGTCGGAGGGGTGAAGCCATCCCAAGTGTAAAACTGAGTCGCTGGCGGGGGGCCTGTGTCAGCGGCGGGGCGCGGCGAGCGCGACAGTGCGCGTAGCTCGACCCCCTGCTGCTGCAGGCATTGCAGCAGGCGCTTGCCCACCAGGCCGGTAGCCCCACTGATCAACACGGGTTTGGAACTCATGCCGTTTTCTCCCGACACAGCGCTCGGCGGATTTTCTCCAGCCATTCATCTCTCGTGGCCGAGTCGGCTGTGCCCAGGGCCACGCCGTCCAGGTGGCTGATGGGCACGGCGCCTCGCACGGCGTTTATGGCAAAGAGGCATTGTAGCTCGTCCAGGGCAGGGCGTGACAGATCCACCTCCCTCAGGTCTGGCAGCCTGTCGACACACAGCGCGCGTGCGATCCCCGCCACGGGGCCGCGCTCTAAGGGTGGGGTGCCCGGGCTGCCATCGGGCAGGACGAAAAGGAGATTGCTGATGCTGCCTTCGATCAAACGGTCGGCTTCATCGAAAAACAGGGCTTCCTGGGCATTGGCCGCCCGGGCCTCTTGGGTGCCGCTGTCGTACAGCGCGCGGCTGACCAATTTGGCGCCGCCCCAGGCGCGCGGGCCCGGGTGAGGGCAACTGGCGCTGATGGCTTGCCACTGCGCTGGCAGGGGGTTCAAGGGACGGGCCGTGGCTACCACTGAGGTTGCTGAACTGGCGGAGGCGTGAGCGGGGGTGTGGCTAAGCGTGAGGCGGATGATTCCCTGTTCATGGGGCTGGTCTGTAAAAGCGGCCGCGGCGAGTTCGACGAGGGCGCGGCGGCAAACATCAAGGTCCAAGCCCATCAGTCCCAAAGTACTAGCGTCGCGCTGCAGGCGCAGGAGGTGCTCTTGCAAGTAGGTCGGTCGGCCCGCTTCCACGCGCACGGTGGTGAAGCAGCCCTGTTCTGGCAGGGCGTCGGTCAGTGTACTTTCGTCACAGGTGGTGGGGTCGACGACGCTGGATGCAATAACGGGCGCCTCATTGTTGGTGAGGCGCCCGTCAATCCAAGAGTGGGTCCGAGTCATGCGATCGCAGTAAAAGCGTTCGGGTGCTTCAGCGATCCGTGCCCGTAATGTACTTGCGCTCGGTCTGTCCCGTGTAGATCTGCCGTGGTCGGCCAATCTTGAAGTCGGGGTCGGCGTGGAGTTCTCGCCAGTGGGCGATCCAGCCCGGCAAGCGACCCAGAGCGAAGAGCACCGTGAACATGGGGACCTGAATATTCAGGGCGTTGTAAATCACGCCCGAATAGAAGTCCACATTGGGGTAGAGCTTGCGCTCCTTGAAGTAATCGTCGCTCAGGGCGATTTGCTCCAACTCCATGGCGATGTCCAAGAGTTCGCGTCCTCCGCCAATCTTTCCCAAGAGTTCGGTGCAGACATTGCGGATCACCGTGGCCCGTGGATCGAAGTTCTTGTAGACGCGATGGCCGAAGCCCATGAGGCGTTCATCAGAGTTCTTGTCTTTCGCACGTTCCACGAAGTCTGTAACGGTAAGTCCTCGATCTCGAATGGCTTCTAGCATCTCAATAACAGCCTGATTCGCGCCCCCGTGCAAGGGACCCCACAGCGAGTTGATGCCTGCGGAGATGGCGGCGAACAGGTTGGTCATGGAAGAACTCACCAAGCGAACCGTGCTGGTGGAGCAGTTTTGCTCATGGTCGGCGTGCAGAATCAGCAAGGTGTCGATGGCCTTCACCACCATGGGATCCACTTCGTAGTCTTCACAGGGCGTGCCGTAGAGCATGCGCAGGAAGTTCTCGACGTAGCCCAGGTCATTCTTGGGATACAAGAAGGGCTGGCCCATGGAATGCTTGTGCGCGTAGGCTGCCATGGTGGGCAACTTGGCCAACAGGCGATGAATGGAGATCTCTACCTGATTGGGATCGCGGGGATCCAGGGAGTCGGGGTAGAAAGTGGACAGTGCGCCCACGGCTGCCGAGCAACTGGCCATGGGGTGGGCATCCTTGGGCAGGGCGCCGTAAAACTTTTTGAAGTCTTCGTGCAGCATCGTGTGTCCGGAGATGGAGTCACTGAAACTCCCCAGATCGGAGGCCGTGGGAAGATCACCGTAAATCAGCAGCCAAGCGACTTCGAGGAAGCTGCTCTTTTCAGCGAGCTGTTCAATGGGATAGCCGCGATAGCGTAGGATGCCTTTTTCGCCGTCGATGAAGGTGATGGCGCTGCGGCAGGATCCGCTATTGCCATAGCCGGGGTCAAAAGTGATGAGGCCGGTTTCCGAGCGCAATTGCCGGATGTCGATGGCCTGTTCGTTTTCGGTACCCATGATGGTGGGCAGTTCAATGGTCTTGTCACCAACAATGCACTTCGCCGTTTCACTCATATCAGGGATCCCTTATTTGACTGCAGTTAACTTCGGTTCTAGCTCTTCTCTGATGCTCAGCTCAGTGGATCAGCTCAGCATGAAAATAAAAACGCCCAATGGCAGGTCTCGTTAAAGGGCCTCATGGAAGCCCTTGTTTTTGCTCGTGGCCGGTGGCTGGCCTGCGCCTGCCCCAGTATCTGCCAACGTCGCCTGGTTCAAGGGGAAACGGGCACAGATTCACCTGTTTCGGGATATTGTAGATAACAAAATTTCTCGACTTTTGCTGGTGTCAAAAGGGTGGAGATTTGTCGCGGGTTACTGAACAGTGATTGGAAACAGTGATTGTAAGGGCCTAGCCGCCGGCTCGTTTGGCCGGGTAGCCGCGTTCAATGAGGGTTTGCAACAATTTGTCGCAGTGGTCCCCCTGGATTTCGATCACGCCATCCTTCACTGCGCCCCCAGTTCCACACAGTTGCTTGAGTTCCTTGCCCAGATCTTTGAGTTCGGCCTCGGTCACGGGGAGCCCGCTCACGGTGGTGACGGTTTTCCCTTTGCGACCCTTGGTCTCACGGCGCACGCGCACTTTGCCATCGCCCATGGGACGGTCTTGGGAGCCGCGGCAGCGGCATTGGTTTTTGGCTTGACCGCAGTCGGGGCACAGGCGCCCCACGCCCGTGGAGTAAACGGTGCGCGGGCCTGGAACGTGTTTGGGGGGAGGCATGATGTGGAATCTCCGTGGACGCTTGCCTCCGAGTCGGAGGGGAGAGTTGAAAGATGCCTTCTTTGTAGCCGCATTGAATCCCAATCGCATGTTCCCCTTGGCCAGTAATCTTTTTTCGCTGCTCGACATAGCCCGAGGCTGCCGATACCGTCCCCTCCATGTTTAAAGAAACCCGCTACTCCTTGTTGGTCTTGTTCGCTGTGTGTTTGAGCGGGCTGGCTTTTCCCGCCCAAGCCCTGGACGATCCAACCCTGCGAACTGAAATCACGAAGCTCGACAACGGGCTCACCGTCTTACTCTTGGAAGATCACGCCACACCCGTGGTGGCCTTTCAAATGTGGGTGGGGGCGGGCTCTCGCGACGAGCATCGTTACACGGGTATCGCGCATTTGTTTGAACACATGATGTTCAAAGGCTCCAAGCACATCGGGCCCGAGGAGCATGCTCGTCTGATCGAAGCCTACGGCGGCCGGGTCAATGCCTACACCTCGCGCGACAGGACGGTGTATCACGAAGATATACCGGCCGAGGCGCTACCCCTGGTCATCGCCTTGGAGGCGGAGCGTGTCGCTCATCTGGACATCAATCAAGCCACCTTGGACAGCGAGCGCGAAGTGGTTTTGGAAGAGCGGCGCATGCGGACGGAAGACAACCCGCAGGGGCTTGCCTTAGAGGCGCTGTTGGCAACACGCTTTGTGGCGCATCCCTATCGCTGGCCGGTGATTGGTTGGCGCAGCGATGTCGAGCAGGTCACCCTGGAAGCCTGTCAGGAATTTTTTGCTCACTATTACGCGCCCAACAATCTGGTTCTCGTCGTTGTCGGCGACTTTGCGAGCGAAGAAGTGCTGGCGGATATTCGGCGTGAGTTCGGCAAGCTCAAACCCTCCGCCGAGGTGCCGCGCAACCCCACGGTCGAGCCAGAACAAAACGGCGAGCGCCGGACGCAAGTTTACTTCGATTTAGAGAGCCCCATTTTTGCGGCCGCCTGGCACGCACCGGCCGCGGGTCACCCCGATTCCATCACCCTGGATGTCATCGGTGAACTGCTCTCGGCGGGGCGCTCGAGCCGCCTGTATCGCCGCCTGGTGTACGAAGAGGAGCAGGCGCTCTCCGCTTCCGGAGGCTACTGGGAGATGAAAGATGACGGACTGTTCTATGCCTTTGCAGGCGTGCGGCCCGATGGTTCGGTGGTGCGGGTTGAGGAACTTTTCTTTGATGAGGTGCGCAAACTGCGTGAGGAAGCCATCTCGCAAGCTGAATTGGAAAAATCCAAGCGACAGATTGAGGTTCGATTGGTGATGGGACAGGAAATGAATCACGCCCTGGCGGCTCGCATCGGTAGTGACTTTACAACCTTGGGTCGAATCCGGCCCTTGGAAGAGCAGCTGGCGATTTTGGAAGCGGTGAGTGCTGAAGATGTTCAGCGCGTCGCGCAGAAGTACTTGATTGAGAAGCATCGAAGCGTGGTACGCGTCATTCCGCGTCCCAACCCCGGCGCGTTGGCTCCAGTCGATGAAGCCAAGGGAGGGGAAGCCCGATGAAGATGACGAATTTCCGAATGCTGTTTGTGCTCTGCCTTCTCGTTCCCGGCTGGTTGGCCTGTTTGTCAATGCGGCCCGATTTCGACCTGGTGGGAGAGATTCCCGACCGCCCCATCGTTGACGAAGAGCGCTTGCAGCGCTTTGAGTTGTCCAATGGGTTGAACGTGCTTCTGTTAGAAGATCATCGATTCCCGAAAATATCCATGGGCGTGAGCACGCGCCGTGGAGGCGCCACGGAAGCCTTGAGCGAAGCCGGGGTCAGCAGCTTGATGACGGAAGTCATGGAACGCGGAGCCGGGAAGCGCGATGCCTTGGCCCTGGCCGAGGCCGTGGATGGCCTGGGAGCCTCGCTTGGCGTCATGCCGGGCTGGGATTCCATCACGGTGTACATCTCTGGCTTGTCGCGCGACGAGAGCGAACTCTTGGCGATTTTGCGCGATGTGGTGAGGGCTCCACGCTTTGAAGAGGATGAAATCGAGCGCGCGCGCCGCGAGCAACTCGCGGTTATTGGACGGTCGAAGGACGACCCCGCCTCTTTGGTTCGCCAGCACTTTACGGAAACGATGTTCCCAGGCCATCGCTATGGCGTTCCCATGATTGGCTCGGCGGACAGCGTGCCGACCTTGGATCAGCAAAAATTGCGGGCTTGCTACGACCGTGTGTTTAACGCCCGCAGCGCGATCCTGTTTGTTTCAGGTGATTTTGATGCCGCCCAACTGCGCCAGGACCTGGAAGCAGCCTTTGGCGATTGGAGAGAAGGGCAGGTGGCACCGGCTGTGGAAGCCCCTCCCGCCATTTTCCCCGAAGCGCAGCACATCGTCGTAGTGGACCGTCCCGAGTTGGTGCAGTCTCGAATTATGCTGGGTCACGAAGGCATGTCGCGCAGCAATGACCTGCGTGTTGTCAACGGAATCATGAATGGGATTCTCGGCGGGAACGGTTTTTCGTCGCGGCTCATGAGGAAGATTCGTTCGGACGAGGGTCTGACCTACGGAGTTTATTCGGGCGTCGCCATGCGGCGTCAGCCAGGCGCATTCCAAGTCTCCACCTTTACGCGCGTGCCCGAAACGCGTCGGGTCGTGGATTTGATTCTGGAAGAAATCCGAGGCATGCAGGACTCGCCTCCTGACGAAGAGATGGTCGGCAAAGCGAAGAGTTACGACATTGGACGTTTTTCGTTGGGCTTGGAAACGACAGGAGCTGTGTTGTCGAGTTTGGTTGATCTCGAGATTCACGACTTGCCGGAAAATTCCTTGGACACCTATCGCCAGCGAGTGCGCGTCTTGAGCGCGGCGGACGTTGCGGAGGAAGCACGCCGTTTCTTACATCCGGATCGTATGGGAATTGTGGTGGTGGGGCCCGCTTCTGAATTGGTTCCACAGCTTGAGTCCTTGGGCAGCGTCGAAGTGATTACTCCCTAAAACGCATTTGCGATTACAGCATCAAGATTGACGCTGCCCGGGACTCTGTGGCTGTCGTTCCCCTCTCGTTAAAATCGATAGTTAAAGGCGAGGCCCACGTAGCGGCCACTGGCCTCTCGGCGCTGATCTTGCGTCGGGACGATTTCCAGCACTTCCTCGTTGCTCAGGTTCTCGACGCTCAATGAAATGTCCAGGTCCTCGGAAGCCTGATAAGCGAGTGCGACGTCCAGCAAAATGGGTTCCTCTTTCACTTGTTCGTTTCCAGGGCCTCCGTCCTGCAAGGAAAACTTCGGGTTGCTCAAGCGGTCGATCTCAGCCGTTTCTGGCATGCGAACCTGGGGTGCGATGGACCACTTGGAAGCGATTTTCAAACCGGGTGATTTTTCTGTTGTCCATTCAATGGCCGGGAGAAGACCGGAACTTTGTTTCGGGTCCCTTCGGAAGGCTGTACGCACGCGTGTAAATTGGCCCGCCACAGGATTCCAATCCGCATGCACAATGCTTCGGATTTTGGTCGGAAGCTGTTTCACAGTGTTGGCGTTGATGCCCAAATGCTTGCCCAGGAAGGGAAGGCCCAGCCACATCCGGTCCACTCGCTGGACGGCTTGCGATTCGATCTGCTCCAAGGAGGGCGCGGGCTCTTCGTGGGAAGACTCAGCCGTGGCTGTGTGGGCGATGAGAGTGGCAGTGAGCAGGGATAAGAAAAAGGTGAAGCTTCCTGAAAGGAATTTCTTGGTGGTGGACATAGCTGTAGTTCTCTCTAGGTGTCCAACCGTTCGACCCGTCCATTTGGAGTGCGTGCTGTACACGCTGGCTGAGGGCACTGGCTTTGCGTCGCCGCCTTTCGACGGGTATGCAGTTACGTAAGGACTGACTCTATGCACTGCAAAAACCGAGCCATGGGCCGCGAAGCTTGATCTCGGTCTTAGGCGATTGAGAACTCCTCAAGAGCCGGCAACTCGATACGGAAAGCGCGCGCCCTGACGACAAAATGCGTCCTTCGGGCGTGAGCTAGATCACATTTCAAGGGGAGATCAGGTAGGGCTGGGCCCGTCCTGGGAGCGAGCTTTTCGCTCGATGGCTTCTGGTGCCGTCAGCGGCTTGCGGCTTTCTGCACCCAACTCTTCGAGCTTGCGTGCATGGGGAAGTACGCGCGTGTCAAAGGAGCCCACGGCAGAATTGAAATGCTCCACGGACTTGTCCAAGGCTCCGCCCACACGGGTCAGGTGCTCGGCGAAAGTGGCCAGGCGTTCGTGCATCTCTTGTCCCAAGGAACACATATGTTCCGCGTTTTCAGAGAGCTTCTCTTGTTTCCAACCCTGTGCCACGGCCACCAGCAAGGCATAGAAGGTGGCGGGTGTGGCGAGTACGACGTTGCGCCCCAGCGCAAACTCGATGATCCCCGGCTCTTGTTCAACGGCCGCAGACAAAAAGCCGTCATTGGGCAAGAAGAGCACGACGAACTCCGGGCTGGATAAATAGGCTTGATAGTTCTTGCTCGCCAAGGTCTCGACGTGGCGTTTGAGCTGGCGCGCGTGGTTGGCCAGCTGCGCGCCGCGCTGTTGTTCATCGGAAGTTTCCATCGCTTCCAGGTAGGCGTTCAAGGGTACCTTGGAATCGACGACAATCTGCCGTTGGCCGGGCAGGTGAACCACCAGGTCGGGTCGAAGTTTTCCTTCTGCGGTATCCAAGGTTTGCTGCTCGGAGAAATCGCAGTGCGCACTCAAGCCCGCCAACTCGGCTGTGCGACGCAAGGTGAGTTCGCCCCATCGCCCGCGCGCTTGCGGGCTGCGCAAGGCGCGACCCAGGTGTTGGGTTTCCAGCGCCAGACTGCGCAGGGTTTCTCGCACCTGTCCGGTTTCCTGTTGGCGTAGCGAAGCCAGGTCACGCGCTTCGCGTTGATAGAGTTCAATGGTTTCGTGCAAGGGCCGGACGAGGTCTTCAATGCGTTTGTGCCCTTGCGTGACTTCGCTGTGTGAGTGTTGCAACTCTTCCATGGCTTCCAAACGACTTTCCGCTCGACTCCGGGCCAGGCCCAGGTCCGCTTCGCGCTGCTTAGAGCGCGGGACGGCGATGAGACTGGTCAGGACAGCGGCCAGGAAAGCGCCCAGCGCGACTCCGATGAAGAAGCTTTGGGGCTCGATGTTCATTGGCCCGGCTCTCCCTTTTTCTGCTCGTTGCCTTCGCGGCTATCTTCTTTTGCACTGTAGTTCGTGCAGGCGGCGCGCAACTCCTGGGCGATTTCTTCGCGCAAACTCTCGGGTTCCAAGACCAGTGCGTTGGCACCGAAACTGAGTATCCAGTTACGCACTTCCGCCGTGCTGCCCACGTTCATGCAAAGCTCAAGGCTGCCATCTTCAGTGCGTTCAACCTCTTGACTCGGGTGCCAGGTGCGCTCTTCGACATAGGGAACCATGGAGGGCGCAAAGCGAATGCGCAGCGGCGTGGCGGTATCGGAGATGACGCCAAAGGCCGAGGCTACAAATTGATCGAAGTCGAAGTCCTCAAGAACCTCGAAGGAACTTTCGAGCAAGTCGATGTTGAGAATGCGCTCGATGGCAAAGGTGCGCAGTTCGCTGGACTGATGATCAAAGCCGATGACGTAGAGCCCACCACTGCGGTACCACACGCGGTAGGGATCGAGTTCGCGCTGGGATTCCCTACCTCCGCTGCTGGCACTGCGGTATTGAATGCGCACGCGTCGTTGGCGCAGCACCGATTCGTGCAGCACGCGCAGCGTTTCGCGGGACTCGCTGTAGCTCTTGTGCGGCTCGGGTATGACGCGCAGGCTGTCGCGCAAGCTATTGAGGTATTCCGTGACCTCGGGCCCGAGGTTGGAGCGCAGCTTGCTCAGGGCCGACTGGATGGAATCGTAAAACAGGGTGCCTTCCAGAACGCTGAGCAGATCGGCGCTCAGGGCCAGGGCCAGGACCTCGTCGGGTGTGAAAGGCGCATCACCCAGCCCGTATTTTTCGATGAATTTGTAAAAGACACGGCCATCGCGCTTTTCGTCGATGACGGGGAAGCCGGCATAGCGCAGGGCGTCCAAGTCTCGGTACAGGGTGCGGCGCGTGCACTCAAGTTCGTCCACGAGTCGGTCAATCCCAACCCCGGCTCGGCTCCGCGCCAGCAACTGAATCAGTTGCCACTGTCTCGCTAATTGATCTCCCCGCACGCCCTGACTCTATCAGAATCAGTCGCAACCCTCTCGTCTGTAATGCGTTGCGAGAGTGGTCGAGGGCCGGAGCAGGGGCAAGGGCTGGAAAAGGGGTAGGCGTGAGCTCAGACTTTGACGCGTTCGATGTATTCGCCCGATCGGGTGTCGACGCGGATCTTGTCGCCGCGGTTGATGAACAGCTGCACCATGATTTGGGCACCTGTTTCAACGGTGGCGGCCTTCAAGGTGTTGGAAGTGGTGTCGCCTCTGAGACCGGGCTCGGTTTCCGTGACTTCGAGAACGACGTGGGGAGGCAAGTCAATGTTGATGGGTTTGCCTTTGTAGAACATCACCGACACTTCCATGTTCTCCAGTAAGTACTTGGCATTGTCGCCCACGACTTCGGGGGGGAAAGGGAGTTGGTCGAAGCTTTCGTTGTCCATGAAGACGAAGTCGCTGCCGTCGTTGTACAGGTACTGCACCTTCTTCATTTCGATATCGGCTTCTTCAAATTTCTCACCCGCGCGGAAGGTCTTTTCGACGTTGCGACCATTAATGAGGTACTTCACCTTGGCGCGCACAAAGGCGCCGCCCTTGCCGGGCTTCACGTGCTGAAAGTAGGTGAGCTGAACCGGTACCTGGTCCAGCATGAATTTGAGGCCGTTCTTGAAGTCGGATGTGTCGATCGCCATGAAGTTGTTCTCCGGAAGAATCTGCGCGCCAGGGTAGCTTCTGCACCGCCCGGGTCAATGAAAACGCCCCAGGTCGGAAACAGCCAACCTGGGGCGGAATTCACGGTTTTTTGAAGCCAGGGCTAGCCCTTGGCTGCTTCCAAGGCCTTGGTCAGGGCTGGAACGACCTCGAAGAGGTCTCCTACAACGCCCAGGTCTGCGACCTCGAAGATGGGTGCGTCAGCATCCTTGTTAATTGCGATGATGAAGTTCGAACCCTTCATACCGGCGGTGTGCTGAATGGCACCCGAGATCCCTGCTGCGATGTACAGCTTGGGTGCAACGATCTGACCGGTGGAACCCACCTGACATTCGTGGGGAAGCCAACCGGCGTCGACCACGGGGCGGGAAGCGCCTACGGCACCACCCAGGATGCCGGCCAGGGGATTGATGACTTCTTCGAACTTCTCCGGACTGCCCACGGAACGACCACCGGCGATGATGACATCGGATTTGGTGAGGTCCACGCCCTGGGCTTCGGGGCTTTTGTTTTCAATGAAGGTTGTGCGCGTGTCGCCAATGGTGACACTGAGCTCTGTGACGCTGCCCTCGCTGGAGCCGTCAAAGGCATCCACTGCACCGGCCTGCACGGTGGCCACGACAGGCCCACCGCTGGAGACCACTTTCTGTTCCATCTTGCCGTTGAAAATGCGGCGCGAGAAGCTGAAGTTACCACCTTCCTCGGCGATGCCGAAGCAGTCTGTAACGATTCCGGCGTCGAGCTTGGCCGCGATGCGCGGAGCCACATCCCAACCCGCAGAGGTGTGGGAGAAGAGCACCAAGTCGGGGCCCACGGCGTCCACAGCAGCGTTCACTGCAGCGTAGTAGGCATCCTGATTGTAGTTGGCCAAAGCGGCGTCATTGGCGACGTACACCGTGCCGCCACCCTTTTGGGACATTTGCTCGGCATCTGAGGCAGCGTCGCCACCCACCACTAAGCTCGAGATTTCGCCACCCATGCTTTGTGCAATGGCAACGAGTTCGTAGGTGGCCTCGCGAATGGCCCCATTTTGTATTTCCGAGACGATGAGAATCTTTGTCATCGGTTGGTTCCTTTGCGGTAGAGGCTAGAGAAGCCCGAGTTCTTTAATTTTCGCTGCGAGCTTCGCCGCGATTTCATCCGTAGAGCCTTCGACAAGTTCCGCTGTTTCACCCTTGACCGGCACGGACACTTTCTCCGTTGTGAGCTTGGGGCTGATGGCGTCGCCGACGCCGAGATCGGCAGCGGTCTTTACATCGATGGTCTTTTTCTTGGCTTGCATGATGCCTTTGAGCGAGGCGTAGCGAACCTGGTTGATACCGGTTTGTACCGAGACCAGGCAGGGGGTGTTGATTTCCACCACCTCCAAGTTTCCACCCTCGAGCTCGCGCTCCACGGTGAGCTTCCCACCTTCGCGCTCTATGCCTACCACTGCGGTGGTAGAAGCAATACCTGCGAACTCACCGATCATGGGGCCAATGGCAGCGAAGCCACTGTCTTCTGACATGAGCCCGGTGAGGATGAGATCGGGACTTTCTTCTTTGGCCACGGCGGCCAGTACTTTGGCCACACCTAACACATCTGAAGCGTCTACGGCTTCATCCTTGATGTGAATGGCACGATCGGCGCCCATGCCCAGCGCGGTGCGCAAAGCCTGAGTAACGCGATCTTGTCCGGCGGTTACAACGACGACCTCGGCACCTTCGGAATCTTTGGCTTTCAGCGCTTCTTCCAATGCGTAGGTATCGTAGGAATTGATTTCAAATTTGATGTTGCTTTCTTCGATCCAAGTGCCATCTGAACTAATGTCCAGACGCGCATCCTGGTGGGGTACCTGCTTGAGGTAGACCAAGATTTTCATATAACAGGCCTCCGCATATCTGCGAGAACGCTGTAGCAGTAGGCTACAGGGGATGATTAAAACCGCGGAGACCCTACAAAAGGTCCCTAGGCATTTCAAGCAAACCGAGCCTAATACACATCTCGGTTTACGGTGGTAGCGTGGGATGGGAAGGGATTGAAGCGCCGCCCTAAAGGGAAGGCCCGCGGCATTTTGTCAGCCGTTACCCAGAATCTTACTCATCCATTGCTCGAGTTTGGCGGCGAGCCCCTCGTAAACTTCTTCATCGGGTCGCCCTGACTTTTTGGGCGCAAGGAAGCGATGGTCAACTTCCTCAAGGGTGTACAAGGAGTAAGGGGCACCGACGCGCAGAAGTGTTTTTCGCAGAGCGGAGAGATCGCAGAACTTGTCCTTGGATCCCTGTATGAACAGTAAAGGTGCAATGATGCGGAATAAGGGACGCGCATCGACCTCTTCAGACTTGCCTGCTTCGTGGAGTGGGTACCCGATCAAAAAGACGCCGTCTGAGCGCAGTCGCGCGGCGGATAGATTGGCCACGATCTTCGCTCCCAGATGCATTCCGCCGACAAAAACATGTGCTGGGGCCGCGGTGGGGTCACGGGCCAAAATGCCCAGGGCGGCGCCGAAGGCGTCTTCCAGAATGACATCTTCGTCAGGTTTTTTCTTTTTGGCTTCCGCATAGGGGAAGTTAAAGCGGATGGTGAGGTAGCCGCTGTCCGTGAGCCTCTTCTGAACCGATGCTAGCAGGGGGTTGTTCATATCCGACTGGGCGCCGTGAGCCAGGACCACGCCAATGCGCGCGCCCGTGGGCCACCACTCGGGGATTCCAAGCACACCCGAAAGCTCCGACAATCCATGCACAGGATCGCGAAGAGGAATCTTCACATCTTCATAACGGGCGGCGTGTTCCACGAACGATTTCCCTTTGGGGGCCAAGACCGATTTGTGCTGATCAGGTCGAATTCACGAAGGGCGATGAATAGGCTTTTGACTCAAAGTTTTCCACTGTTTCAGCTGCTCCCAAAGCAAGTATCTGGCGATTTTTTGGCTGGTGAGGCGAAAATCGGCTCCTTCAGTAGTGCCGGACGGCGCTGAGGGTTGCATTGAGTTAGTTTGGCGGAGTTGGCGGCTGGAGTAGCCTCGGATCAAAAGACGCTCAAGCGACCCATGGGCTGGGTTTGCAAGAGCTGTTGTAATGGCATGAGAAGAAGGAGATCTCGCAGTGGAGTTGGAACCGGGCTGGTGTGTGGTATTGGGGGCCTCAAGCGGCTTTGGAGCGGCCTCGGCACGGGCCTTCGCGCAAGCGGGTTTAAATATTCTTGGCGTGCACTTGGATCGCAAGGAAACCCTGCCCAACGCCCATGCCGTCATCGAGGACGTGGAGAAAACCGGTCGTCAGGCCATTTTCCTCAACATAAACGCCGCAGACGAAGAAAAGCGCAGTGAGGCCTTGAGTCAGTTGGCCAGTGCCATCGACGGTGGACCTCGGGTGCGCGTACTTTTGCACTCCTTGGCCTTTGGCACACTGAAGCCCTTGGTGTCCCAGGACGCCAAGGCTGCGGTCTCCAGCAAGCAAATGGCCATGACCCTGGAAGTGATGGCGTCAAGCTTGGTGGATTGGACGCAGGGTGTCGTTCAGCGGGATCTGTTTGAACCGGACGCCAGTGTTTTTGCCATGACCAGTGCAGGTTCTTCTCGAGTGTGGCCTAGCTACGGCCCCGTTTCTGCAGCGAAAGCAGCTTTGGAAAGTTATGTACGCCAGTTGGCCATGGAGTTGGCGCCCAAGCAAATCCGAGCCAATGCCATCTGTGCTGGTGTGACCGATACGGCAGCGTTGCGCAAAATTCCGGGGAACGTGGAGATGATTGAAGACGCTCAGCGCCGAAATCCCTCGGGTCGTTTGACCACCCCGGTCGATGTGGCGGATGCTATGGTGGCCTTGGCCTCTGCGCGCTGCCGCTGGGTCACGGGCAACGTGATTCGCGTCGACGGCGGGGAAGAAATCGTCGCGTGATGGGTTGCGTGAGAGGTTGAGCCCCTCGGGCGACGAGTTTGTCAGGAAGGAATCGACATGGATACATCCAGAGCGGAATGGACAGAGCCTTCAAGCGGCCGCCGCGACCCGGGTGGCAAGGATTTCGAGCGCATTGAAATCGAACTCAACCCGCGCGAACGCCGCATGTACGATGTGCTGCGTGAGAAGGTGATGGGTTCGAAGCCCCAGGGTAAGTCTGGCCCCAAAGACCTTTTACTCCTGCTGCCCGATGTCGTCGTGTTATTGGCGCGTCTGGTGCGCGACCCGCGCGTACCTTGGAGTGCCAAGGCCATTGCGGTGTTGGGGCTGGCCTATGTCTTCTCACCCATCGATCTGATTCCGGATTTCTTGGGGCCCATCGGCTTGGTGGACGACTTGCTTGTGGCCGTAGCGGCGCTGTCGAAAATCTTGAAATCGGTTCACCCTGATCTATTGCGGGCCAATTGGTCGGGCAAGGGCGATGTGTTGGATGCCGTTCAACGCATTACCGAGTGGGGGGAGAAGACCTTCAAGGTTCGCCTCGCCAGCTTGTTGCGCGGGCGTCTTCCTTTCAAACTATAAGTCTGTCGGGCGTTGCGTTATGCGGGTTTTTCTTCGCAGGCGATTTTTTGCAGCGGTGCCAGAAGGTCCTGAGGGATGCGACGAACGCGTCCATTGTCTCCGATTAGCGCGTGTTCCGTAATGGCCGTGACCAAGAGGTCGTCTTCGCGGCGCAATTCATAAAGAAAACTTAGCGACGCACCTCGCACCCAGCGCAGGGCCACTCGTATATCAATCCAATCGTCAAAGCGAGCGGATTTTTGATACTGACAACTCACATGGGTGACGGCGAAGTGGAAACCGGCCTCGATTAATTCGCTGTAGGGGCGGTGATGCTCCGCGATGAAGCTGATGCGCCCTTGTTCGAGATAACGAATAAAATTGGCGTGGTGCACAATTCCCATGGCATCGGTCTCATGAAAGTTGACGCGGTGGCGAACCTTGCTGGTGATCGCATCTGCGGGAATCTCGAAATCAGTTTCGCGCAGTTTTGCTCCGAGCCTTGAAGCCGGTGCAGAGGGCGATGAAGCGGTGGCTGAAGAAGAGGATGTCACGACGGGGCTACCACTCGTCCTTCAAGGCGCGGACGCGCGCCAATTCCTCTACCGTCGGGGCCAGAAGGAAGGGGTTGGTTTTTTGCTCTTGCTCGATGGTCGTGGGAATGGTCATTTCGGCGGGGGTTGCGTCGTGCCAATCGGCAGCCGCCCCCTTGCGAGTTTCTTGAACCGCCGCGAGACGCTCGGAGATTTCCAGGTTGTCGGGAAAGATTTCGGAGGCGAATCCAAGGTTGGCTTCGGTGTATTCATGACCGCAGTACACGCGGGTGTCGGCGGGTAGGGTGCCCAGCTTTTTGTGCAAGGCTTCAAACATGAGTTCGGGTGTGCCCTCGAACAGGCGGCCACAACCACCCGCAAACATCGTGTCTCCACAGAACACCAGCGGGCCGTCGTCAAAGTAAAAGGCGATGTGATCCATCGTGTGCGCTGGGATTTCAAGAACGCGCCCGATGTGAGGGCCGATTTGAACCGTGTCCCCTTCGCGCAACTCGTTTGTCAGCCCGGGAAGTCTTCCTCTGTTGTCCGCGTGTGCATAGATCAGAGCCCCCGTGGCTTTGGCGATGTCGGGATTGCCCGCGGTGTGATCCAGGTGGTGATGCGTTGAGAAAATCGAAGTGAGGTTGAGTCCCAATTCGCTGATGCGCACCAAGGCCGGGTCGGCTTCAGCCGCGTCGATAACCGCTGCGGCCTTGCTCTGGTCGCAGTACGCCAGGTAGGTGTAGTTGTCGCTCAGTGTGGGTACGCGCTCGACCTGAAGTGTCATGTCCGAAAGATTACCCATTCAGCGCGGCTTCACCAGCAGGCCGGTTCCCGGGTGAGAGGCCTTGAGGGGAAGGCTGGATTCGAGTTGTGTGAGGGGGCAGGTCTAGGGAAGGATCTTGATGCTGAGGTCGGCGCAGACCAGCTTGTGGAGCTTGTGCTGAATCATTTCGGCCGACTCTTCATCGACGGGGCCACTCAACCCAATAGTGACGTCCAAGCCATTGGCCTCGACCTGTTCAATCGTGATTCCCAAGGCTTCGAGCTTGGGTGCCACGACGCTTTCCAAGGAACCTTCGATCCGACATAAGGTTTCGGTTTTGCAGATGAGTCGGTTTTCCAGCCGTTCCATTGCGTCCACCGGAGTGCCTGCCTGGTCGGCCAGCAACTCTTCGATTTCCGGTTGGCAAGTGGTGCAGCCGGTGCCGGCCAGAATGGCTTCACCCACCTCTTTAACAGTGGTGAGTCCCTTCTCGTTCACGCATTTTAAAATGCGAGTGCTGGAGACACCGATACAACGGCAGATCAGGCGGCGTGGGTCTTCGGGTGGAGTCATCTCCCACTCATCGGCCAATTGAAAAAAGAGTTGAATCCAAGAAGGCTGCAGGCGAAGCGGGCAGTGAATGGATCGCCAGGTGTCTTGAGTGCTAGCCCGGACTATTCGCGACCGCCCTGGGCGGGGCAGCGTTCCTTGTAATCGCACCAATTGCACAGGGGGCTGGTCTTGGGCCGAAATTCCTGTTCTGCTTCAACGCGCTGGGTGAGCTGCAGGGTGGATTTGCGCAGCTGCTGGAGCTGTTGAGGGCTGCGGCTCGAAACGCGTGTCTTGTCATTTTGCACATAATGCCAGACGAGTCGCACGGGGCCGTCCACTTGGAACTTTTCGCGAATACCAATTTCGTACAGGGCCAGTTGTCGATCAAAATCCAGGTCGCGCTGCGAGGGAACGCGTTTGCCCGTTTTGTAATCCTCGATTTCGATGACGCCGTCGGTCGTGCGCGAGACACGATCGACGAAACCTTGAATTTGAACCTCACCACTGTCGTCGAGATCGAAGACGATCTTCTCCTCCAGCCCAAGGGTTTCGCTGCGATTAAAGGGGGCGTGACGTTCGTAGAAATTGCGTAGGCAACGCTCTCCAGTGTCGCGATAGAAATCAGCCGTATTTTCTTTGCGCACGATGCGGATGGACTCGGGGGCAAAGGCTTCTTCCCAGTCCTCGTGATAGCGCTTGCGAATGGCCTGAAAAGAGGGGAGGTGTCCATTGCCTACGTGCAGGAACAAACGCTCCAGCACGTCGTGAACCACTTTGCCCATGAAGGCCTCGATGCCTTCTTTCTCCGCGGGGATCTTTAGGATGTAGCGGTAGTGAAAGGCCTTGGGGCAGTTCTCAAAGTTGGAGAGCCGGGAGTGGCTGTAAACACGTTTCGATGGGTTTGACGCGGCGTCGGGTTCGGGCACTGGGGGGTTCCTGTAGGTGTGATTCATCGACGCTGTGGATCCACGCGATTTATCGAGGCTCTTTATCGACCCTATCACTGGCGACTAGGGGCAGCAACGGTTTGTCGCGCTAGAATCAGATCGTTGATACCGGGCCGGAGAAGGCCCGGCCAGGAGAGAGAGATGACCGGGTCAGACATTGATAAGGTAATTGAAACTACCGCGCGGGCGCTTTCGAGGACATCGAGCGACTCCATTGCCCAAGCGGGGGAGCAGGGCTTTCCCGAGACCGCCGACGTGGTGGTGTGGACGGAGCAGGCCTTGGACCTGGTGCTCAAGACCCAGGAGAAGACGGAGATCCGCTCTCGGCTGGAGTCGGTGACCGATGGCTTGCAGCACCTCTTGCGCACCGTGTCCCTGCCCGAGACCTTGAGCCGGGAGAAGGCGACCCAGGTTTTTCTCGAGTCCCTGGTCGAGTTGCGCTCCATCGTGGCCGAGGACGTGGAAGCGGCCTACAACGGCGACCCGGCGGCCAAGAGTTTTGCTGAGATCATTCTTTCCTACCCCTCCATTAAAGCCGTCACGATTCAGCGTGTCGCTCATGTGTTGTACGACGCGGGCGTGCCGCTCTTGCCGCGCATCATGACGGAGCACGCGCATCAAGCCACGGGCATTGATATCCACCCCGGCGCTCGCATCGGCCGCAGCTTTTTTATCGACCATGGCACGGGTGTTGTGATTGGTGAAACCACGGATATCGGAGATCGTGTCAAGCTGTACCAAGGTGTGACCCTGGGCGCTTTGTCTTTTGATCTCGACAAGGACGGGAATATGATCCGCGGCGTGAAACGCCACCCCACCATTGAAGATGATGTGACGATTTATGCTGAGGCCACCATTCTCGGAGGGCAAACCGTGATCGGTAAAGGCAGTGTCATCGGAGGTAACGTGTGGTTGACCGATTCGGTGACCGCGGGCTCCAAAGTGATCGTCGAGCCGACCTTTAAGCGCATTCGATAGGGGGAGAAGCGTGTCTACATTTCTGAGGGGCAAATCTCGCTCTCGTTGCGGTTCAGGCTTTTTGATTCTTCTCTGCTTGCTCTTAAGTGGCGTGGTCTTGTCGGGCTCCGCTGCGGCTGAAGAGCAAGAGTGGGGCTATAAGCTCAGCCATGAACTCATGAGTCCCTTTTGTCCCGGGCGAACCCTGGCCGCGTGCAGCAGCCCTCAAGCGGCGGACATGCGCGTTTGGATTGTTGAGCAAGAAGAGGCGGGTCGCAGCGAGGAAGAGGTGAAGGCCGAACTCTACCAGAGCTACGGCGAAATCATGCGCGCTTCTCCTTTGGCCAGCGGCGGTGGACAGTGGGCTTATATCATTCCCGTCGTATTGATTATTCTCGGTGCTGGGTTCGTCGTCTTTTTCTTGAAACGCCAGCGTGCGGGTGCCGCTGTCAGTCTAATCGGGTCGCTGGCCGAGGGGCCTCCTGCAGAAGAAGATCCCGAGCTTGCGCGCATTGTTGATCAAGAGTTGGGTGTCTGATGAAGATTTACACACGACGCGGCGATGGAGGTGAGACCGACCTCTTGGGCGGAAAGCGTGTTACCAAAGACGACAGCAAGATGGCCGCTTGCGGGACGGCTGACGAGCTCAATGCACAGCTCGGTGTTTGCGTGACGCTCTGTGTGAGTAAAGAAGTGAGCGAGGTCCTGCATCAGGTGCAGGCGAGTTTGTTTGAGTTGGGAGCCGTGCTGGCCACGGCCGATTTGGCGAGTCGTACCGAACCCTTGGATTACGGGGTAATCGATTCCGATATCGAGCATCTGGAAGAGCGCATCGATGCCTTTGAAACGGAACTCGAACCCTTGAAGAGTTTTATCTTGCCTGGTGGTTCCGCCGCCGGTGCTCAGTTGCACCTGGCGCGGGCAGTGTGTCGTCGCTTGGAACGCACTCTGTTGGTGGCGCAGCGCGCCGATGCCTTGCCCGAGGTGGCGCTGCGTTATGTGAACCGGCTGTCGGACCTGCTGTTTGTCCTGGCCCGGGTTGAGAACAAGCGCTCGGGTTCCAGCGAACGAACCTGGACCTCCCGCAAAAATTCCTGATCTTGGAGTCCGATCCTTTCGAGCGTTTCGATCATCCCGATATAGATGACCGCTTTCTGGGCCCGCCGGTCGATCATTGTGCCAACGACCAAGCCAAAGACCAAGGCGCCCAGCAGGGCGAGCCCGACGGTGCGAAAGAACTTTTTCATAAACTTAAGACTCCTTTTCAGCGCCGTATCCTATCGGGTCTTGCGGGTCCGGGCCTCAGTGCGGCGATGTTTTTTGAGCTGTGATGGACCCCAGGGTGGAAGTGGGTTGGAAAGAGCGAGGATGCCCGGCCCTTTGTTCTGTATGCTCCGCTCCCAATGACTGAATTCTTTTATCGTCTAACCCCGGATTGGGTCCTGCACGCCGTCGAGACGGGTGGTTTTCTGCCCACGGGCCATTGCACGGCACTCAACAGCCTTGAAAACCGTGTCTACGACCTGCGCCTGGAAGATGGATCCCATGTGGTCGCCAAGTTTTATCGCCCGGGTCGCTGGAGCCTCGAGGCCATTCGAGAAGAGCACCAGTTCCTCTTTGATTTGCGTGAGGCGGAAATCCCCGTTTGTGCCCCGCTGAAATTTTCAGACGGCAGTTCTGTGAAGGAGGTCGAGGGCATTTATTACGCCCTTTGGCCGCGCACAGGTGGACGCGCACCTGAAGAATTGAACGATGGACAATTGGAAGTCCTGGGTCGATTGGTGGCCCGCATTCACAATGTGGGGGAGGGCGCAGAAGCCCCGGCGCGGCGGGTCTTAACAGGTGAGAGCATTGGTTTGATGGCTTTGGACTTACTGGAAGACAATGGTTTTCTGCCGCCTGCTTGTGCCAATCGTTTTGCTGAGGTCGTAGAAGAAGTGGCCGAGATTTACGACGAGCGCTCCGACCAGGTGCCCTATCTGCGCATCCACGGCGACTGCCACATGGGGAACCTATTGCAGGGGACCGAGGGCTGGTTCTTCTTGGATTTCGATGATTTCTTGACGGGGCCGGCGGTACACGATGTATGGATGCTGTTACCGGGACAGGATTTTGAATCCAAGCGCCAGCGTTCAGTATTCATTGAAGCCTATCGACAGTTTCGGGGCTTTGAAAATAGTTGGTTTGGCTTGGTCGAACCCTTGCGGGCTTTGCGCTTTGTTTTTTACGCTGGGTGGATCGCCAAGCGCTGGGAAGACCCCGCTTTCTCCAGGGCCTTCCCTCACTTTGGTACCGACCAATACTGGGAAACCGAAACCCGGGATTTAGAATTGCAACTTGAGCGTATTCGCAGCGAAGAGGGCGAGTTCGCTAGACTGGACCCATGACTGAAGATCGACAACGCACAGAGTTTCCCCCAACGCCGGACGACCTACCGGAAGATCTAGAACAAGCCATCCGCGACTTGAAGGAAGAGCGCAACGCCATCATTTTGGCCCACTACTACCAGGAGTCGGAGATCCAAGACCTGGCTGACGTGGTGGGTGATTCCCTGGCCTTGGCGCGTGCCGCCCAAAATGTGGAGCGCGATGTCATCGCCTTTTGTGGCGTTCACTTCATGGCGGAAACCGCGAAGATTTTGAATCCGGATCGCAAGGTGGTCGTGCCCGATTTGGAAGCGGGTTGCTCCCTGGCCGACGGTTGCCCGGCAGATGAATTTGAAAAATTTGTGGCCGAGCATCCGGATCACAAGGTGATCAGTTACATCAATTGCTCGGCTGAGGTGAAGGCACTCTCCGATGTGATCTGTACCTCGTCCAACGCGCCGCGCATCGTGAAGCATTACAAGGACCACCCCATCATTTTTGCTCCCGATCGCCACCTGGCTCGATTTGTCGGGCAGCAAACGGGGCGCAAGGACATGCTGATCTGGCAAGGCGCTTGCGAAGTGCACGAACTGTTCAGCGCCAAGGGATTGTCCAAACTTTTGATGCGGCATCCCAAAGCGGAAGTGTTAGCCCACCCTGAATGTGAAGAAGCCGTGTTGGAAATGTCCGACTACATCGGTTCCACGACAGGCATCATTCAGCGCGCAGTGGACAGTCCGGCCAACACCTTGATTATTGCTACCGAAGAAGGGGTGTTCCACCAGATTCGAAAGCTCGTTCCCGACAAGGAATTGATTCAAGCGCCGGGCCAGGATGAGAGCTGCGCCTGCAATCAATGTCCGTACATGCGCTTGAACACCTTGGAGAAACTCTATCGTTGCCTGCATGACCTCGACCCTGAGGTGAGCGTGCCCGAGGGAACGCGCAAACAAGCGCTGATCCCCATCGAAAAAATGTTGGAACTGTCTTAAAAAAATGCCCTAAGAGAAAAAGAGCTGCTCGGCCTCTGGGTCGATTTTGACACCCGTGAATCGCGCGCGTTGCAATAACTCCCAGTAAAAACGATAACTGGCTCGGTCGTGCAGTTCGTCCTCGTGCTGAATGGGTGCCCAGTGGACGGCACTGGCTTTGCACAGGATGGCAGCGGCGTTGCGGACCTCCTCGAAGCCGGGTTTCATGGCATCGATGATGGGTTGAATCTGCGTGGGGTAGATGCTGTACATGCGTAGATAACCGAATTCGCTGCGCGCTCGCCGCGCGTCTTCGTAGGTTTGTTCGGCGTTTTTCATGTCCACGGTGATGCTGTGCGAGGGAACGCAGCCATTGGCCAGCGCGGCGGCGGCAATCTCGGCCCGCGCCCGACAGATCAGGGGGTGCGTGAACTGACCCGGGCTGCGCATGGCCTCTGAGCCGATGGCACCGTGATGTGCCGAAATGAAATCCAGTAGACCCAGGTCGAGGACTTGCACGCCGGACAGGCTGGCAATCTCCCACACGTCGCGCAGCGCACCGTGAGTTTCAATCAGCACGTGGACGGGAATTTTGCGCGCGAGCCCGAGTTCCACACTTACGCGGCCAATGTAATCCATCATCTCCCGGACATCGTCGGCACTGCGTGGCTTGGGGAAGGTGATATAGGCCAGGCGCTCTCCTGCGCCGCGCAAAAGAATGTTGAGGTCTTGCCGCCAGCAAGGGTGGCTTGCGTCGTGTACTCGCGCTCCGGCCATGCCAAAGGCATTGGCCTTGCTATTGAGCATGCGCACGATCATCTCAGCATGTTCTTTTTCCTGGCCCGCCGGAGCACCGTCCTCACAATCACAGGTGATGTCAAACAGGGGTCCCATGGCCTCTTGCAGCGCAAAGGCCTTGCCGATGAGCTTTTCGTTTCCCGCGAAGTGTTCACAAACGGGGAGAACAGGGAAGGCGATCTCGCCGGAAAACAAGGCGTCGTTGGGGTGAATCGGCTGTTTGGGAGCGTCGGGCGGGGCCATTTCTCATTCTCGTCTTGGTTTTCTTGCTGGCAGGCGCTTCTAGAATCGATCAACACAATAACAAGATCCCCGCAGCTTGGTATGCTTCTGTGGTTGTGAACAGAGAAGTGGATGGAAACCGCGACGCATGAACTCGACGCCGAAAAAAACGCTGCAATTTGAAGTGAGTCTCCCCGCTTCGGACCCCGTACAGGCGCTTGAAGTGGGCGTACAAGCCGATGCTTTGGGTTTTGATGCCCTGAGCCTGCCCGACCATATCTTTCAGCCCCGTCGTTTTGAAGACGGATTGGAGGGACGGGCATGTTTGTTTACCACCTTGGGTGCCCTGGCCCATGCCACCTCGCGTGTGCAATTGGGGCAAGCGGTGGTGTGCGCGCCCTTTCACCATCCCGTGCAGTTGGCGCGAGCCATCACCAGCTTGGATCGCCTGTCGGGTGGGCGGGCAAGCTTGGGGATCGGGGCAGGTTGGTATCGAGCCGAGTTTGAGGCCATGGGAATTCCTTTCCCCTCGGCCTCTGAACGTCGCGCGTTGCTCACGGAGACCCTGGAAATTTTACACGCCTATTGGACCCAAGAACGCGTGAACTACCAAGGGAAGATCTTCCAGGTTTGCGATTTGTTGACAGAGCCGCGCCTGCTTCAGCCCTCGATCCCCCGCATTACGGTGGGTGGCAGCGCACCGGCCTTATTGGAAATTGCCGGCCGCTATGCCGATGCCGTTAACATTATTCCCCCGTGGCTTACGCCCCAACGAATGGATTTGCCGCGTGGCTTGGCGACGACGGCACAGGAGCTGCGCTCGAAGGTACAAGCGGTACATCGGGCGGCAGAAAAAGCGGGACGGGATCCGGGGGCTCTGGAGATCGCCGTGAACGTCCAGGTGTTGATCGATGAGGAACAAAAAGCAGTGGATGCTGTGTTGACCTCGGCGGCTCAGGGGCTCGGAGTCGAGTCCTCATTGGTGCGCAACTCGCCCATGACCCTCGTGGGGACACCAGTGAGTTGTGTGGAGAAACTCAGCAGCCTGCAGGAGGAGCTCGGATTCCAGCGAGTTGTCTGCTCTTTCTTCGTTCCCAGTCAGATGGGGCTCTTTGCCCGAGAGGTTCTGTCGCGATTTCGAGACGAGCTGTAATCGATTTCGAACCTCAATATGCTCTTTCTGAGCGCCGATAAGAGAACTCTATGAACGAATTGCCTATCCGACGAATTTTGGTTTCACATTGTGAAAACCGCGCCATTGCCGATCCGACTGAAAAAATCCTCGGTCGCGTGGGCTATAGCATTTTGCCAGCCGCAGATTGGGCACTCATGCATGAGGCCTCGCCCACGCGTGTGGGGAAACCTGATTTACGCCTGGTGGACGATCGCTGTTGGGACGAAGTCCCCGCACTGAAGGACGCGCCCGAGCCCATTATCATGCTCACGGGGCGGGAGGGCTCCGAAATCAAGGATCGACGGATCAGCGGTGCCATCATGCGTCCCGCAGGTCTCCACGACTTGTTCCGTCTTTTGCAGACGGTGTTGGAAGAGATGCCGCGCTCAACGCCTCGTGTCTCCACGGAACTCCAGGCCCGTTACGAACTGGATGGGCAGGAGTCGCAGGCCGCTGTTCTCTCCCTTTCGGACAACGGCTGCCTCTTGCGCAGTCCGGAGATGCTCTCCCTGGGGACGCGCCTGCGTCTGATCATTACGCTGCCCAACGCGGGAGAAATCGAGACCGACGCCGATGTGGCCTACCACATGCTCCCCGATGTCGGTCTCGTATTTAACGCCACCGCGTCATCGGATCGCAATGCCATCCATGACTATGTGTGTGAGCTGCTGGCCAGCGCGCCTGGGCAGACGCCATTCAATCATTGAACCTCAGCGGCACACGCCGCGCAGCCCTTCACACCACATCTCGCTACTTGGCTGCTGCCCCTCTGTTCGCGACGCCCTTGTAGATGGGCATGTTGGCTTCCGTAGCCACGTAGATCACGTTGGGGTTCTGGTTCAAGGTTTGAATCCACAAGTATTGTAGGTAGCCCGAGGACAAGGTGGTGTTGATAATCTTTTGCGCTTCTGCGGCGCCTTTGGCGCGAGCCACTTCAATCTCGGCATCCTTGCGCGCCTGATCCAATTCAAATTGTTTTTGCTGTACGCGTTGCTCGGCCGTGAGCTTTGCTTCGATGCTCTGCTTGAAACGCTCGGGGAGTTTGACGTCACGCAAAAGTACTTTTTCAATGGTGATGCCGTGGGATGACAATTCTTCCTGAAGGGATTTCTCGATGGCTGCTGAGATTTCGAGCCGTCCCTCATTGCTGTAGATGCTCTTGACTGGGTAGGCCGCCACCGTGTCGCGCATGGAGCTGCGGAAATAGGGAATGACTAATTTGTGTCCGTACTCGCGTCCGACGGTTTTGCGAATGGTGGGTGTGGCACTGGGCAGCACGCGAAACAGCAGCGACACCTCAAGACCGACGATCAATCCCTCGGAGGAGGGGACGGAAGCGGCCTCTTTGACTTCTTGAAGCTTGGTATTCCAAATCTCAATCTCGCGTATCACAGGAGCAACGATCGTAAGCCCTGAACCCACGGGTTCGTCCGCGATGGTCCCAAAGCGTTTGATGACTCCCACTTCGCCATCGTCGATGACAACACAGGAAGTACTCAGAAATGCGAGAACCAGGGCGGAGACTACGAGCTTGCTTTGTTTCAATGCTTTTTGCACAGAGTGGTTTTTTGGCGTCACGATGGTTTCTCCTCAGTTGGCGGTCTGCTCTCAGCTTCGTTGTCTGGCGCACGGCCGAAGGGCAGCTCCGTAAAATGTCAGCGGAAGCTATCGCATAATCCGGATGCTTTCGCGCTGAAAGCTCTTTATGTTCGTCCGGGCCCCTGTGCCGGCCGCTTTCCTCTCTTGGCATTGGCGAGATTGGGATTCGCGGACTACACACTCGGAGCCCAAAGGGCCGTGTTTCCTCGCTGGTTTGGCGAGTAGAGGCGAGCGCGACGAGACAGAAATGCCGGAAAGGAAGTGTGAGAAAAATGTCAGATCCCAAGAGCGTGGATGAGTTGGTCTTAAAACCCGGACGGGAGCGCTCCTTGCTGCGCGGGCATCCCTGGGTGATGTCGGGCTCCGTGGACGAGAAAGCCAGCCAGCCGAACCTGACGGCAGGATCCCTGGTGCAGGTTTTGTCTGCCGACAAGCGTCCGCTCGGTGCAGGCTATTACTCACCGGCGTCACAAATTCGTGTTCGCTTGCTTTCCTACGGAGAGAAAGAACCCCGCGAAGAGAGGCTGGAGGAACTCATCGACCTGGCCTTGGCGCGGCGCAACTCCGCGCTGCTGGATTCGGAAACGTCCTTGCGCTTGATCAATGCGGAAGGCGATGGCTTGCCGGGGTTGATTGCCGATCGCTATGGCGATGTGTTGGTTGTGAAATTTTCCAGCATCGGCATGTCCTTGCGACGTGACCGAATTGTCGAGCGACTCAAGAAAAATGGCGGGGCGAGCTGTGGCTTTGAGCGTGCCGACAGTGTGGCTTCCCGACGCGAAGGCATGAAAGCGAAGAATGGTGTGCTCTGGGGCGAGCTGCCGGCCATGCCCATTGAAATTGAGGAACGCGGACGGCGTTATCAAATGGATGTCGTGAACGGGCAGAAGACTGGATTCTTCTTGGACCAACGCGATGCGCGCAGTTTGGTTCAGGAACTGGCTCGCGATAAGAGCGTGTTGGATCTTTACGCCTATACCGGTGGGTTTGGCGTCGCGGCCATGTGTGGTGGAGCGCGCGCAGTGACCTTGGTGGAATCCTCCAAGGAAGCGGCACGCACGGCCGAAACCAACCTGGAATTGAACCGACCCGCAGGGCAAGATACCCAGGTGCACGTAGTCAACCAGGATGTTGGCCGTTTCTTACGTGAGTCGAAAGAGACCTATGACTTGATCGTCGTCGATCCTCCCCCCTTTGCAAAACGCAAAGGAGATGTGGACAAAGCCAGTCGAGCTTATAAGGATGGCATTTTGCGCGCGTTGCGACACACCGCGCCAGGTGCGCATTTACTCGCGTTCTCGTGTTCCCATTATGTGAGTGGTGACTTGTTTCGAAAGATCGTTTTTGGTGCGGCGGTGGATGCACACTGCCGGCTTCAGGTGCTGCGTGAACTCGGTTCGCCCGTGGATCACCCCGTCTCCTTGCATCATCCCGAAGGCCAGTACCTCACGGGTCTGTTGCTGGCAGTGGAAGGGTGAGGGGTGAATAAGGAGCAGGGCTAGTCATGGCAAAGGACTTGATTCAGTTAGAGCCTCCTGCGAGGGAACAGGCCCGGGAACAAGACATCGTCATCTCCATGGAGCAAGTGGTGGACGCCTTGGAGAAGGCTTACGCCTATGTGGAGGCGGCCGGCAGCGAACTCGATCGCTTGCGTTTCAGAGTGCTGCTCGAAAAAGCCTCGCCCGAGGAACTGTTGGCTGCGTTGGCAAGGCTTCAATCGGAAGAGGGGTTCTTTGGCGCCTGGCCGAGCAAAGAGGCGAGCAAGGAGGCGAGTAAGGCAGCAAAAGACGCCGAGCCTTTGTCTGCGGCGAGCAGTCTGGAAGTGTTAGCGGTGCTCGATGACCACGACTTGCTAAGCGATCCGCTACTCAAACGCTGGGTGCAGGCGATCTCAAAAACACAGGGTCCCGACGGGATGTGGGGAGACGAGGATGCTGTGAGCGCAGATGCGCGTACCTACATCTCCGGCATGTTGGGGGCTTTTCTGGTCAAGTCAAACTCAGTGCGCATCATGGTTGTCGATGCCGCATTGGAAGCCCTGGCCGCGGGCTGGTCAACGGAACGCGTGTCCGCTGACACCTGGCCTTTACTGGCGGCTTACTTTCACTTGCTCACGGTTGCCAGTCACGAGATTGGCGATGAAGCCTTGCAGTGGTGTGGAAGGGAGTTTGAAAAAGGAATGCGCGGGGGCGTGATCACAGCTTTGGAAGCGGTCCGTATTTTTCTTTTCTGTGATGCCTATGCCTTGCCCGGTGTCTCCATGGATGGCGGCCGACTGATCCCCGAACTCTTGCGTGAGCAGCAAGCCGATGGAAGTTTCCCGGCCAGTGAAAATGCCTTGGGTTTGCAAACGCCGGCGCAAGCGACCTTGACGGCAGTCTTGGCGCTGTCTCGCTTCAGCCGTGAATTGCAAGCGACGATCCCTGAAGAGGAAGTGTAACTCCATGATGAACCTGGCGGTCATTACCGAAGCCGTGGCTGCGATCAATCCCCAGGCCGAATGTCTGGTGCATGGCCAACGGCGGCTGACCTACGGCCAGTTGACGGACCGCACGCGGCGCTTGGCCGACGTATTGCAGAAGGCGGGCTTGGGTTGTCAGCGCGAGCGCAGTGAGTTGCAAGGCGGGCTGCAAGGCGAGCTGCAAGGATGGGAATCCGGTCAAGATCATGTGGCACTCTACCTGTACAACGGCAGTGAATACATGGAAGGCATGTTGGGGGCCATGAAAGCTCGCACTGCGCCCTTTAATGTGAACTACCGCTACGTGGATGAGGAACTGATTTATCTGTTTGCCAACGCCAACGCGCGGGCGGTGATCTACCACGCCAGTTTTGCTCCGGCCCTGGCGCGTGTCCGCGACAGGCTTCCCAATATAGCCCTGTGGCTGCAGGTGCAAGACGATTCGGGCGAGCCCTTGTTGCCCGGGGCCTTGGACTACGAAGAAGCCCTGGCACAAGCCGCGCCGCTGGAACCCACGGATCTTACACCCGATGACCTCTATATCTTGTACACGGGCGGAACCACGGGGGCGCCCAAGGGCGTGCTGTGGCGTCAGGAAGATATCTTCTACGGCGCTTTGGACGGTTTGCGTCGACCGGCCAATCTGGAAGAGGTCGTGGCACAGGCACAAAACGCTACGCAGCGCGTGATGCCCACGCCACCCATGATGCACGGGGGTGGGCACTGGGGCACCTTGACGTGTTGGATCAACGGCGGTTGCGTGGTTTTGCAATCCAACTCGCGCACATTGGATCCCGACGACGTGTGGTCCACCATTGAACGAGAAAAGGTCAGCGCCGTCATGATTGTCGGAGATGCCTTTGCTCGCCCCTTGATCGATCAGTTGAAACAAAAGACCTACGACCTTTCGCATCTCAACCTGGTTTCTTCCGGGGGCGCCATCCTCTCCGTCTCCTTGAAACAGGAGTTGATTGAACTCTTGCCGAACCTCACCATCGTCGATGGCTTGGGCTCTTCGGAAACGGGCACCCAGGCGGTTCAAGTGACGCGCAAAGATTTCACGCAGACCGTGGGCTCCTTTGACATCATGGCCAATAACTCCATCCTCTCCGAAGATTTAACGCGCGTCGTCACGCCCGAGAGTCAGGAAGTGGGCTGGATCGCCAAGACGGGTTTTGTGCCCTTGGGTTATCTAGGTGATGCCGAGAAGAGCGCTGGAACCTTTCCCACCATCGCCGGCGTGCGTTACTCGGTCCCCGGAGATCGCGCGCAGTACGATGCTTCGGGCAAAATGGTTTTGCTGGGGCGAGATTCCGTCACCATCAACAGCGGCGGAGAGAAGATCTACGCCGAGGAAGTGGAACAGGCCCTCAAACATCACGAAGAAGTCTATGACGCGGTGGTGGTGGGCACGCCCGATGAACGCTGGGGCAATCAAGTGACGGCACTGATTTTGCCAAGGGTCGGTGTGCCTTGTGATGAGCAGAGCTTGCGTGAGACGGCCGGGGAATGGCTGGCCTCGTACAAACTCCCCAAGGCCTATCTCTTCGTCGATGAAATCCTGCGCTCGCCCTCAGGCAAGGCCGATTATTGCTGGGCCAAAGAAAAGGCCTTGGCGGAGTTGGCCAAGGCGAAAAGATGAAATGTCGCACACGGCGAATCCCGTGTGCCAGCTACCTTTGTGCGGTAGGCCTCTTGACCATTGCCGGTTCTTTCATGCATATTCATGCATATATAGAAAGAACCCGATAGAAAGAACTCAAAAGAGGAGAAGGTTGATGCGCTTACAGAGAACAGTAATGACCATGTTGGTTGCGGTGAGTTTTGTCTTTGGCGCAGCCACGTTGGGTACGGACGCGTCGGCTGGCTGGAACAATCCAGACCTTCTCGACATTGATCGTTGGTTTGCTGACGACGATGCCAGTGCTAATCAGGGCTATATTTATCATTCCGGGTATTCGAACTATGCCTCAGGTTCGATATGGGCGGACACCGGCTCCGGCTACTTCAGCTATCTCTCGAGCGGGGCGGTAGGGCTCAGTTGGGATCTGTACGAAGCAGACAAGGTGACCCGCTCGGACAAGAAGGGCGACCTGTCCCAGAAGAAGAACGTCCGGCTGGCCTTCCATATTTACACCTATGACTACGGGTACGTGAGCACCTATTCCACGGCCTTTCCTGAAAAGTGTAAGGCTTCTACCAATGCAAAGGCCGATAAGGAAGGGGACCTCACGCAGGTGAGTTGGAATGTGGACTGCAAACTCGATGACGGTGACTTTGACCTGCCGGATGCAATGGCAGAAAGCCTCCAGGAAATCTTCGGCAAGAAGGTGGTCAACGCCAAGAGCGGCAAGGTCAAGATCAAGGGTAAGGCCAAAGAGAGTATAAACGTGCGATAGTGAGTCTCTGTCATTAGAGGATCGCAAGGGTTGCAAGTGGCTCCGCAATGATTCTCAAAGAAGAGAGAAGAGAATAGTCGCCAAGAGGCGTTCGGGTTTTTTCCCGGACGCCTCTTTCGTTTTTTACAAGGCTTCGACTCTCAGAGTGCGCTGCGCTTTAAAGGGTCAGTTCTTCGGTGGGGGTCACCGCATCCCGTGTGCCAGCTACCTTTGTGCGGTAAGCCTCTTGACCATTGCCGGTTCTTTCATGCATATTCATGCATATATAGAAAGAACCCGATAGAAAGAACTCAAAAGAGGAGAAGGTTGATGCGCTTACAGAGAACAGTAATGACCCTGTTGCTTGCGGTGAGTTTTGTCTTTGGCGCAGCCACGTTGGGTACGGACGCGTCGGCTGGAATTGGTGGCTGGGACAATCCAGACCTTCTCGACATCGAGAGTGGGTTTAGTGACGACGACGGTTATAATTGGGCCTATATTAATCAATCCGAGGATTCGAACTTTGCCTATGGTTCGATATGGACGTCTACCGGCTCCGGCTACTTCAGCTATCTCTCGAGCGGGGCGATAGGGCTCAGCTGGAATCTGTACGAAGCAGACAAGGTGACCCGCTCGGATAAGAAGGGCGACCTGTCCCAGAAGAAGAACGTTCGGCTGGCCTTCCATATTTACACCGACTACTACGGGTACTCGAGCACCTACTCTTCGGCCTTTCCTGAAAAGTGCAAGGCTTCCACCAATGTAAAGGCCGATAAGGAAGGGGACCTCACGCAGGTGAGTTGGAATGCGGACTGCAAACTCGATGACGGTGACTTTGACCTGCCGGATGCAATGGCAGAAAGGCTCCAGGAACTCTTCGGCAAGAAGGTGGTCAACGCCAAGAGCGGCAAGGTCAAGATCAAGGGTAAGGCCAAAGAGAATCTAAACGTGAAATAGTGAGTCGCTGTCATTAGAGGATCGCAGGGGCTGCAAATGGCTCCGCAATGATTCTCAAAGAAGAGAGAAGAGAATAGTCGCCAAGAGGCGTTCGGGTTTTTTCCCGGACGCCTCTTTGGTTTTCTACAAGGCTTCGACTCTCAGAGTGCGCTGCGCTTCAAAGGGTCAGTTCTTCGGTGAGGCTCACCGCATCCTTGGCCTGCTTGCCCCAGCCGTCAGCGCCCATCTCCGAAGCCCATTTTTCATGGGTGACGGCTCCACCGACAATGACCGGATATTTCTCGCGAACTTTCAATTCCTTTAGCAACTCGATCAGGTCGCCAAACTTCTGCATGGCAGGTCCAAACACAACTGAAACGGCGATGAGGTCTGCACCGACTTCTTCGGCCTTTTCATAAAAATCCCACGGTTCTCTTTTTTCACCGATATCGAATACTTCATAGCCAGAAATCGAAAGCAATGTACTCACCAGGTTTTTGCCGATGTTGTGTTGGCTCAACATGGTGCCCAGTACAACTTTTTTTCCTGCATCGGCTCCGGCTTCTCCTTCAGGGAATGCGGCTTGAATGAGCGGTATGCAAGTTTTGGCGGTTACTCCGCCCTTGACCAAATCCAATACGATGGCTTTCTTGGCTTCGAAGCGATCTCCGAGTTCACTGAGCCCGGCCATGACTCCTTGTTCGAGGACGATCATGGGCGCGATGCCGTCGGCGAGCAGTTCCTTCGTCAATGCCTCAGCTTCTTCTTTCTTGACCCAGGACACTGCTTCTTTCAGATCAAATACAGTATTTCCCATTTTCCATTTCTCCAAGGTTTTGTGGTGCCCTGCATGTGTGAGCTCAGGGGGGATTCAGAAAATTCTCAATTCGTTATTCCCAGGTTGGATAGCTCAGCCCTTCCTCTTTGAAGATCTTGGCCATCTTCTTGTATTGATTCATAGCCAGTTCCTTGGGTTGGAAGTTCTTGAAATCGTACAAGTCCTCCATGGGCACCAACCCGGGAGAGGGGTCTTTTTCGATCTTGCTCAAACGCTTGATCAGGTCAGTCCCCTCTGCCGCAGACAAGGGCGCCGCAGCTCGGGTGACCTCGCCGGCCATTCGACACTCCAGGGCGGTGGATCCGCCACATATCCACAGCGCCTCCATGCCACTCACACAGGCGGTAATGCAGGCGATGGCGGTGCCAATCCATGTGTCATCACTCAGCGCTCCCGCTGGGTCGGCGGTACTGCCAAAGCTGATCCAGGGAACCTGAATATTTCTTTCAGCAGCGAGGCTGGCGGCACTGTTCGTCCAGGTGATGTCATTGCCTTGATAAGTGCCATGCACCGAACAGGACATCGCCTGAGTCAAGCTTCCATCGGAAAAGGCCATCATGGCCAAGGTGTGGGCAATGATCTCGACGGCTGCCTGTTCCGGTCCCGCGAGATACGCATAGAGGGTTGGTGAGCTACTCATCCAGGGTTCAATTCCCGCCTGTTGGGCGAAGAAAGCCTGATTGAAGCGATCGTAGTTGATGCGCAGATCCTGTAGCACCTGCACTGACATGACCGCATTATCCTTGGTGTAGATGCCCGACTCGAAAGCGTGCATCAGATCAAGCGGTGTCGTGGCACTCATGGGGAACCCCAGGAAGAAGCCGGGCCGTCCCGCCCAGAGGGCAGCTTCTTTGATGGCCTGGCCTTCGACGAGCACTTTCAGGGCCTGGGCCGGGGTGCCTGTGACTAATTTTTTGTCACCCACTCCCATCAAAGGAAGTCCGATCAAACCGTCACAGGTGGGTTCTTGGGCCACCATTTTGGCTAGTTCGGTATAGCGAGAGACATCAGTGCTGTTGTATGCCCCGGCAGGAAACCACGTGAAAGGGTGCCGAGGATCTCCGGCGGTACGTGGATCGAGGGTGATGGCCTCTCGACCTGTTCCCAGGGTGACGGTGTGCCTTCTCGTTCGGATGACTTCCCAAAGTTCCGATTCGGTAAACTTGACCAGGCGCTTGGTGTCTTTGCAGTACAAGCCAACTTCCATCAGCAGTTCCATTCCGGCTTTGAAAATGGCATCTGCCATGTCGGGGTCGGACATGATGGGTTCATTGGGGTCGAACTCGATTTTGTGCTTAGCCACGAGTTCTGCGATCACGGTCGGGAAGAGTTCATTTTCAAAATCATCTTCGCTCATAATTGGACCGGTCGTCGTTCGTTCAATCATGTCCCACATTATCTTGCCCATGTTCAGTGCTCCTCTTGGACCGCTTCAGTGATTTATTGGCCGATGGGGTACTGCTGATCCCGATCTCGGATATAATTAACCAAGTGATTAACATAATGGACGAAGAGGTTTTCCCTGTAAAGGGGGGTGGGTTGATTTCCGTGAAAAGTTCCGCCGGGAATACGGACAGAAGCGAAAACTCACGTGCAACTTGAGTGAATATCGCTCAGGAACCTGTGTGAATTGTTCAAAAAAACGGGTGTGTCAGGCTGCAATGCCTGTGTGATCAGCGATCGATGCCATTTGCCAAAATGTCGATGGTGTGTTCTACCCATCGATCGAGGTCCTTGCCTTCCATGTCGACACCGTAGGCCTCTCGAATCATTGGCATGGCAATGAATGGCATTAGGAAAAGACTGATAATGGAAACAGTCGTCAATTTGGTGTCGAGATCTTTTCTGTACACGCCTTCCTTCTTTTGAAGGTCGACAAAGGTTTTGAAAAAGGCGGCACTATTTTTTGCAATCTTGCCAAGGAAAACGTCTCGAATGGTCGACTCTTCATTTAGCAGGTCATCAACAATCAACCGGCTCAACCAGGGGTGGTTCTGTTGTATGGTGACAAATTCCTGCAGGGCAAAGGCGGTGCGTTGATTTTTGTCTGTAACGGGCAGGGCCGCCTCACCCTCCGCGAGGATTCTTGGCTTGGTTAATGTGTTTTCGAGTAGCGCAATGACGAGGCCTTCTTTGTTCCCAAAGTAGTAACTGATCATCGCGGACGTTGTATTGGCTTCTTCTGCAATCTCTCTGATGGAGACGGAGCGATAAGATTGTTCAGTCAGGCAGCGAGCTGCTGCATCGATTAGATCTAACCGGATCTGTTGTTCATCTACCGGTTTCTTGGGTCGGCCGCGCTTTTTAGACACCTTTTTTCGGGTCTTTGAGGGCACGGTCTTTTTTTTCGCTGCCACGGTCCCTGCCTATGTCATGTTTTTTCAGACATGAGTTTGTTGGGTAGCAACTCAAAACAATAGAGTCCTGGGTCGCATTGCTGCGGGTACTGCCCTATGGGGTTGAATTTGACTCCATAGCTTGTTCATGCCTGTGAGGGAGGGCGCGATTTTAGCAGATGCGCTTCCTCAGTCCAATCTCGTGAAATGTCGAACATCGACCCTGGCTGTCGTGGTTGAGAGGGGCCTCCCCGGAGTTGCGGTCAGTTTCCCTTTGCACAACCAGAGCCTTCGGACTAGGATATTAATCAACTGATTAGTTAATAGGGCTACATTGGCCGCGCGGCTTGTGAGTGGCGTGAGTGTATGTGTGCTGGTGAAGGAGATGATGATGTCCATGGAAAGATTGGCGGATGGCCACCAGACAACGGATGAAATTATACACACCTGGGAGTCTCAATATGTACGAAAGCTGAACTGGCGAAATTCAGCAAGTGGAGACATTGCCGTGTGCTCTCTTCATTCCCCCGTCAAGGCCATTGCTGCGCAGGTGGATCTCAATAGGGTGAGTTTCGTTGGTACGTTGAATTCGAAAACAGATTTGGGCTGGTTGTTGAGAGGGTTGTATCTAAACCCATCCATCCGAAATATTGTTTTGTGTGGTGATGACCCAGCCATGTTAGGTGAGGTTCTCACGGCCCTGTGGCAGGATGGCATTAACCAGGAAGGCAAGGTGGAAGGTTCAGGCTGGTCTCTTTATCCAGAAATGGATTGTGAAGCGGTAGACCAGCTTAGACGCTATGTCACACTTTGGGATTGGCGTGATAAGAGCCCGCGCGAGGTTGCGGAACAGTTGGACCGTGTTCCCTTTTTGCCAAAGGAAATGGAACAGCGAACGTTTCCCCCCATCGTCATCGCGCCACGAGTTACGTTTCCCTCCAGGAAGACGAGTTTTCCAATGTTTGCAGATGACCTTGGGGATGGCTGGCTGCAGTTACTCAATATGGTATTGCGCTGCGGTCTGGTGAAATGCTCTGAAGAGGGTGACCGCGTGGCCGATGCCTTGAATGCGGTTCTTACAATCGAGTTGGATCAAGAAGAGGAGGGTCCCGCCTCATTCTTTGAATTCAATAGAGATGAATTTGAAACTTATTACCGGCATTTCATGTCTTCTTCTCCCTCTGAGTATCGCGACTACAGTTATGGGCAACGGTTGCAAGAAGCGCCCTTGCGTAGATCGAAAGGAGGGGAGGAGACGGTCCGCATGAATCAGTTGCAGCGAGTTGTTGAGCAACTCAAGAAGTCTCAGGACAGCAGGAGTGGCACCATGGTGTTGCTTGATCCCATAGATCTTCAAGTGGCCAATGAGGGCGCACCCAATATCATTTCGGTGACTTTCGACATTCTCGATGGTGAGTTGTTCGGCTCTTGCGTGTTGAGGGCGACTGACATCTATAACGAGTGGCCACTGGAAGCGATGTCCTTGGTTCGCTTGCAACGAGAAGTGGCAGCAGAACTCGGGGTACCTGTCGGCTCGGCCACTTTTATCATTCATTCGGCCCACATCAATGAGGGCAATTGGAAACAGGGATGGCGGTTATTGGAAGACCATTTCAAACGACCGCTCCCGCTGAAAACGGATCCAGCGGGTTTGTTCTTGTTTGGGATCGAGAATGGCAAATCCAGAGGAATGTTGATTACCCATGAAGCAGATGCGGTCTTGTGGGAAGGGGAATTCGACGACCCGGAAGATCTGTCCTGGTACCTATTGGATGTCATGCCTTGGCTGATGCCTCAACACACAAGGTATATTGGTCAGGAATGTGCGGCTCTGATGCGGGCATTAAAAGACGGTGGGTGTTACGTGCAGGGGTAGAGCTTTCGCTTAGAGAAAATCTCAGAGAGAAGTGCGGGCCTCAAAGACAGGCATTTCTCCGTCGCCGACCCAACTCATTGCATCCATTTCTTCACTGCTTTGTTGTCGCGTGGGCGTACCGGAGAGTTCTTCTTTGCGCGTGGCGATGACCACCAGGGCAGGGGAGAGCAGGACGTCGGCCAGGAAGGCCACGATGACGGCCACACCCGTGATGATTCCGAAATTGACGATGTTGTTGATGGTGGCAAAAGCGAAAACGAAGAAGCCTGCACTCAAGACCACCGAAGTGATGAGCAGCGCTCGTCCCGTGGAAAGCAAGGTTTTGTGAACGGCCAGTCGGGCATTGCCCGTTTCGCGGAAGTAGCGCTGGAAGTTGTGCATGAAGTGAATGGTGTCGTCCACGGCGATGCCCAAGGCAATGCTCCCGATGAGCATGGAGAAAGCGTCGAGCGGGAAATCAAACCAGTACATGAAGCCCAGGGAGAAGACGATGGGTGCGAGGTTGGGAATCATGCACAGGGCACCCATGCGCACATCGCCGATGAGGACGATCATGAGGATGGTGATGACCACAAGGGCGATGGCGTAGGACTTTGCCATGCTGGTGATCATGGCCGAGGTGGTGCGCGCCGAGAGATGAATCAAGCCCGTGATTTGCACATCGGCTTTGTCCCCAGCGATACGATTCAATTCGATCTGGGCTTCTTCGATGAAGAACTTGTATTTAAAGGCGTCGGCGTCGGGAATGAGCAGGGTGAGGCGTGCCTTTTGGAACAGTGGATCGACGACGTTTTCTAAATCATCCGAGCCCGAGTTTTCAAAGAGCAACAGCTCTTGTGCGACGAGTGCTCGAGTGTCGGGAATGACATAGGCGGCGGGATCGTTGCTGTTCAAGGCCTGGTTGGTTTCTTTGATAATGTCGATGATGGAGATGACCTTGCCGACGCCGACACCGGAGATCTCGACGTCTTGGAGGTATTGCTGCATTGCATCGATGCGGCGCAGGGTCTCCGGATCGTGCAATCCGTTCTCGGCACCGGTGTCGACGAGCACCTCGGCCGACAAGCCCGTCCCCATTTCGTTCTTGGCCAGATCCATGGTTGTGCGGAAAGGAGTGCCTTCCTTGAACCAATGCGATGGATTGTGGGCGAACTCAATCTTGATAGCTCCGTATACCGATCCCAGGCAAACCAGGCTCCAGACCGCGACCATGGCCCATGGACGAGCCGTTGAGAAGTCACCGATGTGGCTGAGAATGTGGTCTAGCTTCCCGGCCTTACCCGCATCGGCCTTGCGTGTCTTGCGCCGAATGGGGGTGACCACCATGAGGGCGGGCAACATGGTCAAGCTGTAAAAGAGCGCCAGCATGACACCGGCAGGTGCCGATATTCCGAAGTCCTTGAGGGTCTGGAGATCGGCGGAGAGGAAGGACATGAGGCTGCCGGCGGTGGTGATGCTGGTCATGAGCAGGGCCAGGCCCGAATGGCCCAAGGCGTAGACCAGGGATTCTTCGCGACTGGTTCCCTTGTCGTACTGATTGTAGAAGATGGCCAGGAGGTGAACGGCATCGGCCACACCCACGGCCAGCAAGAAGCTGGGCATGATCTGGCTGGCAATGGTGATAGGCAGGCCCATGAGCCCCATCATGCCAAAGGTGGCCAGCAAAGGAATCACCACACAAACCACGGGCAAGAACACGCCGGAGAGTCTGCGGAATAGGGCGAAGAGCAGGAGCGCGATGGCCAAAATCGCCCCGGTGGTAAAGAAGGTCATGTCACTCTCAATGGCACCGAGAATCAAGTAGGTCATGGGCGGGCCACCACCCAATTGGATGGGGAAGTGCTCCGGATCGTGATGCTTTGCCATGATGGTTTCAATGGTATGCACGATGGCCGCGTTTTCTTCGGCCTCCATGAGAGGTGGCACGTAAGGCGTGTTGGAATCTTGAGCCGCGGGCGCTTCTGCAAAGGCATCGTCATCAAAACCTGAGGCGTCCAATATTTTGGCATCGCCTCGCTGTCCCGGTGTGAAGGCCATATTGATGGCGGTGAGCCTTCCGTTGGGGGCCAGGATGGTGTTCTGCAGCAAGGGAATGGAGAGGGCGCGGGCTTTGATGGCAGCCACCCCGGACTCGTCCCCATCCCAATCTTCTAACAGGTCTTCAACGACGAGTTCGTCACCGCGTCCATAGGTCGAGCGGGCATTGGCCAAACTGTCGATCTTGGAGAGGTAGGGGACGTTTGCTTCGAGGTCTTCGTGGAGGGCCTTCAGGCGCAGCAGGAAATCGCTGGAAAAGATCTGATCGGACTGGATCAGGAGCAGTCCGGTTTCATCACCGTTGAATTCGCGGCGAAATTCATTGTAGGTGAGGCGGGCGGGGTCGTTTTTCTGCAGGAAGCTCTCGGTGGACGCTTCGACGCGCAGGTTCTCGTAGCCCAGGCCGAGCAGGGCGCTCAGCAAGAGTGGGAGCAGGATGAATTTCCAAGGGTGTCGAATGATCAGGCGGGCCCAATCTTCAAACTTGCTTTCGATGCGTTTACTCGGACTCATGTCGCTCCAACTGTTTCACTGCCTGTTCTGCTTACTTCCCGGGTCAGGTACACCGATTAAGTCATTCTGACTCGTACGTCAATCGGGTGACTACCTGGTCAGTCTCTCGAAAACTGCGGGGCTGATAAGAAGCGAGAGGGCCTTGCATGAAACGGGTTCTTCCCAGTACTCAAGCAATAACGGCATGTTAGGGCTACAGCTGGAGTGTTTCCCGCACTTGAAATACACTTTTCAGGCCCGGGCAGGCCTTTGGCTTCCAGGGCGTCTCTCGAGAGTGCAGAAGTTGCACAGGAGCTACCTATTTTATTGAAGTCAGGATAGAAACAGCCTTGAACTCTGCTGGCTAGGGCAGTTGAGCTGCGGCTTTTCGGATCTCGGCCAGGAGATCGTCATATTCCGTCACGCTGGGAAATTGTGGAAACTCTTCAATGACATTGGCGGGGGCTTTGAACAGAATGCCGGCATCGGCCTCGCTCAGCATATTGGTGTCGTTGTAGGAGTCTCCGGCGGCAATCACCCTGAAGTTCAATTCGTGAAAGGCTTTGACGGCGCGGCGCTTGGGGTCGTCAATACGGATGAGGTAGTCCTCGATCTTGCCGGCCTCGGAGATCTTGAGCTTGTGACAAAACAAGGTGGGGTTGCCCAGCTTGCGCACCAGGGGAAGGCCGAACTCGTAAAAGGTGTCGGACAGGATGATGACCTGAAAAGTCCTTTGCAGTTCATCCAAAAATTCCTTGGCGCCCTCCATGGGGTCCATGGCTGAGACCACTTCCTCAATGCCTTCGATGCCCAGTCCGTGCTCTTCCAAAATGCCCAGGCGCTTGGTCATGAGCACATCGTAGTCGGGGATGTCGCGTGTGGTGAGACGCAACTCCTCGATGCCGGTCTTCTCGGCAAAGTTGATCCAGATTTCAGGGATGAGTACACCTTCGAGGTCGAGACAAACGAGATCCATGGCCGTGTTCCTGTTTCCTTTCGTTAACTGAAGATGCGCTACTCGGGAGCAGGTCCAGGAAAACTTTCGCGCAGTTCATGCTTGAGAAGCTTGCCCGATGGATTTCTCGGAAGTACATCGGTGAACTCAAAGACTTTGGGTGTCTTGAAGGCGGCCAGATGCTTCTTGCAATACTCGGTCAGCGATTCCGCTGTTGGCGTTTCGCCGTCGGCGGGCACGACGATGGCCGCGGGCGTTTCGCCCCATTTTTTAGAGGGCATTCCGATCACACCCACTTCCTTCACCTCGGGGCTATCGGACAGCACCTTTTCAAGCTCAGCCGGATAGATGTTCTCACCTCCCGAGATGATCATGTCCTTCTTGCGATCACAAATGGTGATGCAGCCGTCGGCATCGATGGTGCACAGATCGTCTGTGTAAAGCCAGCCATCGCGCAGTGCTTTGGCCGTCTCGTCGGGTTTATTCCAATAGCCCGTCATCATGTGAGGACCGGCGAGCAGTAATTCGCCGACCTGGTCGCTGCCCGGTTCGATGTCCTTGCCAGACTCATCCACCACGCGCATGGTGGTGTGCATTTGCGGTCGTCCAGCCGAGCCTTCTTTAGTCTCGGCATCTTCGGGGGATAGCACGGTGCCGGGACCACAGGCCTCGGTTAAGCCGTAAGCCTGATAAATCACAATGCCCAAGTCCTTGTAATCGCGAAGCAGGGACAGGGGAACGGGGGCCGCGCCCGTGGCAATCCAACGCACGCTGGAGATGTCGTACTTGTCTTTGTCCGGGAACAGCAGCATGAACTGCAGCAGCGCGGGGACGGACATGAAGATGCTGACTTTCTCATCTTGAATGGCTTGGAACATCACGGCGAAATCGATGTTGCGCATGATGATGCCCTTGGCACCGCGGTGAACCATTTGCGAGGCGGGCAACATGCATCCCACATGGAACATGGGCAGGGAGAGCAAGAAGCTGTCGTCGCCGCGCATATCCGAGGTCGTCAAACAGGTGAGATGCGCCCAGAGCATGGTGTTATGGGTTTGCATGGCACCCTTGGGTCGTCCTGTGGTGCCCGAGGTGTACATGATAAAGAGCAAATCATCGTCAAAGGCGCCCAGAGCTGGTTCCTCGCTGGAAGCCTCCGCGGTGATGGTCTCGTAGTCGAGACTGAAGTCGGGCGTGTCGCCACCCTCGGTATTGTCTTTGCGAATCCACTGGGAGATGTGGGTGTCGCCGTGCTCACCGTTTCGAATGGGTTTGATGATCTCATCAAATTCGGAGTCGTACACAATGCTCGTGGCACCCGAATCCTTGAGGATGTAGGCGATTTCAGCCGAGGCGAGGCGCCAGTTCACGGGCACGAGCACGGTACCGATCTTGGCACCGCCGAAGTAGGTCTCGATGAATTCAATGCCGTTCATCAACAGCATGACCACGCGCTCGCCGGGTTCGACACCTTGATGGGTCAGGGCGTTGCCAAGGCGGTTGGCGCGTTGGTTGAGTTCAGAAAATGTGAAACGTCGCTTCCGCTCGACCTCGACAAAGGCCTCGACGGTGGGACTGATTTCAGCTCGCTTGGTGAGGAGAGATCCGATGTTGTTTTTCATGGGGCGCAGCATAGCCAATTGATTCTCGGCTTTCCCTTACGGAAGCCCTTCTGAACCCACCTTTTTAGAGGATCGGGGATCGGTGAGGCCAGCCGGCCGGGTCGGGTTCCCTACCGCCGGAGGTTTGCGTCCGATACTCTCAGAAGATGCTGTTTGATGGCTTTCACTTACATTTTTCTGGTCGAGGACCGAAACCCGAGCAAAATCGAGGCCCGCTGGGCTCCGCGTGGATGACGGGTCTGCGCTGGACTCGCGGATTGGCTTGTGGATTGGCTTGTGGGTTGGCGCTGGCGGGTTGCGAGGGCGAGGAATCCGAGTCTTCCGGGCCGCCACCTGTGGTGGTGGAAGTGAGCGCTGTGGCGCGGGAAAACCTGCGCAATGTGGTGGACTTGGTTGGGGAACTCTACCCCACCGGCCACATTATGATTAAGCCTGAAGTGACGGGTGTCATCAAATCCGTGGATTTCCCCTTTGCGGAGGGGACGTTCTTCGAGAAGGGGGCTGAACTCTATCATTTGCACGACGCTGAATTCCGTGCGCGCTTGGACGAAGCCGAAGCGGTGATGCGTCTGAAAGAAGCGGTTTACGCGCGGACGCGCGACCTGGTCAAACAACAGGCGGCTTCCAAAGCCGATCTAGATCTCGCAGCGGCTGAGCGTGACATCGCCAAGGCCAGTGTCGACCTGGCTCGTCTCAATGTCGAGCGAACCGTCGTGCGGGCTCCCTGGTCGGGCGCCATTGGACTGAGTTTGGTGTTTCCCGGCGATCGTGTGGACGATGAAACCCCACTGATCCCCCTCTCCAACGTAGAAAATTTGCAGGTGATTTTCAGTGTGCCAGAACAGGCCGTGGGCAAGGTAGAGCTTGGCTTTCTGATTCAGTTTGAAGTGGCGCCTTATCCCGGAGAAACTTTTGAAGGCAGCATTTTCTATATCGGACCCACGCTGGATTTTGAAACCCGCCGACTCACGTTAAAAGCCTGGGTGGAAAACAGCAACGGACGGCTGAAGCCCGGGCTCTTCACCAAAATACGTGCCGACTTGGGTGAGCATGCGAACGCTTTGCTCATTCCCGAGGCTGCTGTGGTCTACGACCGCACGGGTACTTTTGTCTGGCGGGTAAAAGAGGACGGGGATGAAGTCTTTGGTGAGCGCGTGCCTGTGAAATTGGGGCTGCGCGTTCCCGGTCGTGTTGAAGTCGCTGAAGGCCTGTCTTTGGGCGATCGCGTGGTTTCGGCGGGCACGCACAAAGTTTTTCCCAGCGTCCCGCTGAAACTGGTGCCTTCTAGCCTGCAAGTACAAGCCAAATCCACAGAGCAAGCTCCCGCTCCCGCTCCAGATTCCGAAGTCTCTGAGAGTGAGGCTGCTCGGTGAAAATCTCGGCGGTTTCCATTGACCGGCCTGTCTTCGCCATCGTCTGTTCCATGATCATCGTATTGGCGGGAGGTATCTCTTACCAGGGTCTTTCCCTGCGTGAATTTCCCGATGTGGATTCCCCCTCGGTGACCATCACCACGGTCTTTCCCGGTGCGGCTCCTGAAGTGGTGGAAAACTCGGTTACGCAGCCCATTGAAGATGAAGTCATTGGCATCGAAGGCATTAAGCATGTCACTTCCAAGAGTCGCGAGCAGGTTTCCCGCATTACCGTAGAGTTTGAGTTGAACCGCGACATTGAGGCCGCGGCCAACGATGTGCGCGACCGTGTCGCCCGCGCCCGCAGGCACCTTCCCAAGGAAGTGGAAGCGCCGGTGGTTTCCAAACGCTCGGCCACCTCGGACACCGTGCTGTGGCTGGCGCTGTCCGGCGAGGGTTACGACCAGGTACAGCTCACTTCCATTCTTGAGCAACAAGTCAAAGATCGCTTGGCGAAGGTACCGGGTGTGGCGTTTGTCATTGTGGGCGGCGAGCGACGTTATTCCATGCGCGTGTGGGTGGATAGCGCACAACTGACGGGGCGCGGTTTGACGGTGGCGGACATCGCCAGGGCCTTGGAACGCGAGAACGTCGACATCCCATCGGGTCGTTTGGAAGGCATGGAGCATGAGTTCACCGTGCGCAGCTTGGGTGAGTTGCACACGGTGCAAGAGTACGAGCGACTTCCCATCGCCCAGGTCAAAGGCCAGACGATTTTTCTGCGCGATGTCGCTCGGGTTGAAGTGGGTCCCGAAGATGAGCGCAAAGTGGTTCATGTCGACGGTGTGCCCACGGTGGCCATGGGGATTGTGAAGCAAAGCAAGGCCAACCTCTTGGAGGTTGCCAATGCCGTGAAACACGAGGCGGAATTGATTCGGGGCGAACTCCCCCCCGGTGTGATGTTGAAACAGGGCTACGACGCCGCCAAGTTTGTTCGCAGTTCCATTCGCGATGTGGCCATAACGATCTTGGAAGCCGTCCTCTTTGTTGTCATCGTCATCTTTTTCTTTTTGGGAAGCTTCCGGGCGACCTTTATTCCGGCCCTTGCCATACCGGTCTCATTGATCGGCAGTTTGGCAGCCATGAAGGCCTTTGGCTTTTCCATCAATACGCTCACGCTCATGGGTCTTACGCTGGCCATTGGCTTGGTGGTGGATGACGCCATCGTGGTGCTGGAAAACATTACGCGGCGTATCGATCTGGGTGAATCGCCTATGGACGCTGCACGAAACGGCATGCAAGAAATCTCCATGGCCGTGATTGCAGCCACGGTTTCTGTGGTGGCCGCCTTTGTGCCCCTGGCTTTGATGAGTGATCGAACAGGGCGCCTGTTTCGCGAGTTCGGAGTCACCGTAGCGGTGGCCGTCGCCATCTCAGGCTTTGTTTCTCTTACGCTTTGCCCCACGCTGTGCGCGCGTATCTTGCGACCCAAGAGTGAAGATTCACCCAAACTCTTGCGGCGCATTGGAGAGTCTATCCAAAGCCTGGTGGGTGGATACGGAAAGCGCGTGGCACGGGTGCTGCAGAGACCCTGGCCCTGGATCGCGGTGGGCATCGCCTGGTTTGCTCTGGGTTTTGCCTTGGTCAATCAAATTGATCAGGAACTCATCGGGCCGTCGGACCGAGACATGTTGTTTGCCTACACCCAAGCTCCCCACGGAAGTACCATTGATTACACCGCGCGTTACCAGGCACAAGTGGAACAGGCATTCTTGGATCAACCCGAGATGGACCGCGTGATGTCCGTGGTGGCCTTGGGCATTGGAACGCCGGGCATGGTGAACGAGGGCTTCGTCTTTGCCATGTTGCAGCCACGCGATGAACGCGAGCGCAGCGCCGATGAAATCAAGGCGACCCTTTTTACGCGGCTCTGGGATATTCCCGGTGTGCAGTCCTTTCCCATGAATCCACCTCCGCTCACTTCCATTATGTCCTCGGCTCCGGTCTCCATCACGATTCAGGGCGATGACCTGGGCGAGTTGTCTCGTTATGCGGATCTCATGATTCAAGAAATGCGTGATATCCCAGGCTTTCAAGCGGTGCGCACGGATTTCAATATGAGTAAGCCCCAGGTAGATGTGAGCATCGACCGCGATCGCGCCAGTGATTTAGGTGTTTCGGTACGCGATATCGCCACGGCCTTGCAAACCCTGTTGGGGGGTGCCGATCTTTCCACCTTTAAACTCCATGGAGAGACTTACAAGGTCATTGTGCAATTGGAGTCGGAGTACCGCACTGCGCCCAGCGATGTCAAAGGTGTTTACGTGCGCGGGGCAGGGGACAAGTTGGTTTCCCTGGCTTCCCTGGTCAGTGCCCGGGAATCCACTGCCCCGCAAGCGGTGCTGCATTTTAATCGCTTGCGTTCAGCCACGGTGGAAGCTCGCCTGGCGAGTGATGTTTCTCAAGGTGAGGCCATTACCACGGCATTGGCCATTGCTAAAGAGGTAATCCCTGAAGCCAGCGGCTATCGCTACCGACTGACGCGGGCCTCGGCCAATTTTGTCGAAGCGGGCAATGCCTTGTTATACGCTTATATGTTGGCATTGATCATCGTCTACTTGGTGCTAGCCGCTCAATTTGAAAGCTTTGCTCACCCTTTTACGATTTTGGTGGCTGTGGCCTTCTCCTTCACGGGTGCCTTGGTCGCCCTGACCGTTTTTGGTGTCGCCCTTAGTATCTACAGCAAGATCGGTTTAGTGATGCTGATCGGATTGGTTACAAAAAATTCTATTTTGATTGTGGAGTTTGCCAATCAATTGCGAGCGCGCGGGTTGTCACTGCGCGAAGCTACCTTGAAGGCCAGTGTGACGCGCTTCCGCCCCATCTTGATGACAGCCATGTCGACCATTGTAGGGATGATGCCCATCGCCATGGGCTTGGGCGCGGGTGGTGAATCCCGTGCGCCTTTGGGGATTGCCGTCGTGGGTGGCATGACCTTTTCGACCTTGCTGACCATCTTTATTGTGCCAGCCGTGTATCTTCTAGTGGAAAGAACCCGTGAACGCTTTGGCGCCGGGGGGGAGTGGGTGTGAGTGGATTAGAAGCGTTTCTCTTGGGAATCGCGCAAGGTTTGACGGAATTTTTTCCGGTGTCGAGTTCAGGGCACCTGGTGATGGGCGAAGCCTTACTCGGCGTCGATCAACAAGGCATCTTGTTTGAGATCGCCGTGCACGTAGCCACCTTGGTCGCGGTACTCTTGTTTTACCACAAACGCATTGTAGAACTGACCGTGGGGGCTTTTAAGGGGCAGCGTGCTGCCATTGAGTACATCCTGAAGTTGGGCGTGGCCACGGTGCCGGCTGTGTTCTTGGTGATGGGGGCTGGTGAATTCATGGAAAGTCAGTTCGACTCCCCCCATCTGGCCGGGGTTTGCCTCTTGATTACGGGGGGCATGTTGTGGACCACGAAACACACCTTGCCGCGCGCCAGTGGCTCAGAAATTTCGTGGGCGGGGGCTTTTCTTATTGGTTGCGCTCAGGCCTTTGCCATCTTGCCAGGCATTTCGCGCAGTGGTTCTACCGTGGTGGTGGCTTTGGCCCTGGGTGTGAAGGGCTCCGTGGCAGCGGAGTTTTCGTTTTTGATGTCCGTCATCGCCATCCTGGGCGCCATGCTGTTGAAGTTGCCCGAACTGTTGGGAAGCTCGCCGGATGCCATGGGCGATATGTTGATCGGCGGTGTGGCTGCACTGGTCTTTGGTCTGCTGGCCCTGTTTTGGTTCGTTCGCTTCTTGAACAACCAACGCTTCCACTACTTCGCTTTTTACGCGTGGGCGGTGGGTGCTTCATTCTTGGTTTGGTTGCAAGTCACCAGCTAAAGGAAACTACTCCTCCAAAATGGGATGGAGTCGCTGGGCCGGGACCGTTTCGCGCAGGCGCTTTAAAGCGCGGGCTTCGAGTTGGCGGACACGTTCACGGGAGAGTGAAAGAATCTGTCCGATCTGTTCCAGCGTGTGCTCATTTTCGCCGGACAGCCCATAGCGCAGGCGCAGGATGAGCTGCTCGCGCGGGATCAATCCGTCGATGAGTTTGCCAATGCCAATGGCCATGCGGTCGTCGTCGATGCCACCATCGGGGCGGGGCTTGTCATTGGCTTCTTCGGCCACGAAATCTTCCAAGCGCTTCTCGGTCCCGGAGATGGGCGACTCCAGGGAGATCGCTTCGCGCGAGAGACGCGTGAGCGCCTCGATGGACTCTTCATCGGTTCCGAGTACAGGAGCCAACTCTGCGGGAGTGGGCTCGCGGCCCAGTTGGCTGGTGAGTTCTGACCTGATGCGCTGGCTGCGCTGCAAGCGGTCGTGCACATGGGAGGGCAGTCGAATGGTGCGCGAGTGGTTTTGAATCGCTCGCACCAAGGCCTGTCGAATCCACCACACGGCGTAGGTTGAGAACTTGAAGCCGCGCTTGTAGTCGAACTTCTCGACTGCACGAATCAGTCCCAGGTTTCCCTCTTGAATCAGGTCGGGGAAACTCAGGCCCAGGTTCCGATAATCCTTGGCAATGGCGACCACCAACTTCAAATTGTGCTCGATGAAGCGGTTCTTGGTATCGCTCAAATTTTCATGGGCGGCTTGGAGTGCTTCAATACGCTCCAGCATGGACTCTCGATCCAAGCCACATTCGCGCTCGATCTCTTCGCGAACGTCGTCGGTGAGACGACGGCTGCGCAGTTTGAAGGCGAGCTGCATGATGTGTTCGCGAATTTCGGACAAGAGAGACAGCGAGAGCTGTGTCTGACGCATTTGGCGTGCAATTTTGGCGTCGATCTTCTTGATGGTTTCGGCGTCTTGTACCTCGGCGTTCCTCAGTTCTGCACGCTGCTCCAGTTGCTTGCGCAGGTTCCCCACTGACTTCTCAACACGTTTTGCAATTTCGCTGGTTTCTTCGTCAGAGGCGGATTCTGAAATCTTGGCACCTGTGTGGGACATCCCGCGCAGTTCATCCCAGCGCGCCACGACGAATCGTGCCGAGGCGGGAATGCTGTACAACACAGAGCGCAGGCCAGCTGTTGCAGCCTGTAATTCCTTGGCGAGGATGACTTCTTCTTCGCGGCGCAAGGTGCGCGTGCCGCCAATTTCGTGGAAGTAAGACTCGAGCGGGCGGCGCTCACGAGCGCTGTCGAGGCCCCCTGTGTTGGCGACGGGAGCGGCTCCACCGGCGGCCTTTAAGGGTGCGGAGACGTCGCGTTCGGGGGCGAGTTCGGAGATTTTGTTGTTGGCTTGCTGCTTGGTCACGTTACTACCTCTTACTGCTCTTAGTGAAACCCTCAGTCACACGTTCAGTTACGCGTTTAGTTTTTCTTTCGAACTTGCTTTAGATGCCTGACGGATCGTTGTGGCTTCAAACGGTTAGACCGATTCGTTAGAACGATTCGAAGACCCTCTCGTTTCCATCCATCCATTAGGTACATCTACTTATCGCTACACCTACTATCGTTACCTCAACTATCGTTGCTTCGAGGTTTCTAGATTGTTTACGTTTCTTAATTGTTATCGACCAAACCCGGTTCGAATCTGGAGTACGATTTTGTACCTTAATGGCGCAGCGGGTCTTGTCTTGCGTGTTCCTTGCACTCTGAATATAGGCAGTTGCGCAAATTTCAGAGTTTCTGGATTTCACTGCTGGACCAGCACTTAAACCGGTTAGCTCATTGTCTTGGCTTGGTATTCTACGCCTTTCGGACCCCTTTTTGCTGTTTTCACGCGAAGAATCAATTCCGCAAGGGCTTGATTTCCGTTTTATCTATGTATCGAAGTGCCCCTAACTCAGAGGTTGGTGACATCGATAGATCAAAAAAGAACGGGCTAGGTGTAGGAAGGCGCAGGACAGCGGGGCTTTCGCAGGGCAATAGGAGCCTTAGAAGGGCCAGAATCTGGGAATGAGCGTCAATGCGATGGCACCGCATAGCAAGTCGAGGGGGATTCCAGTTCGCACAAAATCGCGGAAGTGGTAGCCGCCGGGGCCGTAGACGATGAGGTGCGTTTGGTAGCTCACGGGATTTGCAAAGGCACAGCTTCCGCCAATGGCGATGGCCATGACAAAGCCGCGCGGGTCGACGCCCAGGCTGTGGGCCGTGGCCAGGGCAATGGGAAACATGATGGCCACCGAGGCATTGTGATTCAGTAACTCAGAAAGCAACGTGGTGGAGAAGTAAAGAATCCCCAGTGTGACCAGAGGCCCGAACTGACCGGCGCTGCCGACAATGAGTTGAGCAATGCTATCGGCGGCACCCGTTTTTTCCATGGCCGAGGCGATGCCCAAGCCCGCGGCGATGACGGCGAGAATCGGCCAGTGGATGGCCTTGCGTGCAGACGCAGCAGAAATGCAGCGCGTGGCAATCAAGGCGCCGGCGGCAACAAAGGCGGCGATGGCAATGGGTAGGGTCTCGGTGGTGGTCGCCAGGATCAGGCCGAGCAAGATCGCCACGGCCATGCCGGCGCGGTGATAGCGGCGCGATTCGGTTCCGGGCAATTCGCTGACCAGATAAAAATGCTGGCTGTTGCGGTGGACTTGGATGAAGTCCGGGCCGGTTTGCAAGAGCAGGGTGTCGCCCGGGCGCAGCACGATGTCGCCGATTTTTTCGTGCACACGTTCCCCGTTGCGATGTACCGCGACAATGGCGGCATCGTAGGCGCTGCGGAAATCCGTTTCGCGAATGCTGCGATTCACCAGGGGGGAGGTGCGAGAAATGACGGCTTCGGCCAGGCGTCGGTCCGGATCGTAATCACGGGCGGCGTCGTCGGCGGTCACGGGCACCAGGCCGCGGATGCGTTGCAAGTCGACAATGGTGCTGATCACGCCGGCAAACACCAGGCGGTCGTCGGCTTGGATGACGAAATCGGGGCCCACGGGCGTAATCACCTCATCGTCGCGATCGACTTCGATGAGGAACAAGCCGGGCAAGTGGCGCAAACCCGCATCGTCCACCGTTTCTCCCACCAGGCCACAGTGTACTTCGACCCGCATGGCGGTGGTGTACTCGCGGCGCTCGTCGGCGCCTTCGGTGACGGGGTCCTTGCGCACGGGGATCAAGAAGGGTGTGACAAGGAGCAGATAGACCAGGCCCGCCAGGCAGATGAAAATGCCCACCGGGAACAGCTCAAAGAAGCCCATGGGCTTCATGCCATTGCTCAGCATGAGGCCAGCCACGGTTAAATTGACGCTGGTGCCCATGATGGTCATGGTGCTGCCCACCATGGTGGCGTAACTCAAGGGCAGGAGCAGGCGACTGGGCGAAAGCTGAAAGCGCTTGGCCCAATCGATGAGCAAGGGCGTCATCATGGCGACGATGGTGGTGTTATTGATGAAGGCGGAAAAGACGGCCAAGGGGGGCAGCAAACGAGCGAGTCCAGCGCGCTCAGTGCGCGCTCTGCCGATGAGTCGGCTCATGGCGATGTCCATGGCCCCTGTTTCACGCAGGGCGGCCGAGAGGATGAACAGGGCTCCGATGGTCAATACAGCGGGATTGGAAAAGCTGGCAAAGGTCTCTTGTTCGTCGAGTACGCCGGTGAGGGCGAGGACGAGCAGCCCCCCCATCATCAAGATGTCCGGGCCCGCCACTTCCTTCGCCAAAGCGATGAAAACGAGGATTACGACCGCAATTGTCAACCAGGCTTGCCATTCCATAGGTGTGAAACCTACCCTGACTACAGAAATCATCAATGTTGTGAAGTGAAAGACAGGAACCAGGCTCGATGAAACCCTCGAATCAACCCATTGCCAGCTCTCCTACTCCACTTTCGGAGAAAGGGTTTTATCTGCGCGAGTTCGCCGGCCGGACTCTCGGGTTGGTGGTGGAGGGCGCGTCAGCAAAGGAGAAATCGGCGCTCAGTGCCGTGTGCCAGGAACTCGCAGAAAATGATATCCGCGTAGTGTTGGTTTCGGCGGATCTCGAAGTTTGCCAGGACCTGTCGTCCAGTGCGGCGCTGTCCAGTGGCGAAGCGTGCCTGGCGGCTCAGGTTTGGCGCTGCTTGCAACAGTCCGCTTGTGTCGCCGTTCACGTTCAGGAGGTTCCCTTCGCCGACAAGGCGGCTCAGGCGCTCTTGGAACTCGGCTTGTCCAAGTTGGTTTGGATCGATGGGCAGGGCGGGCTCTCACGGGACGACGGAAACCGCTTGAGCTTTGTGGATCGCGAGGGGTTGGGAAGCTTGAAGGCCACTGGAGATCCTCGGCGCAAGGTCTTCTTCGAGCAATGTGATGTGCTCTTAGGGCGAGGGGTACCCTCCATTAGTTTGTGTACCTCCGAGGGCCTGGCGGATGAACTCTTCACTTACGTGGGATCGGGCACGCTCTTTACCTGCGGTGGCTACGTGACCGTACGCGCTTTTGGCATCGACGATTGCGACGCGGCGCATTCCTTTGTGCTGCGAGGTGTAGAAGAAGGCTACTTGGTTCCGCGTGACGCCGCGGGCATCGACACTATTTTGAGCAGCGGCTTTGGCGCCTTCGTAGAAGAACATTTTCTGGCGGGCATCGGTTCGCTGATTGTGAACGAAGCCTCGCAATCCGGAGAGATCGCCTCTCTCTATACCTTGACTCGCTTTGCCGGAGAGGGCGTGGGTGGGCATCTGGTACAGCACGCTATCAATGAAGCCAAGCGATTGGGTCTCTCCACGGTTTTTGCCTGCACGACATCGGATCGCGTGGGCAGCTTCTTTGAGCGCCACGGCTTTCTGCGGGTGGAAAGCCAGGAGTTGCCTGTGGAGAAGTGGAAGAGTTATCCCGAGGAGCGGCGCTCGAAGCTGCTTTGTTTCAGTCGCAGCATTCGGCCCTGAGCTAGGAGTGTGCGCGGCAGAGGGGAGCACGCATCCATTCGTGTATCCAATCCCCCTGGCGGCGTTGCGAAAGCTTGCCCTAGCTCGCTAGGGCGGCACTTTCGCGCCTTGCCAGCGGGCTGTCTCCACGGCTTGGCTACGCACTCCCTCTGCCGCGCACACTCCTAGGGCGAAAAAGATGTTGGAGCGCCGGGGGCGTGGCCGAAGCTTCGGCCCCCGGGTTTGCGTGCGACCGTAGCTGACTCGCAAAGTGAACTGTAAGCCGGGTTCTGTATCGACCCCATCTTTCGATGAAGCCGATGAGGATCATTCCTCTAGG